>CAZLDQ010000095.1:0-21804 GCA_964558295.1 uncultured Planctomycetaceae bacterium | reverse complement strand
CCGCAGGTGTTGCACGGAAGTTTCCAACAGCCGCACGCGACATTATTCTGGATGCCTGACTTTTCAACTCCAGACGAACACCCCGAGCTCCCCGTCAGTTCACGGGCGGGAAGAATAGGAAAGGATTTTGCCCCGATGAAGTGGATTATTGGCCTGACGATCGCGCTTGCGATGATCAACCTCGGAATCCGCCCGGCCCAGGCCGGCCCAGCGCAGTGGACGCTCGCTTCGCCTGATGGCAAGCTGGTGGCCACGTTGGCCCTGACCGCGCCTCAGCAGGTCGCGGCCTATCCGGCCGACAAGGTGCGGCTCTATTACCGGGTCGAGCAGGGGCCCGAGGGGCAGCGGGTCGAGGTCCTGCCCTGGTCGCCGCTGGGAATCGTGCGGAGCGACGAGGCGTTTGTTGATGGGCTGGTGGCGAAGCGTCAAAGCGCGGTCACGGCGATCGACGAGACCTACCGCATGCCGCACGGCAAGCGAAGCGTCTGTCATAGCCTCGCCCGGCAGCAGTCGTTCGTGTTCGAGAATCCTCGCGGCGCGGCGATGGAGATCGTGTTCCGGGTGGCCAACGACGGCGTGGCCTTCCGTTATCACTTCCCGGGTTCGAGTGCCCAGGCGGTCAAGGTGACGAGCGAGTTGACCGGCTTCCGGCTTCCGGCCACCAGTCGGGCATGGCTGACGCCGTACCAGGAGGCCACCCAATGGGCTCCGGCTTACGAGGACTATTACATGGAAGTTCCCGTCGGAACCCCGTGCCCGCGGAAGACCGGCTGGGCGTTTCCGGCGTTGTTCCAAGTGGCCCAGAACGGCCGCTGGGTACTGCTGACCGACGCGGCGGTCGACGGTGCCTACTGTGCCTGCCGGCTGGCCCCCGCCTCGTCCGAGGGCGTGTATCAAATCCGCTTCCCCGACGCCGCAGAAGGCTGGCATCAGGGAGATGTCGAGCCGAGTGCGAAGCTGCCCTGGACCACGCCGTGGCGCGTGGTGATGGTTGCCGAGTCGCTGGCCGGGATTGTCGAATCGACGCTGGTGACCGACCTGAACCCGCCCTCGTGTCTGCAAGACATCTCGTGGGTCAAGCCGGGCCGGGCGGCCTGGAGCTGGTGGTCGGACCACGACAGCCCGCAAGACTATCGCAAGATGCTCGAGTTCATCGACCTGGCCGCCGAGATGGGCTGGGAATACTTCTTGGTCGACGCCAACTGGGACCTGATGAACAACGGCGACGTGCGCCAACTGGCCGAGTATGCCCGGAAAAAAGGCGTGGGCCTGTTCCTCTGGTACAACTCGGGCGGTGACCACAACATCGTCACCGAAAAGCCTCGCGGCTGCATGAACGTGACGGAGGTCCGCAAGTTCGAGTTCGATCTGTTGAAGAAGTGGGGCGTCAAGGGGGTGAAGATCGACTTCTTCCAGAGCGACAAACAGAACCTGATGGGCCTCTACCACGATATCCTCCGCGATGCGGCCGAAAAGCAGATCATGGTCAACTTCCACGGCTGCACCCTGCCTCGCGGCTGGGAGCGGACCTGGCCGAACCTGATGAGCATGGAAGCAGTGCGTGGGGAGGAGTGCTACACGTTTGATCCGAGCTATCCCGAGAAGGCCCCGCAACTGAATACGATCCTCCCCTTCACCCGCAATGCCGTCGGCCCCATGGATTACACCCCGTGTGCGTTTACCGACGACAAGTATCCGCATCGGACGACCAATGCCCACGAGTTGGCCTTGAGCGTGGTGTTTGAGTCGGGCTTGCTCCATCTGGCCGACCGCGTGAGCGCCTACCGCAATCTGCCCGAGGCCCCCAAGGCCTTCTTGCGCGACGTGCCGGTGACGTGGGACGAGACCCGTTTCGTCGGCGGCTTGCCGGGCAAGTCGGTCGTCCTTGCCCGGCGCAAGGGAGACGCTTGGTATCTTGGAGCAATCAGCGCTCGAAGTGAGCCGTTTCAAGTCTCGGTGCCGCTGGGCTTTTTGGGCAACGGGTGTTTCGAGGGCGTCCTGATTAGCGACGGCCAAGAGCCTCGCAGTTTTGCCTCGAAGTCGGTCAAGGTGACCTCGAGCGACCGCTTGGAGATGACGCTCCTGCCCTACGGCGGCGGAGCGATTCGGCTGAGTCCCAAACGTTAAACCCCATGACCGGCCGACCGATTGCACGGGGCCGGCTAATTTCTGACAGGCAAGAACATGCAATCCGCTACTGTTGTGAAGTCGCTCCTTCTTGGACTGTGCCTGCTGGCTACCGTCTCGCAAGCCGCGGAACCCCTGCACGACTGGGAGAATCCCGAGGTGACGGGGATCAACAAGGAAGCCCCGCGGGCAACGCGGTTTTGGTATGCCGACGCCGATGCGGCGCTGGCCGCCGATCCGGCCAGGTCGCCCTATTGCCAGTCGCTCAACGGTCAGTGGAAGTTCCACTGGGTTGCCAAGCCGGCGGACCGCCCGCAAGACTTCTTCAAGACAGATTTCAACGACGCGGCCTGGAAGACGATCCCCGTGCCGTCGAACATGGAGATCCAGGGCTACGGGATTCCGATCTACACGAACATTCCGTATCCCTGGGGCCAGCCCAATCCGCCGTTCGTGCCTGCCGACAACAACGCGGTCGGCTCCTACCGTACCCGTTTCACCCTGCCCGACGCTTGGCAAGGACGTCAGACGTTTATTCGCTTCGACGGCGTGTCCTCGGCCTTCTACCTTTGGGTGAACGGCCAGATGGTAGGCTTCAGCAAAGACAGCCGCACTCCGGCCGAGTTCAACATCACCAAGTACGTCAAGCCGGGAGAAAACCTCTTGGCCGTGGAAGTCTACCGTTGGTCGGACGGCTCGTATTTGGAGGATCAGGACTTCTGGAAGCTCAGCGGCATCTTCCGCGATGTGGCGATCCTCTCGACCGCCGATCTAGACGTGCGTGACTTCTGGATTCGTCCGGAGTTGGACAGTCAGTATCGCGACGCCGAATTGAAGATCAATGTCAAGGTTCGCAACTTCACCGCCACGGCCAAGGCGTTTGCGGTTGAAGCCGTGCTTCTGGACGAAGGAAAGAAGACCGTTGTTGGGCCGATCGCGCAGTCGGGCACGGCCGACGCCAACGGCGAAACCTCGCTCGATCTGGCGATGACGGTCGCCAA
The DNA here is from genome assembly GCA_964558295.1 of uncultured Planctomycetaceae bacterium. Lineage (GTDB taxonomy): Bacteria > Planctomycetota > Planctomycetia > Pirellulales > Thermoguttaceae > JBDKTH01. Next base: position 18,676 of record CAZLDQ010000095.1, on the reverse strand, counting down.
CCCGAAGAAGTGGTCGGCTGAAACGCCAAACCTTTACCCGTTGGTGTTGACCCTCAAGGATGCCGCCGGCAAGGTGGTCCAAGTGGTTTCTTCGAACGTTGGCTTCCGCAAGGTCGAGATCAAGGACGGCGAACTTCTCGTCAACGGCCGGGCGGTGCTCTTCAAGGGCGTTAACCGCCATGAGCACGATCCGGATCTGGGCCAGGCGATCCGGCCGGAATCGATGCTCAAAGATATCCTGCTGATGAAGCAGAACAACGTCAACGCGGTGCGCACCTGTCACTATCCGAACCAGCCCATCTGGTACGACCTTTGCGATCGCTACGGGCTCTATCTGATCGACGAGGCAAATATCGAATCGCACGGGATGGGGTACGGCGACAAGTCGCTGGCCAAGAAGCCCGAGTGGCTGGCCGCCCATATGGACCGCACGCAGCGCATGGTGGAACGCGACAAGAATCATCCGTCGGTGATCATCTGGTCGCTGGGGAATGAAGCCGGCTTCGGGCCGAACTTCGTCGCGACTTACCAGTGGATCAAAGGACGCGACCCGAGCCGGCCCGTGCAATACGAACGGGCCGAATGGGACCCGCACACCGACATTGTTTGCCCGATGTACGCCCCGCCGGCGGCGTTGGCCGAGTATGCCAGCAAGCCCCAGACACGCCCCTACATTCTCTGCGAGTACGCCCATGCGATGGGCAATTCCGTGGGCAACCTGTGGAAGTATTGGGACCTGATCTACGCCAAAAAGCATCTGCAAGGCGGGTTCATTTGGGATTGGGTCGATCAGGGATTGCGTCAGCCGCAAAACCGCAAACCGGGTAGCCTCTTCGTGCCCGTCGCGCCGGGGGAAAAGAAGACGTTTTGGGCCTACGGCGGCGATTTCGGCCCTCCGGGGACGCCCAGCGATGACAATTTCTGCTGCAATGGTCTGGTCTCGCCCGACCGCAAGCCGCACCCGGCGCTCCCTCAGGTCAAGAAGGTCTATCAGTACGTCCACGCCAGGCCGGTTGACTTGGCCAAAGGGACCGTGGAACTCAAGAACTGGTATGACTTCATCAACTTGGGTGACATCGCCACCTGCACTTGGCAGATCATGGCCGACAATCGGGTGCTTCAAAGCGGGGAACTGGGCGATCTCAATCTGGCCCCGCGCGCCAGCAAGCAACTGACGATTCCCTTCCGGCCGATTCAGCCCGAGGCAGGTGTGGAGTACTTCCTCGATCTGTCGTTCAAGCTCAAGCAAGACACGTCCTGGGCGAAGAAGGGGCACGAGTTGGCCTGGGAGCAGTTCCAACTTCCGTTGGAAGCTCCGGTGCCGGAGCTTCCCCTGGCGAAGATGCTCGATCTGCTCGTGGCCGAGGACAATGTCAAGGTGACGGTAGGCTCGGTGGGCTTCAGCCTGACGTGTGAGAAGAAGTCGGGGCTTTTGACCTCGTGGCAGTACCTCAGCACGGAGTTGATCCAGGAACCGCTCCGGCCGCACTTCTGGCGTGCGCCGACGGACAACGATCGGGGCTTCCGGATGGATCAGCAGTTGGGCCTCTGGCGCGAGGTCGGCTGGAAGGCCCGGGAAGTCAGCGTGCACCGGCTGGCCCCGCAGGCCGTGCGGATCACGGTGAAGGCCGAACTGCCCAAGGTCCAGTCGCAATATGAGTTGACCTACACGGTCTACGGTTCGGGCGACGTGGTCGTGGACGGCCGCTTCACGCCGGGGGCGGGCAAGCTCCCCGAGATGCCGCGGTTCGGCATGCAGATGGCCCTTCCCAAGGGATTTGACACGATTAGTTGGTTCGGCCGCGGGCCGCAGGAAACCTATTGCGATCGGAACGACGCCCGGATTGGGCTCTACAGCGGCGAGGTTCGGCGACAATACTTCGCCGACTACAGCGAGCCGGGCGAGTCGGGTAACAAGGTTGACGTGCGCTGGACGGCGGTGACCAACCGCCAGGGCGTCGGGCTCTTGGCGATCGGGATGCCTCTGCTGAGCGTCAACGCTTTGCCGTATACGACCGATGACCTACAGGGGCCGAAGCATACCTTCGAGATTCGCCGCCGCGATTTCACGACGCTTAATCTCGACTTGAAGCAGATGGGCGTCGGCGGCGATGACAGTTGGGGGGCTCAGCCCCACGCGGAGTACAAGATCCAGCCTGTGGCCCAGGCTTACCGCTTCCGCCTGCGGCCGTATCACACGCAGCAGGGGACGCCGGCGAACCTGGCCAAGTCGAAGTTGCCCGCGATGCCGTGAGACGGCGAGACGATCGTCGTTTTTCTGCGGGGTGGGCGTCATAGCACAGGAGGTTGGCGATGGCGGCTGATCAGGTGACGGTCAAGATTCCGGAGATCCGAGAGACCGAGCTATTCATCAACGGACGTTTCGAGCCGGCATCCCGTGGGCGCTCGTTTCCCACGATCAACCCGGCCACGGAAGAAGTGCTGGCCGAAGTGGCCGAAGGCTCGGCGGAGGATGTCGATCGGGCGGTCGCGGCAGCGCGGGCAGCGCTGGAGACGGGACCTTGGCCAACGATGGACGCGAGGGATCGTGGGACGCTGTTGGTTCGGTTGGCCGAAGCGGTCGAGCGCGAGGCGGAGGAGTTGGCCGTTCTGGAAACGCTGGACAGCGGGAAACCGCTGCGCGAGGTGCGCACGGGAGATCTGCCCCTTGCCACCGAGGGCCTGCGGTACTGTGGTGCCTACGCCGACAAGATCTACGGAAAGACCATCCCGGTGCGCGGCCCGTTCTTCACCTACACACGCCGCGAGCCGGTCGGGGTGGTCGGGCAGATCATTCCCTGGAACTTTCCCATCGTCAGCACGCTCTGGAAGTGGGCTCCCGCCCTGGCGGCCGGCTGCACGGTCGTGATGAAACCCGCCGAGCAGACGCCCTTGACTGCTTTACGTCTGGCGCGGATCGCCAAGGAGGCCGGCATCCCGGACGGCGTGATCAATATCGTCCCTGGTGGGCCGGAGACCGGCGCGGCGGTAGTCCGGCATCCGGGCATTGACAAGATCGCTTTCACCGGCTCCTGCGAGGTCGGGCAGATTGTGATGCGCGAGGCCGCTGCGAGTTTGAAGCGGGTCACCTTGGAATTGGGTGGGAAAAACCCGAACATCCTCTTCGCCGATTGCTACGACCTGGACGCGGCGATTGCCCAGTCGCACAACGCGCTCTATTGGAATCAAGGCCAGGTATGTGCTTCCGCGAGCCGGCTATTCGTGGAGGATGCGATTTATGACGAGGTGGTCGAAAAGCTCGCTGCGATGAACCGCGCCTATCGCGTTGGCGATCCGATGGACCCGCAGACCCAGCAGGGACCGCAGATCGACCGGGCGCAGTTCGACAGGGTCCTGGGCTATATCGAGTCGGGCAAAAGGGAGGGAGCGGAGTGTGTGACTGGTGGCAAACGGTTTGGCAGTCGGGGGTATTTCATCGAGCCGACGCTCTTTGCCAACGTGACGGATCAGATGACTATCGCTCGGGAGGAGATTTTCGGCCCGGTGCTCAGCGTACTGAAGTTTTCTGACGTTGATGAGGTGATTGCCCGGGCCAATCGTACCACGTTCGGTCTGGCATCGGCCGTGTGGACCCGGGATATCAAGAAGGCCCATGATGTGGCGGGCAAGCTTAAAACGGGCACCGTCTGGGTCAACTGCTATTTTGGCGTGGATGTGGCGGCGCCCTTTGGCGGCTTCAAGAGGTCGGGCATCGGCCGCGAACTCGGTGAAGAAGGAATCCTTGCCTACACCGAGTTGAAGACGGTCAGCATCCGTCTGGATTGAGGAAGGGATCTTCCGGAGCCCGTTGACGCAACCGGACCAAGGAGGCGGGGTGGCGGAAGGTCGTCGCCATCTGAGTGTTCCATCTGACAGGTGGGCGACTGATCCACACGCACGCTTTTCGTAGTGCATGGGGCAGGGGATGTCCTATTCTCTCTTGAAAAGCAGGACGAGGAGGGCGAGACTTGCCTAGCGCCTGGAAGCTTGCGGTCCGTCCGTTTCCGACTCGACAAGCACCTCGCCCTCCGCATGAGAGGTTCCTCTTTTCCCAGGTACCTCGTTCTCGTGAATGTGCCTTGCCGGTCGCAACCCGTGTTTGGGAACGTGCCGGTGGGGCGGGGGATGGGAGATGGGAGACAGGGGGCTAACGGCAAGACGCTGTACACAATCCGCTCACTGCCTACGATTCTCTTTCGTGTAGTTCGTAAACCGGTTACCATGGAGGGACCGGACCAGGAGAAACGCGAGGGCTTCCCATGAACGATGTGACACCGACGGCAAAGAAGATCATCGCTAATGTGGAAAAGGTGATCGTGGGCAAACGACGGCAGATTATCCTGTCGCTGGTGGCTTGGTTCTGTGAGGGGCATATCCTCCTGGAGGATGTCCCAGGGGTGGCCAAAACGATGCTTGCGCGGGCATTGGCCAAGAGTGTGGGCTGTGCATTCAAGCGGATCCAATGCACTCCCGACCTGTTGCCGACCGACATTTCGGGGGTGTCGGTGTTCAATCAGAAGACGGCGGAGTTTGAGTTCCGTCCCGGACCGATCTTCTCCCAACTCATCCTGGCCGACGAGATCAATCGCGCCACACCGCGGACCCAGGCGGCTCTTTTGGAGGCAATGGCCGAAGGACGGGTGACGGTCGACGGGGTGACTTATCCGCTCAAGCCGCCGTTTCTGGTCATTGCCACCCAGAATCCGATCGATCACGAGGGGACGTTTCCGCTGCCCGAGGCCCAGTTGGACCGCTTCTTGATTCGCTTCAGCTTGGGCTATCCCAGTCTCGACGAGGAGATGAAGATGCTCGAAGTGCTTCAACGGGGGAGTCCGCTAGAAGACCTCCAGCCGGTGGTGTCGGAAGCCGAGCTGCTAGCAGCCCAGCGAACGGTTCGGGAAGTGCATATGGACGAAAAGGTACGGCGGTATCTGTTGGAGATCGTCCATGCGACCCGCAAGCATGACGATTTGGGCCTGGGGGGAAGCCCCCGGGCGTCGATCGCCTTATTCCGCACGGCCCAAGCTCTCGCCGCCATTTCGGGGCGGTCTTTTGTGCAGCCAGATGACATCAAACGCATGGCGGCTGCGGTCCTGAATCATCGGTTGATCCTCCGGCCGGAGAGCCGCCTGCGCAAAGTGACCACGGCCGCGTTGGTCGATGAGATTGTCGAGGAGGTGCCGGTGCCGATGGTGTCGGACGAGGCCAGATTGCCCTAGGGAGTGGACCCGGTGATGCGATGGTTTGCCGGAGCCCTGTTCCTGCTGTTGGTCGCCCTGGTGTTCAACCTGGGACTCCTGGCCTACGCGATGTACGCTTTGTTGGGGGCGATCCTGGTCAGTCGCGTGTTGACCCGCCTTTGGGCGGAGAACTTGACCGCCACCCGGGAGTGCAATCGTTACACGGCGCAGGTGGGCGATACGGTGGCCGTGGTGATTACCGTCCAGAACCGTGGGCGGCTGCCGATCCCGTGGGTTTTGTTGGAGGATCTCCTGCCGCGGCATGCGTTGCTTCCGCCTCCGCCCCGGTTGCGGGTTGAAGGGCGACGGTTGCAGCTTGTCATGCTCGGTGGACGTGCCCGCAAGACGCTCGTTTATCAGTTGCACTGCCAGCAACGCGGCTACTTCCAGATCGGGCCGCTTGTGTTGGAGACCGGGGACGTGTTTGGGCTGCACCGTCGCTACCGGGTCGCCACGTCACCGCACTATCTGCTGGTCTATCCCGAGGTGGTGCCGCTGGAAGGCTATGAAGTCTCCTCGCGACGGCCCATGGGCGAGATCCGCATGAGCTACCGGCTCTACGAAGACCCGACACGCATTGCCGGCGTGCGGCCGTACATGGCCGGGGATCCGCTGAACCGGATTCATTGGCGTGCGACCGCGCGGGCCGGATTGCTGCACAGCAAGATCTATGAGCCGTCAAGCATGGCGGGGGCCTCCCTGGTGCTCGATTTTCACCAGGCGTCGTATGATCCGAAAGACGAACCGTACCGCTCGGAATTGGCTGTGACCATGGCTGCGTCGCTGGCCCATGCGCTGTATCATATGGGGCAGCAGGTGGGACTGGTCACCAACGGCCGGGATGCGGCCGACCGGATTCGGCAGGAGGGATGGGACTCGGACGCCCGGAGTCGCCGCGAGGCCCAACGCTCGGCCAGCATGTTGGCCCACAGTGACCGCTTGCAGCCCGTGATCGTCGAGACACGGCAAGGACACGAACAGTTGGTGCAGATCCTGGAGACCCTCGCCCGCATCGAGTTGACCGACGGTTTGAGCTTCGCCCATCTGCTCGAAGAGACGGCCAGTCGCCTGCCACATAATGCGACGGTGCTGGCCTTGTTAACAGCCGTGACGCCGGAGGCGGTCATCGCCCTGGGAAATCTTCGCCGCAAGGGGTATGCCGTGAGTGCTTTGGTCAATGTTTACCATATCCACGAGTTTGAACGGGCCGCGGGTCTTCTGGCCGCTCACGGAATTGAGGCTCGTTACTTGCGCGACAAGGAAAGCGTGAGCACGGTGTGTCAGAACTACGTTTTGGGTAAGATGGAATCGGTTGGATGACGGTTGGTCTCTTGGTTGAACGGAAGGAGTCAGCGCCGGGCAGGCCCTGCCGCTACGCGGTGGTTGTGCGCTCTGCGACGCGATCACATCCCCAATCCCTAATCTCCAGTCCTTGACCCCCTTTTCCCATGGCCCGTCGCCTCCGTCCAACATTGGCCGACTATCTGGTGATCGCCGTCAGCCCAGTATTGATCATGGCGATGGTCGGCAGCCTGGTGTTTTTCTTGTTGGAGGTCTTCTATCATGGGGATTTCCCGGGCCGGCTCCAGTACATCCTTGCACTGTTCGTAATGGCGGCGGTGCTTATCGGGCGGATTTCCATCGAGTCGGGCACGGATCGGGCCACCCTGTTTGCACTCCCCCTGGCCGTCGTTACGGGACTGGCGATCCATCGGTTTGTTGCCGACGCTTCGCTGCTCAATTGGCTCCTGCTTGGCCTGATCTGGTGGTCGACCCATCGGTTGACCTGGGATTGCACGTTCTTGGATGCGAGCAAAGACGTTTCCAACGAGGGACTCTTGCAGACCATTGGCCAGGGACGGGGGCGGGAATCTGGGACGAGCGACCATGATCCAGAAAACGAGCCTGAAGGGGTGACCTCTCGGGAAGACCGAAAAAGCCGGCCTGCCTGGTGGGCTTCTTGGCTCGACCGCCGGGCACGTCCCAACGCGCCGGGTGTGTGGATTGTCTACTTCTCGTTGGCAGCGTTACCGGTCTTTGGGATTGGCCAAGGGTTGATTGCCGCAGAGAACATGGCTAGCCGCCGCTACGTGTTCTGGCTACTTTGCATTTACGTGGCCAGCGGATTGGGGCTGCTCGTGAACACGAGCTTTCTGGGGCTGCGACGGTACCTGCGGCAGCGGCGTCTTCAGATGCCCGCCGCGATGGCCGGCCTCTGGATTGCCATCGGCAGTGTTCTGATCGTCGGATTGCTCGGAGGGGCCCTATTCTTGCCTCGCCCCAATGCCGGCGATCCGTTCGGGCAACTGCTCGCCCGGTTGGAGTCACCGGAGCAGGATCCGTCGCGATATGCGTTGGGACGCGAAGGAGTCCGGCAGGACGATCCCCAGAGAGAGGGCTTCCACAAACAGGAGGCCAAGGAAGGTGATCGAGGTCAAGGGGCAGTCCAGAATGCGCAGGGTGGGGAAGGGAAGTCAGGAACTCAAGACGCTTCGCAGAGTCAACAAGGCGAACCATCTGGCCGGTCACAAGACACCAAGGGGCAGCAAAAGTCAGAAGATCGCCAATCCTCGCAGGGGCCGCAAGGTGAGAAGGCGGACCGATCGCCATCGCAAGACCGCAACCATTCAGAGAAGCCCGCAGATCAAGAGGCCACCCAGTCGCGACCAGAGGCGACGACCACTACAGGCCAGTCTCCGGACGACCAAAGGAGTCAAGGGGAGGGGCGGACCGAGGAAATGCCCTCGCAACGTGTCTCCTTGCCCGAACTCTCAATCAGCCGCTTGGTTGAGTGGTTGGGGCCTTTCCTGCGATGGCTGCTCTATGGGGTGGTGTTTCTGGGGGTTGGTTATTGGCTATGGCGGGCACGTGAGCAAGTCATGGCGGCGTTCCGGGAGTTGCTGGCCGGTTGGCGCGAGTTCTGGAAGCGTTGGTTCGGTCACCACTCGCCGGACGTGGCGTCGGTGACAAGCGACGAGGCGCGTCCTCGGCCGCCCCGTCCCTTGTCCGCCTTTGTCGATCCCTTTGCGACTGGCGAGGTCTGCCGCATGACGCCGGCGGAGCTTGTTCGGTATACGTTTGCCGCGATGGAGGCCTGGGCTCGCGAGAACGATTGTGCCCGGCAACCGGACGAAACGCCCCATGAATTTGCCCGCAAGGTTGGGGAACGGGCAACGTCCGTCTCACGCGAGGTGTGCATTCTGGCGGATCTGTATTGCCGCGTTGCCTATGCGCCGGAGCGACTGTCCGCCGTCACCGCGCACCCAATCGAACAACTCTGGCAACTGCTCTTGGATACCTCCCACGGATTTCCAACCGCCCCCATGGGGTTTGCCGAACAAAACCGGCAAGACCCATGAGGGTGCCCGACTGCCACAGCCGCAGGCACTCCTCTTCCAACTGTGAAAAGGACACGCGAAGGGTTTGGGCATTTGGCCTTTGAACGCTCACCGTGCAAAGTGTCCTGTTGTATGCGGCTACCCTTGTCGACGGGGTAGGGGGGAGGCTTCGACTCATTTGCCCATACATTCTTGCGACCTGCGCCCTCGTGCAGGCCACCTCGTGCCGGTTGCCCCTTCAGGGCACGCCAATTGCTGAATATGATTCAGGATGATTAGGCGACGGATATTGGGAGTATCCTATGGCTGTCCTCTGGTCCGAAGACTCCCTGGAAGGACGCTGGAACGCCTTGCTGCTCCGTGGGCGTCGATACAATCTGCATCCGGGTGGGACGCGTGGCGGGGGGGCTGCGGTTCGTCTGTTGCGATCGGCGGAACTCGATGATCAATGGGTGCTTCTCTCAGAAGCCGACGCCAATGTCCGGGTCAACGGCGTGTCCTTGACACTGGGCATTCGGCTCTTGCGGCATCGGGATGAGATTGTGCTGCCGATGTCGGGCGAGGGATCTCATCGCTGGTTCTTCTCCGGCGAGAGTGTTGTCGAAGTTCAGCCCTTCCCCGCGGTCTGTGCGCCCGCCACCTGCCCGCGCTGTCAACGGCAGATCGCTGTCGGTACGCCGGCCGTGCAGTGTCCCAATGCCACGTGTGGGGCTTGGTATCATCAGGCGGAGGCGTCCCCCTGTTGGGCTTCCGGCGAATTCTGTGAGCTTTGCCAAACCCCAGCAGTACTTCAGGCGGGTACTCGATGGTCGCCCGAGGACCTGTGAAGGTGATATCATGATGTATGTCGATTATTCCAGCAGCGTTCTGCCCGTTGTTGAGTGGTTGACACGCTATACGGCTGCCGTTGAACGGACGGACCAGGATCGCTGGCAGTTTCGACTCAACAGCGGCCTGGAACTGGTCGGCACGGCCGTTTGGGAGCAGAACTGGTTGCGCATGTGGACGCAACTGAACGGCGAGGGGGTAGGGCCGCCGCTCAGCGCCGGCCTGCTTCGAGGGATGCTGCTTCAGAACGCCGCGTTGCCCGGCGGTGTGAAGTTCTGTCTTGGCGAAAAGACTTCTGATGCCGTGCTGTCGGTCGAGATTCCCATGAATGAGGAGGAGGAATCGATCGGCGTGGAGCGTTGGATTGGCGAGGCCATGGCCGGTTTCGCGCAAGGGGCCTTGAAGTGGTCGATCCTCACCGCCAGGCCGGCGGAGTCCGCTTTGGCAACGGTGGCCGAACGTCGGGCAACCATCGATCCGACGGCGGAAAAACGCTTGGGCGAACTGTGCGAGCGGGCAGGATGGTCGTGTACGACGCGGGCCAACGGCCAGGTCGCCATCCGGTTAGATGTCCGCGACGCGTTTTGTCAGGCCCTTTTGGCGTCTAAGGTTGGCAAGATGTGGCGTTTGCGCGTGTCGCTGGGCATGGCGATCTCGACGGAAGGCAAGGTCCCCGAGGCCGTGCACTTGCTGCTGCTATCGGCTTCCCGATTGGTGCGACTTGCTCGAGCCTCGGCGGCCCCCGCCGGCGATGCGGTTGAATACCGCTGGGAAGCGGTCTTGCCTGCGGATTATGACGCCCAAATGCTCGGGCATGCCCTAGGTTCGCTCTCCGTGGCGTGTCAGCTAACGGCACGCGAGTTGCAAGCGATGGAGGACCAGGAAATTGCCCAGGAATACCTGGCTTTGCGAGGTATACGATGACCAGATCCCTGGATGAACGATTTGCCGAGACGGCTTGGTTTGAGATCATCACGGCGATTGGACCCCATAGCTTGGGGTTCGAGGAACGCTGTGCGATGCTTCACCGGCGACGGTATGAATCGCCCGAGATGAGCAGCCGTCTGGATCGGATGCTCCTCGACGAGATCGATCGCCGTGGCCAGGGCTTGCAGGAGGCGGGCGCTAGCATCGACAAACTCAAGGAATTGTTGGACAAGCTCACCACTCCCCCTTGGCATAGCGGGGTCTATCTTCGCCCGGTGGAGACTGAGGCGGGGCCCCGGGCCATGATTCATTTCGGCAATGGTCGCCATGTGGTCAATCTGGCTGGTGCGCTGACGCTGGACTCCCTTCAGACCGGCGAAGAAGTGTTCCTCAACAATGACCTTAGTGCGATCACGGCCAAGTCTCCCTTCGGGTTGCCACAAGTTGGGGAGATGGCCTCCTTCAGCCGCCTGACGGACGATGGCCGCCTGATTATCGAGTACCGGGACGAGGAATTAGTGGTCAGTGCCGCGACCCAACTTGATCCCAGCCAACTGAAGGCCGGGGATCTGGTCCGTTGGGACAAGGCAACTTGGCTGGCCTACGAGCGAGTGGAACGCGCCTCCGGGCGACGATACTTCCTCGACGAGGTGCCCGATGTGAGCGTCGAGGCGGTCGGCGGGCAGCGAGCCAATTTGCAGACACTCCTGGGGGCTTTGAAGGCAAAGCTGGTGGCGCCGGAGCTGGCTCGGCTATACGACCTGGATGGTCGCGAAACGATCCTCATGGTCGGCCCCCCCGGCTGTGGAAAGACCTTGATGGCCCGCGTGGCTGCGGCCGAGATTGGTCGCACCAGTGGCAAAAAGTGTCGCTTTGCCGTGGTCAAGCCCGGGGAGTGGGAAGACCCGTTTGTCGGCGTGACCCAGCGGAACATCCGGGAGTGCTTTGAGGCCTTGCGCGAGGCTTCTGATGAGGGGTACGCTGTGCTCTTTCTCGACGAAATTGAAACGGTTGGGCGAATGCGGGGTTCGGCAGGCGCCTTGCATGCGGACAAGTTTCTAGGCGCACTGCTAGCCGAGATCGATGGTTTTGCTGGCAAAGAAGGTATTGCAATTATTGCTGCCACGAACCGAAAAGACCTGGTCGATCCGGCCCTTTTGCAGAGGCTCAGTGGCATTGAGATCACCGTCGATCGACCCGATATCCGCGGTGCTCGTGAAATCTTCCAGATTCACATGAAAGAAAACCTGCCCTACCATTCCAATGGGGAGATCCTCTTGGAGACTCGTAAGGAGATGATCAACCAAGCCGTGTCGCACCTGTTTGCGCCGAACGCTCAGAATGAGCTCTGCACGCTCCGGTTTCGCGATGGCAGGACGCGGGCGGTGACAGCCCGCGAGCTTGCTAGCGGCCGGGTGATCGAACAGATCTGCCGGGACACACGGCGCATGGCCTTTCAACGGCATGTGGATGGGGGGGAGCCAGGAGTGCGGATCGAAGACATGATGGAGGCGGTCTCGTCGGCCCTCCAACGGTTGGCGACCACGCTGACGCCACAGAACGCACATGCCTACTTGTACGATCTGCCCCAAGATGCAGATGTGGTGGCAGTCGAGCCGGTGGTTCGGCCCGCTGGACGTGCTCATCGTTATCTCAATCAATAGGAAGTCGGGAATCAGGAGCCCCAACGTGAAGCGAGCCGCTACGTTGGTGATTGCGGCACGGGATGAGTGCCTGCATGGAATCGATCAACTGTAGCGGGGGCCCACAAACGGAAGGATACGGAATTCTTGTGAGCGAAGGGATTGCCCTCCACAACCGTGCGTTCAACTACGATGGCGTGCCGAAAATCTGCGGTGCCGACGCGGAGTTGGGCAATTTCTTGCTTGGGATGGAATCTCCGTTGGGCACTAGCGGTATTGCCTCCAAGCTCTTGCTGCGCCAGATCCATGGTTTTCCGCAGATCGGTTCACCTTTGCCGCGGGCGCCGTGCGAGCAAGGGGCGGATGGAGGACGGCGGCGACGGCGGGGGACGCGTCGCCGGGGAGCGTCATCCAACGGACGTGCCAATGACCCACAGGACTGGGGACGCAAGTATCTTCCGTCCAATGGCGGCTGTGTCTATATCGACCTGAATCATCTGGAAGTGTGTATCCCTGAGGTGACCAATGCCTTCGACTTCGTGGCCGCCTGGCATGCGATGCTCCGGATCGCCCGCAAGGCCCAGGAAACGGCCAATAGCCGGCTTCGCCCGGGGCTGCGGGTAGAAGTCTTGGTGAACAACAGCGATGGTTTGGGGAATTCTTATGGGAGTCACCTGAATTTCCTCCTCAGCCGACGCGCGTGGAACGAGATCTTCTTCCGGAAGATGCACTACATGCTCTATCTTGCTTCGCACCAAGTGTCGAGTATCGCCATCACCGGGCAGGGAAAGGTCGGGGCGGAGAACGGCGCGCCGCAGGTGAATTACCAACTGTCGCAACGGGCCGATTTCTTTGAGACGATTGTTGGCCAGCAAACGACCTATCATCGACCGCTTGTCAATGCACGCGATGAGCCGCTCAGTGGGCGGCCGGACGCTCGCGGTGGTTTCGTGCCGGGCACACGCAATCGCCCCCGATCGAACCTGGCGCGGCTCCATGTGATCTTCTATGACAGCAACCTGTGTCATGTGGCTTGTCTGTTGAAGGTGGGGATGATGCAAATTTTGCTGGCGATGCTGGAAGCTGGGCAGATCAACCCCAATCTGATCCTTGACGATCCACTGGCCGCGGTCCAGACCTGGAGTCACGACCCGACCTTGAAGACCCGTGCGCGAACGACGACAGGACAGTGGGTCACCGCCGTAGAATTACAGCAAGGCTTTTGGGAAGAAGCGGCGAAGTTTTGCGATCGGGGTGGGGGGGACCAGATCGTTCCACGGATGAAGGAGGTGCTCACTCTCTGGGCGGATACCCTCGAGAAACTTCGTTGCTATGATCTGAATGCCCTCGCAGGTCGTTTGGATTGGGTACTGAAATTGCGGATTGTGGAAGAGGTGTTGAGCCAACGAGCGGATTTGACGTGGCATGCGCCGCAGCTCAAACACCTTGATCATATTTATTCGAGCTTGGACGCGGAGTCGGGGTTGTATTGGTCTTATGAAGCGGCCGGATTGGTGGAGCGTGTTGTGGAAGACAAACGGATCGAACAACTCGTGAGCGAGCCTCCTGACGACACCCGCGCTTGGACCCGCGCTAAGCTCCTCCGGCTTACCGAGCCGGAGCGGGTACACCATTTGGATTGGGATCTGATGAGTTTCAAGGGGACCAATGGTTCGGGTTGGCCCTTGTATCGTACGTTGCGGTTGCCTGACCCGCTCGGGCTGAATCGTAACGATACCGAGCGCTTGTTCGTCCCTGGGGCGACGCTCGATGATGTTCTGGACGGCCTGCCGGCGAACTACTCGATGGGGTATGTAAGCCATACGACGTGGACCCCGCCGAGCAACTCGTCCGTACAGCAAGGTCCGGCGCTGTTGCCGGCCCCCCGCTATTCCGTGGCAAGCGGCGATTCCGTGGCCGTTTACCATTACGACAGTAGTGATCCGGAAGAACCTCAAGAGAAAGGAGGAGCAAAATGATGCTCACTCGCGAACGAGAAGGTGGAACGATGACCGTGGAATTTGAAGGTCCGATGGAATCCCCAATGGATTTCAACGAGGTCCGTGAATCGGCTGACCGGTTCCACCGGGCGGGTGCCGATGCCATCCAACGGGCACTGTCGCGCAACTCGCTGACCTTCGTTGAAGCCGTTCGGCAAGAGCAAGGGGAGTGAGTGTGGCGGAGCGGATCTTCGGTTTGGAGACCGAATACGCCTTTGCTGCCTTGGGTCCCCGTTCCAAGCGGATCCCGCCGGAGCCAGTGCTCATGCGCTTCATGGACCTGGCTAAGGAATTGCCTCACCTGTGTGGCAAAGAGTCCGGCGGGATCTTCCTGCAGAACGGCAGCCGATTTTACGTCGACACCGGGCACCATCCGGAGTTGGCGACCCCCGAGGTCGCCAACCCGTGGGATGCTTGCCGCTACCTCTTGGCCGGCGAGCGGATTCTCGCCAGCTTGGCCCGGCAATTGTTGACCAAGGAAAGCCGAATTCAACAAATCTTCCTCACCTCGTGCAACGTCTCCTATGCCGGCCATCCGAGCACCTGGGCCTGTCACGAGTCGTACGGCCACCAGGCCGACCTCGCCCAACTCCCGCCCCAGTTGATTCCGCACCTCGTCTCCCGTGTAATCTACACGGGCGCCGGCGGATTCAACAACCGCTCGGCGGGCCTTGAGTTCCTGATTTCCCCACGTGTCTCGCACCTGGTGACGGTCTCGTCCAGCGACTCGCAACGCCACCGCGGAATCTATCATGACAAGAACGAGTCGCTCAGTTGTGAAGGCTTTCATCGGCTCCACGTGTTGTGTGGCGAAAGCGTCTGCTCGCACCTCTCCACCTGGCTGAAAGTCGGCACGACGGCCGTGATCGTGGCGATGATCGAGGCCGGACTGTTGCGCAAGCAGACCGTCCATCTGCTCAATCCCCTCGAGGCGATGGCCCATTTCTCCGCCGACGTCAGTTGCACGGCCCGCGCGCGAGCCGTCGACGGGCGCCAGTGGAGTGCGATCGAGATTCAACGCCGTTACCTCGAACAGGCCGAGGCCCACGCCGATCACCCGATGATGCCCCCCTGGACGCCGCAGGTCTGCCAACGGTGGCACGCGATGCTCGATCGCCTGGAACACGCCCCGCTCAGCGTCGCCCAGACGCTGGACTGGGCGATCAAACTCTCGCTCTATCGCAGTTTCGCCAAGGAGCAAGGCGTCGACTGGGACTCGCTTCCCAAGTGGAACGAGGTGCTCCTCCAGCTTTCCAATGCCCTGCGACAGAAGCTGGGCGACGAAACGCCCCACCCCATCACCGCCGAATTGCTTGGGCCGGGCAGCCTCGTGGCCGACGAAATCTCCCGGCTAACCCCCTGGCTCCGTACTCAGGGGCTCTCGTGGGATGCGCTTCCCGAGGTCCTCAACGTGCGCCAGCAACTGTTCGAGATCGACAGTCGCTGGGGACAACTCGACGACGAAGGAATCTTCAGTTCGTTGGATCGCTCCGGCGTGTTGGAGCATCGCGTGCCGGGCGTGGACAACGTTGAGTATGCGATGCATAATCCGCCGGCCGTCGGCCGCGCCCATTTGCGCGGCAAGTACGTCAAGCGACTCCATCAGCGGGGCACACAGTGCCGGTGCGATTGGAAGGGCGTCTGGGACTTCGAAAGCGGACGTTTTCTGGATCTTTCCGATCCCTTCACCACCGAGGAGAAGTGGTACAAGTGTACCGAAGAACGTCCGCGCTACGACGACCCTTTTCCACGTGCCCTTTACACGATGCTCCGGCAGGCCTTTCAGTGCTACGATCGTGGCCGTTTTGAAGAAGCCCATCGCCTCTTGGAGCGGATTCGCCCCATCCAGGATCTCCTCGACGCGCGGGGACGGTTAGATCTGGTGCGGCTCAGCGCCTGGGTGCATGCCCGACGTGGTTTTGTGGGCGGGGAAATCATGCTCAACTCCCTCATGCGCCAACGGGAAGAGTCGCTCTGGGGAATTCTTGACTACATCTCCGTCTTCCGTTTCCAAGGGTTGGCTCCCGCCGCGGAAACGTGGCATTGGATCCAACGGGGCAGCGAACTGTTGGCCCGTCAGATCAACGCCGATCCCGAAGCCGTGGCCGCTTTCTGTGAGCAGCACGGCTATCTGCTCTTGACCGAAGGCCGGTTCGAGGAAGCTCGGGCGGTCCTCGAAGAGGTCTGCCGGCCCCAGTATCAGACCCCGCGCACCATGCGAATCCTCTGCCGCGGGACGGCGACGCTCGGCGAGGTTCACCGGCGGATGGGCAACCGCGAGGAGGCCCGCCGGCTGTTGGAGGAGACGCGGATTCGCCAGGCCCAGCTTCACTTTGAAGGGGAGATGGCCGACTTCACGTTGACCTACCTCGCCAAACTCCAGGAGGATCGCCCCACCGCTCGATTGATCTTGAGCGAAGTCAAGCGAATCCAGAACGATATGGACAACCTGATGGGTGAAGCCCGGACCCTGTTGCTTGAGGCCCGATTGTGCGACGGACCCGCCCATGCCGGGGACATCAAGCATCGCCTTCTCGAACTCCGGGAGCAGTTGCCGGCGTTGGCCAGTTGCAGCCTCTTGGAAAAAGTCCTCACGCGATGGGATCAGTGGACCGGCGGCAACCTCGTGCCGGATGAAACGGGGGATGTGTTCTGGGGTGTCTGATCATGGGGGCTCAGCGGGACAATGCTTGTCTTGTCACGGAAAGTGAACGAATCGGTTGTGATCAGCGGGGAGATCGTGATCACCGTCGTCGAGATCCGCGACGACAAGGTACGCTTGGGAATCGAGGCGCCGCCGCAAGTCGCCGTCCATCGCCGCGAAGTTTTTGAGGCCATCCGCCGCGAGGAAGAAGGACCGGCTCCACCCGAGCCGCCCGAATCGAACGAGGACGAGGAGTCGCTCTTCCCGTAGTCTGCAGGCATGTCCTGCCGATTGGCTCCCGACAGATCGTGCGCAGCAGTACGGAGTGATCGTGCCCCTGCGGCCTTGTTCAACCGACTGGCTCATCAGACTGACGAACCGCTCGATGTCCAACCCCAAACACCACGGGCCGTAGGGAACCAGATGGCCCCGACAGCGAGCCGCAAGCTTCGCCACGCCAACTGCGGTCGGCGTGTTCCGTCCCCGCCCTGCGGGGCGAGGGGACGGGGCCGTCTGTCATTGCACCCAGTCGCCCTCGGTCTTGCTCTTCGACAATCTATGTCGTGAACCGCCGCTGCCGGCAAGCCCGGCGGCTCAGGCGTAAGGTGGTACCACTAGCAATCCGCAAGAGGGGGTGGTATATTACATGCTCGATTCTTCTTGGTGTCAATTCGGCTGCTTGCCTGGGAATGGAAGCGAGCAAATATGGCGAAGAGACAGACCCCCAAGAACAACCGCTCGGGCAATGGGGCCAACCTCGGATTCGAGGACAAGCTCTGGGCCGCCGCCGACAAGCTGCGCGGCAACATGGATGCCGCCGAGTACAAACACGTCGTCCTCGGCCTGATCTTTTTGAAGTACATTTCCGACGCCTTCATGGAGAAGTTCAGCGCCCTGCTAAGAAGTCGGATACTCTCGATAGCCTTCATCGCCACAGGCAAGTTCTGGGTAAACAACCATGCCCACATCCAGAAAGGCAAGGTGTTGTCCAATACCCGCTTTCTCGCCTATCTGCTCGTCCGGCTCGACATCACGGGCTACCTGTCGGGATCAACAATGCCGAAGCTGACGGAAGGCAACCTGAATCGCATTGCGGTTACCTTGCCGCGAAAGCCAATCGAAGATGCCATCATCAATGTGATGCTGGCTCTGGACGACGAGATCGAGTTGAACCGGCGGATAAACCGGACGCTGGAGAAGATGGCCGCGGCGTTGTTCAAGAGCTGGTTCATTGATTTTGATCTCGTCCGCGCCAAACCCGACGGCCGCGCCCCCGGCCTGCCCGCCGAAATCGCCGACCTCTTCCCCGACCGCTTCCAAGACTCCCCCCTCGGCCCAATCCCGATGGGGTGGAAGGCCGGTTCTCTTGGTGACGTGGCGGATAGTCCCCGGCGTGGTGTCAAGCCATCGGATGTACCGCCGACCACCTCATACATTGGACTGGAACACATGCCGCGTCGGAACATCGCCCTGGACGCCTGGGGTCGGGCAGAAGACGTGGCCAGTGGCAAGTTGCAGTTCAAACAAGGAGAAATTCTGTTCGGCAAGCTGCGGCCGTACTTCCACAAGGTCGGCATCGCGCCCGTGGATGGAGTTTGCTCCACGGATATCGTCGTGGTTACCCCTAAGGCGTCGCACTGGCAGGGCTATGTCATCTCGCTGGTGTCGAGCAAGGCGTTTGTCGACTACACCGACTCGCACTCGGCGGGCACGAAGATGCCCCGCACCAACTGGAAGGACATGAGCCGGTATCCGCTGGCCCTGCCGCCGGAGCCTTTGGCAAAGGCGTTCCAGGACCACGTCGCAGCCCTGCACAAGCGAATCGGCGTGAACGTCCGTCAGAACCGCCGCCTAGTCGATCTGCGCGACACGCTGTTGCCCAAACTTCTAAGCGGCGAGATAGAAGTGAGCGAAGTGGAAGCAACAATCGAAGGGTGCTCATAATGGGCGAACAATACAACATCTATTGCGATGAAAGCTGCCATTTGGAGCACGACCGATTGCCGGTCATGGTCTTGGGGGCGGCATGGTGCCTGGCCGATCGCGTCAGGGATAT
>CAZLDQ010000094.1:0-21957 GCA_964558295.1 uncultured Planctomycetaceae bacterium | reverse complement strand
TCCCGCTTGTGTAGTCCAGCCAAGCATCCTGCTTGCTGCAACCCAAGCGGCCCGCATGCCTACCACCGCCAGGCATCCTGCCTGCCCGTAGCATAAGCGTCCCGCTTGTGTAGTCCAGCCAAGCATCCTGCTTGCTGCAACCCAAGCGGCCCGCGTGTGTGCTGTACGCCCGGCCTGTTGGCTCACCCCTTGTTTCTTGCCAGACGTCCGCCGACCAGCTATTCTGGGAGGATGGATTTCCACGACTAGAAAGGATAAGCAACCATGAGACGCTGCGTCGTTTTCGTTTCGACCGCTTGGTTTTTGCTCGGACTGCTGGTCTCGGTCACGCGGGCCGACCAAGCCCCCGCGTTTCGCTCGGCCCAACCTATCTGGCCCAAGGGACGCGAAACGGAGATGAACCTCGAGGCAGGGTTTCGGGCGGTGGTGCCCGCGCAGCAGGACAAGGTGGTGTTGCGCATTGCGGCGTCGTCGATCTATCGGGCGACGGTCAACGGCCAATTTGTCGGCCATGGCCCTGCTCGTGGCCCTCACGGTTTCTACCGCGTAGACGAATTGGATCTGACCGGCAAGCTATCGGCCGAGAAGAATCTGATCGCAATCGAAGTCGCCGGGTACAACGCCAACAGTTACTACCTCTTGGACCAGCCCTCGTTCCTCCAGGCCGAAGTGGTGGCCGGCAATGAGGTTCTCGCTTCGACGGCAGGGACCGGAGCCCGCTTTGAAGCAACGATTCTCGACTACCGGGTCCAGAAGGTCCAACGCTACAGTTTCCAGCGGCCGTTCATCGAGGTTTATCGTTTACAGCCCGGCTTTGACCGTTGGCTTACCGACCCGAACGCACAGGTGGACGTGGTAGAAACCACCGTGGCTCCGAAAAAGACGCTGCTGGCCCGACGGGTATTCCTTCCCGACTTCCACGTCACCTTGCCCATGCGTCACATCGCTCAAGGCCGGATCGATAGGCTGGCGAAGGTCGAAAAACTCTGGAAAGACCGGTCGCTCGTAGCCGTGGGCCCAGAGCTCAAGGGCTATCCAGAGAAGGAACTGGAACTGATCCCGTCGATCGAGATGCAACATCTCAGGAGCGTGGAAACCGCCTCGCTGAACCGGCCGTGGAACCAGAGCGACAAGGTTGTCCTCGGCGAGAACCGCTACCACATCCTCGATCTGGGAACCAACCTGACCGGATTCCTCGGGGCGAAGATCACCTGCTCGAAAAAGACCGAATTCCGTTTGGCCTTCGACGAAGTCCTTTCCGAAGGAGACGTCAACTTCCGTCGCCTCAGTTGCGTCAACGTGATCTCCTACCAGCTTGAGCCGGGCACCTATCAGGTCGAGACGATCGAGCCCTACACGCTCCGCTACCTGAAGCTCATCTGCCTGGAAGGC
The DNA here is from genome assembly GCA_964558295.1 of uncultured Planctomycetaceae bacterium. GTDB lineage: Bacteria > Planctomycetota > Planctomycetia > Pirellulales > Thermoguttaceae > JBDKTH01. The sequence goes on along the minus strand of CAZLDQ010000094.1, from coordinate 20,565 downwards.
GAGTGCCAGGTGGAAAACCTCTTCCTGCGCGAGTATTCCCACCCCGCAATTGCCCAAGCCCAATTCAAGGCGAGCGACGAGCGGCTCAACCGCCTGTTTGCCGCGGGCGTGACCACGTTCCGTCAGAACTCCTTGGACGTCTTCATGGACTGCCCGTCGCGCGAGCGGGCCGGCTGGCTCTGCGACAGCTTTTTCACAGCCCGGGTCGAAGCTGACCTGACCGGCAACACGCGCATCGAGCGGAACTTCTTTGAAAACTTCCTGCTTCCCGAGCGGTTCGACAACCTGCCCGACGGGATGCTGCCCATGTGCTATCCCAGCGATCACTATAACGGGAATTATATTCCTAACTGGGCGTTGTGGTTCGTCGTGCAGTTGGAGGAGTATGCCGGCCGGACCGGCGATCGGGCCGTGGTCAACGCCTTGCAGCCAAAAGTCTTGAGACTGTTCGACTTCTTCAAAAAGTACGAGAACGAAGATGGACTGCTGGAAAAGCTGCCCGCCTGGGTCTTCGTCGAATGGTCCGCGGCCAACAAGTTCGTGCAGGATGTGAACTACCCGAGCAATATGCTCTACGCCGGAGCCCTCGCGGCGGCCGGGCGGCTCTACCACCTTCCGGACCTTATGACCAAGGCCGATGCGATTCGCGCGACGGTGCGCAAGCAGTCGTTCGACGGGCAGTTCTTCGTCGACAACGCCCTGCGCCGCGATGGCAAGCTCCAGGTAACCCGCAACCGGAGCGAAGTGTGCCAGTACTTCGCCTTCTTCTTTGACGTGGCCACTCCGAAAGACCACGCCGAGTTGTGGCGCGTACTGCGCGACGAGTTCGGCCCGGAGCGAAAGCAGACCAAGGCCCATGCAGAAGTCCACCTGGCCAACTCGTTCATCGGCAATATGGTGCGTATGGAGCTTCTCTCCCGGGCGGGCTGCGGCCAGCAGATCCTTGACGAGTCGATCGCCTATCTGCTCTACATGGTCGAGCGGACCGGTACCTTATGGGAAAACGACGGTGCGTACGCCAGTTGCAATCACGGCTTTGCTTCACACATCGTGCACACCCTCTACCGCGACGTGCTCGGCATCTACCATGTCGATCCGCTGCACAAAACGGTCGTAATCCGCTTCGGCGACCTGAAGCTCGACTCCTGCGAAGGCGTCCGGCCCACCTCCGACGGCGCGATCCAACTCCGCTGGTGGAAAGAGGGCGACCAGCTTTGCTACCGCCTCAATGTACCCAACGGCTATAAGGTCCAGATTGAAAACAACAGCGGACGAACGCTAACGAACCGATAGAGCCAACGACGGAGGCCGTGGTCCCCCAAGCCACCGGTCAAAAACGGCCCTTTCCTGATTGAGGCCCCGATGGTTCAATGAAAGGAATCGTAACGCATTACGGCTCCTTTCATCACCATTTCGCTGTGCCTACGACGGACGAATTAGACGATTATCGCTGGCTTCTGGGCGACGAAGGACGGTCGTGGATCGCCCAAATCGCTGCCGATACGCAACCGCTGGTAGTTCAGACCACGCGACTGCGCAAGCGGCTCTCCTCGCGACGAACCCACCTCGTCCTCGAACAGGTCGAACTACGCCGGCGGGCGGGCGAGAAGTTCTTTGAGGCCGCCGAGCGGATGTTCTTTACCCGCGTTGGGCTGGAACAGGCGACCGATCAGATTGTCGCCCGCTACAAGGCGAGCCGGTTTCCCACGGGTCAGCCGGTAGCAGACCTGTGTTGTGGGATCGGCGGCGATCTGCTGGGACTGGCCGAGCGGGGCCCAGCCGTGGGGGTGGATCTCGATCCGATCACGGCCCTGATCGCCGAGGCGAACGCGGCGATGGTTGCGACCGAGGTTCGCAGGAAGGATGTGGCCGGGGTGGACCTCCGGGCGTTTGCCGCATGGCACATGGACCCCGACCGGCGGCCGCAGGGGCATCGGACCACGCAGGTGGAATCCTACGAGCCGCCGCTACCGGTGATCCAACGGATGCTGGCGGCCTCGAACAATGCCGCCCTCAAACTGGCCCCGACGGCCGAGGTGCCCGAGGCCTGGGCCCTCGAAGCAGAGCTGGAATGGATCAGCCGCGACCGCCAGTGTCGCCAGCTGGTCGCTTGGTTTGGCGATCTCGCTTCCGAGCCGGGAAAACGCCGGGCAACGATCGTGGCCCGGCAACCGGACCGCCCGCTGGTCGTTCGCACCTTGCACGCCGTGGAGGGCCCGCAGCCGCCGGTCGCCAGCACGATCGGCCGCTACGTGTTCGAACCGGATGCCGCTGTGCTCGCAGCCAAGCTGGTCGGCCCGCTGGCTGCGGAGCATCAATTGGCCACCCTCTCCTCGTCGGTCGCCTATCTGACGGGCGATACACAGATCGACGACCCGGCCCTAGCCTGCTTCGCAGTGCGCGAAGTGTTGCCGTTCGACCTGAAGCGGCTCAAGCAACTCGTACACAGCCGCGGGATCGGCCAATTGGAGATCAAGAAACGCGGCGTGCACCACGAGCCTGAACAGGTGCGCCGCCAGTTGGCCTTGCGCGGCGAGCACGCGGCGGTCCTACTATTGGCCCCGCTGGGGCAGCACGTCACGGCGATCCTTGCGGAGCGGATATAATCATGGATCCGTCTACCACGAGACACGGCGGACAAGTCCGTCCGCTAAATGAAAACGCCAACGGCACGCGGGGCCTGTTTGCTCTCCACGATCCACTCTCACTTCGCTTCCGCCGGCCGGCTGGCAGTCTTCGCCTCATCAGGCATCAACTGTTCGGTGAAGCGGGTCAGGTAGTGGAGGCTGCTGGCATCGCCGCGGAAACCGACGACTCGCTTGTCCAAGTCCATCTGCTGGCCGAGCACACGTCCGGCGTCGATGTCAAACCGCACGGTGCCGTTCGACTCGCGTTGGACGAGCATCGCTTCGACCATCGGGTCATGGACGGGGGTGAGGATGTTGGTCGTCACTTCGATCGTCGCCACGCCGGTACTCACTCCCTTCAGGGTAAACTTCTGTTCCGTCTTGATCTTCTTGATCGTGCCATTGGCCAGCGGCACCTCGACCTCGGCGGGAAGCGACCAGCTCGCCCCCACGGCCACCGGCTCCTCGGGGAGCAAAATGGTCATCGGACCTTCATTCTCGACGGAGGCCTTCAGCGGACTGCGTCGACGGTGGAGGATGTTGCCGCGTGCATCCATCGTGACGACCGAGAGCACCTTGCCGACCGATTCGGCTACGTTTTCAAAGCCCAAGGGGGCCTTCTTGTCAGTCTTGCTGTTGTAACGAACCTCCTGGCGTCCGGTGAGCTTCTGGCCCATGTCAACACTCTCGACCAGGTGCTCGAAGGTAACCGTACCATCGGGTCGCACGTCCTTCACCTTCCAGAGCTTGACCGACACGCTCGTGGTCTCGGCCGTCTGGGTGCTGCCGGAAACGGTGGTCTTGATCTTGGCCTGATGGGTTACCTCCCAGCGAAGCGATTGGCCAAGTTGAAACTTGTAGCGGAGCGTGTATTTCTCCGCGCTTGCGGCGGTCCCCTTCAAGTCCTCGGCGGCGGCCGGAGCGACCAGAAGCAACAGGAAACAGAAGAGCCCCGCCAATCGAAGCATGGTTTTCGTCATCCTCGCGTCCTTTCGAGTGATCTATACTGCAGGAAGCTCCGGCGGGCGTGCCGGGGGTTAGTCGCTATGGGGGCGGGCTGGGCCAACATGCAACCGGCCGCTCCAACCGAGTTTCTCCCGGAGGGTGCGATAGTAGGTGTGTCCGGGGACCGCGACCAGCTTGAACCGCGCGTCCGCCCGCTGTATCCGAACCCGATCGCCCAACTCCAGGTTGCACAACACAGCGCCGTCCAAGACGACCGAAGTGGTCGGGCTGGGGTTGGCGATGGCCATTTCATACACCCGATCCGCCGAATCCACGACCGGTCGATGGGTCAAGGCGTGGGGGCTAATCGGCGAGATCACAAACGCCTGGAGGTCCTTGCGCAGGATCGGGCCCCCGGCCGAAAGGCTATGGGCTGTCGAGCCGACGGGCGTGGCAATGATCAGGCCGTCGCAACTATAAGTGGTTACCAGCTCCCCGTCAACGTAGAGATCGACGTTCATGATCGTAAACGGCGGCCCCCCCTGCACGGCAACCTCATTGAGCCCCAAATGCTTGTGCAAGACCCGCCCCTCACGCAATACGAAGCACTCAAACATCAAGTGCTCCACCGTCTGCATGCTTTCCAACGAGACCTCGCGAAGGAAGTCCAACAGCACATCGGGCGAGAGATCGGCCAGGAAACCGACGCGGCCAAGATTCACCGCCAAAACAGGCAGTTGCCGGTGACCCATTTGGTGGGCAGCACGAAGAATCGAACCGTCCCCCCCGAAAACAATCGTCAGGTCGGCCTCGATCGTCGAGACATCCATCTCGCCCGTGAAATCCACAGCCACGATCTCCGCAAACTTCTCAATCAAGGGGCGGAGCCGCTCGGCCTCACGAACGATGTTGGGCCGACCGCCAAAACCCAACACGATAACTCGCATAGGGGGGTTCTCCAGGGCTCAGCGCATTACACCCACGGCTTTGATCATAGTCCGCCAGGGCGAGAATGCAAACTGCAGATTCGTCAGAAGATCGGATAGAATGGGGCCGTTCCACCGCTTAACACCGCGTTGCGACCGGACTTTCCCGGCACTGGCTATGCGGAATTGAAGACTGCAACTCGAAAATCGAAGGTCTTGGGAAAGCTCAATGAAAATCTACACACGCACAGGCGACCAAGGGGAAACCGGACTCGTTGGGGGACCCCGAGTGGGGAAAGACGCCGAGCGGGTGGAGGCTTTGGGGACGCTTGATGAACTGAATGCTGCGTTGGGCGTAGTCCGAGCCGAACCGCTCCCCACAGATCTCGATCACCTGCTCGGGCGGTTCCAAAACGAACTATTTGACATCGGGGCCGAATTGGCCACCCTGGACCCAGTCGCCCACGGCACCCGCACGATCACCTCCAACCATGTCCAAACCCTGGAAGCCGACATCGACCGGCTCGAAGAAGAACTCCAACCGCTGACGGCCTTCGTCCTTCCCAACGGAACTCGTGCCGGTGCCAGTCTCCACCTTGCCCGAGCCATCTGCCGCCGGGCGGAACGCCGGATCGTGTCCCTGATCCACCATAGCCCGGAACCAATCTCTCCCGTACTGCTCTCCTATCTCAACCGCCTCGGCGACCTCTTGTTTGTCCTCGCCCGCGTCACCAACGCCCGTGCCGGCCGGCAGGAAACGCCGTGGCAGGGACAAAAGGATTCTTGATTTGGGATCTGGGGTTTGGGATTTGAGACACGAACGGCTGCTCCCGCCTTCAGCTTCAAATTCCGAATCTCAGATCTTGGATCCTGCCTCCAAATCCCAAATCCGCAATCCAACTCCTGCCCAGTCATGTGTCATCAAGTGCAATGGAACTGGGCAAACCCTCACCCCCAGGCCCGACAAGCGTCTTCACGATTTTTTTCGCAACTCCTTGGCTCCGAAGCGACTGAGTCCATGGCAGCCGGTCGTGCAACCAAAATTGGCATCGTGGTTGCAAAAGACGCTAGCACAGCCTGTGAACTGTCGATGGGTCAGTCTTCCAATCCTGCGTGGGGCTGCGGTACACCGTGCCCAACGCAGTAGGGCAGGCTGCCGTCGCCCCGTATTCTGTTGCAGAGGTGCAGAGCATGAGAGTCTTCAAGGGTCTGTCCATAGGTCTGGGCGTATGCCTACTGGCTTTGGGGGGGCTTTTCTTGGAAGGGCCGTCGGCTTGGGCGCAGGCCGCAGAATCCACCGAAGCCGCCGCTTCCGCCCCAGCGTCCCCCGTGCTCGATACAGGCGACAATGCCTGGATGCTGATTAGTTCCGCCCTGGTGTTGATGATGACCGGACCAGGGTTGGCTCTATTCTACAGCGGTTTGGTTCGCAAGAAGAACGTCCTGGGCGTGATCATGCAGTGCGTCTTCCTCATGGCCCTGATGACCGTCATTTGGGCCTTGTGGGGTTACACGCTGTCGTTTGGCGGCTCGGGCCCCTATATCGGCAACTTCGACTATCTGTTCATGAACAACGTCCAGGCCACCTGGGAAAACGGGGAACCGAAGATTCCTATGTACCCTGGTCTGACGATCCCCACGTTGACCCACATGCTTTTCCAGGGGATGTTCTTCGTGATCACCCCAGCGTTGATCTGCGGGGCGTTTGCCGAACGGATGAAATTCAGCACGATGGTCGTGTTTACGATCATCTGGGGTACGCTGGTCTACTGCCCTCTGTGCCATTGGGTCTGGGGCGGAGGAATCCTTGCGTACGGCAGTCCACACGCCGGAATCTCACAAGGGGGAGCTTTGGACTTTGCCGGTGGGACGGTCGTCCATATCAGCTCCGGCGTATCGGCCTTGGTCTGTGCCTTGGTGCTTGGCAAGCGGTTGGGCTATGGCAGCGAGCCGATGCCTCCGCATAATCTGACTTACACGGCCCTCGGGGCTACGATGCTCTGGGTCGGCTGGTTTGGTTTCAACGCCGGCAGTGCCCTGGCGGCCAACGGGCTGGCCGCCAGTGCGTTCGCCGCTACGCACTTCGCTGCGGCTGCCGGTGGGCTTTCCTGGGCAGGGCTGGAATGGATGATCCGCGGCAAGCCCACGGTACTAGGCACCTGCTCGGGCGTGGTGGCCGGGCTGGTTTGTATCACCCCTGCGGCCGGGTACGTGACGCCCATGTCGGCGATCCTCATGGGCCTTATCGTGGGTGTGGTCTGTTATATGGCCTGCACCGTGGTGAAGTCAAAGTTCGGGTATGACGATTCGCTGGACGCCTTCGGAGTCCATGGCGTCGGCGGAACGCTGGGAGCCGTATTGACCGGGATCTTCGCCACCCGAGCGACTGGGGCAACGCTAGCCATCGACAAAGGGGTCCCGCTCGGACTCCTGGAAGGTGGTTCGCTTCTAACCTCGCAGATCGTGGCGGCCTTGATCACTTGGGGCTTGGCGATTGTCGCCACGTTCATTATTCTCAAGGTGCTTGACGCAACCATGGGGTTGCGAGTCTCGCCGGCCGAGGAGATCCAAGGGTTGGATCTCAGCCAGCACGGGGAAGAAGGCTATATTTTCATCTAGGACGCGCTGGCTGTCAGGTAATCAAGGAGCTACTGATGAAGAAAGTTGAAGCGATCATCCGGCATTTCAAACTCGAAGAGGTCAAGAACGCCCTGAGCGAAGCCGGTGTGCGGGGGATGACCGTGACCGAAGTCCGTGGATTCGGTCGCCAGAAAGGGCATACGGAGATGTACCGGGGCACGGAATACACCGTCGATTTTGTTCCCAAGATCAAGCTCGAATTGGTCGTGCCCGACAAACTCCTCCAAAATACCCTCGACGCAATCGTTCGCGCCGCCCAGACCGGCCAAGTGGGCGATGGCAAGATTTTCGTCAGCGACCTGTCCCAGGCAGTCCGCATCCGCACCGGTGAGCTGAACGAAGACGCGATCTGATGCGTGGTGGAGCGTGGAAAGTGGATCGTAGAGAAGAAGTTGTGGAAAGGCGGTCGCCATAGCAATGCTGGCACCGCCTTTTCTCTTGACCCGTTTGATCCGGAAGAGGGGCCGTGCCCGCACTTGGCCGCTGGGCCCCGTTGCTGATCCGGCATACACTTCAGAAACGACTCTCCCTCACGATTTCCCAACCATCAGCGGTTTGGGGTGGGAACGAAACCGTGGGCAAACCCGCTCGCTACGCAGAGATCTGCTTGAACGAAGCATTATCCAAGATGCGAATACGGCGCGCAGAAGTTGCGACGAAGTCATTCCCAGTTCCTAAACCTAGCCCCTCACTATGTCCCCCTTGCGTCCTCACGTCCTGACGGCCCGACAACAACTGGCCGACGGGCTCGAACGGCTCAAGGCCCGCCACCGGGCAGGCGATTCTGGGGTCGATGTCTGCCTGGCGGCCTCTGATTTGCGGGACAGCGTGTTGCGAGAGTTGTTCGAGGCGGCTTGGAGTGATCTGAAGCCAGAACAGGCCGCTCGGCTGCGCTGCGAAGTGGCGTTCGTGGCCCATGGCGGCTATGGTCGGCGGGAGGTCTCGCCTCATTCGGATGTGGATCTGATGATTCTCTGCTCGCCCGACGTTTCGGGCGAGGTGGGCCCGTTGGCCGAACGGTTGCTCTGTGATGTGTTCGACGCGGGCCTCGTGCTGGGACATAGCGTGCGGACTCCGCAGGAAGCCTGCCGTCTGGCGATTCAGGATGCCCAGATCTGCACTTCCTTGATCGAGTCGCGGCTCCTGGATGGAAACGTCTCGCTGTTTGGCCAGTTCCGACAGAGTTTCCACCGCCAGTTGCGCCGTCACGCCGCGGGTCTGATCACGGCCATCGAAAAGGCACGCACCGAGGAGCGGCTTCGCTTTGGGGAAACGGTCTATCTGCTCGAGCCGAATGTGAAGCGGTCGCGGGGCGGACTGCGCGACCTGCAACTGCTCCGCTGGATCGGCGCAGTTCGCCATGACACCCCCGAGCCCGAAGCGTTGGCCGCCGCGGGAGTTCTCACCGAAGATGACGCCTTGGCCCTCGTGCGCGCCACCGAGTTTCTCCTCTGGCTACGCAACGAGATGCATTTCCATGCCGGCAAGCCGGGCGATGTGCTGGATCGGGCCGAACAGCTCCGGATCGCTGAAGTACGGGGCTACAAAGAATCCGCCGGTCTGTTGAAGGTCGAGCAGTTCATGCGCGACTATTTCCGTCATACGGCTCAGGTGAACAACATCGTCACACGGTTTCTCGAAAAAACCCGCCCTCGACGGCGGGTGGAGAGTGTGCTCAACGGCCTGTTGGGCCACAAGGTTCAAGGCAGATTTCGCGTCGGCCCCATGGGCATTGCCGCCACGCGCACAGGAACGGAACGGTTGCGCGGCAATTTTGCCGAAATGATGCACCTAGTCAACCTGGCGAGTCTCTACCAGAAGAAGATCAGCCCGGAGACCTGGGAAATCGTACGTCAGGAAGCGGCCAGCTTGTCTCCGGGAGTCCCGCCCGAGGCGATGCAGCATTTTCGCTCGTTGTTGTGCCAGCCGCCGCAACTGGGCGAGTTGCTCCGCGGGCTACACGAGGTGGGGCTGTTGGAGCGGTTCATTCCCGGTTTTGCCCATGCTCGGGGACTGTTGCAGTTCAACCAGTATCACAAGTATACCGTCGATGAGCATAGCTTTCTGGCCGTCGATCAGGCCACGCAGTTCTTGCATGACCCAGGACCCTTTGGCCAAGTCTATCGCGGGATCACTCGCAAGCATGTGCTGCACCTGGCACTGTTGATCCATGACTTGGGCAAGGGTTATCCCGAGGACCACTGCGAAGTTGGTCGGAGGATCGCCGAGGAGACGGCCGCAAGGCTGGGACTCGATGCACACGACGCGGAAGCCCTTAAATTCCTTGTGCATCGGCATCTGTTGATGAACCATCTCGTGTTCCGCCGCGACACGAGCGACGAACGACTGATTGTGCGGTTTGCTGTCGAGGTCGGCTCCCCGGAACTGCTGGAAATGCTCTATGTGCTCACCGCGGCCGACTTGGCCGCCGTAGGGCCCAACTCGTGGAACAATTGGAAAGCCGAGGTCATCACCGATCTGTACCAGCGGACCATGCAGCATCTGGCGGGCGAGTCCGTTGGGTTGAACTTCGAGGATCATCTGGCCGGACGCCGCGAGTCGGTGCGCACGTGGTTGGGAAGCCAGCGGAACGATCCCTGGTTCAACCGCCAGGTTCAAGCTCTGCCGGCCAGCTATCTTAATGGTACGCTCCCCCAACAGATTGCCGAGGATCTGCGGCTGTTGGCTACGTTGCCGGCCGGAGGCGTGAACGTTCAGGCCGATTACCAGCCCGAGACGGAAACGGTCCAGTTTAGCATTGCCACCCACGAAAACGTTACCCCCGGCGTGTTTCACAAGATGGCCGGGGCCTTGACCAGCCAGGGACTACAGATTCTCTCCGCGCAAATCAACACCTTGCCCGAGGGACTCGTCTTGGATCGTTTCCGCGTGATCGATCCCGACTATGTCGGCCAACCGCCGCTCGACCGCCTGGAACAGACCAAACGCGCCTTGATTCAGGCCTTACAGACCCCGGGTGGCAAGCGGCCCACCTTCCGTCGTACCTGGAAACTAGGGGGCAAACGCCAGCCGACCGTCGAGGCTGTCGAAACCCGTGTCCACGTGGACAATCACACCTCCGATGCCTTCACCGTCCTGGACATCTTCACCGTTGATCGCCCCGGACTGCTTTACACCATCTCCCGAACCCTGTTTGAACTCGGCCTGTCCGTCAGTCGGGCCAAAATCGGCACCTTCCTCGACCAGGTCGTCGACGTCTTCTATGTTGCTGATCAGGACGGCAAGAAAATCCACGACGAAGCTCAACTCGATGAAATCCGCCGACGCCTGCTCGTCGTGATTGGGGAAATGGAAAAGGAGGAAGGTTGAACGCCGAATGCTGAAGCCGGAAGGCAACACGGCGAAACCTGCTTTCATTCATCATTTGGCATTCGCAAGGTGCGTTTGCCAAGCAATCGTGAACATGCCGAACGACAGGCCAACCAGTCCTTCAAGACATTGCGATGGGGGCACAGCCTTGGTATCACGGGCCACGTGACGATCCAACGCGGGGTCGGTCAGCAGACGCTGTTCAAAGGTCAGATAGTAGGCCACCCCCAAGCACACGAGGTTCGTTTCCTGCACGACGAGAGACTCCTGCGGGCCGCCCGTGAGCACTTGCTCGATGGTAAGCAACTGCGGGCTGGCGAGGTCGCTTCTGAGTCGCTTCAGAACCCGGCCGGCGACGAGTCATTTGATCGGGATCAGGTTAACCCAAGCATCATCTTCCGACTCGATCAGGCCTTGAAGCAGGCGACCATCGCGAAGCCGAACCCGCTCGCTAACCCACGTGCCCGCCTGAGCTGCCGGAGTGACCTCACCGCACGCTTGCGCCCCCACGGGCCTTCCGCACCCAAGGCAAAGAACCGACCAACTGCCCAACTGTACCATGAGCCGCATTGCTCGGTTCCACCTAAACAGAGCCGCCCCCCGTACGCATTCTTAGCCCCCCCGGCACCGCGAGACAACAGAAGCCCTCGGGGGAAAGAGGAAGAACGTGGCGTTCGCAGGACGCTAATCCGGTTACGAGCCGCGTTCGAGCCGCCGGAGAAAGCGGCAACCGACGAGTACCAGGGGCGTCGCCGGGCGCCCGTCGGGACTCTTGCGACTGACGTGGCCGGCCTGATCGCTCGCTATATGTTCGACTAGGCCAGAGGCGTGCAAGAGGACGCGAGCACAATGCACCACTTCCGCCCCGACATAGATCAGGTGTGGCGGTTGTCCAAAGGCGGCCACCAGTAATATAGACGCGGGCTCCGTCGGCAGGAAGAAAGAGAAACCGGCACGGGTCAGATCATAGCACTGGATGTAGGAAAACGCCTCATCAGGCGGCACCGGCCCGCCATCCCAGGCCGCAATCAATTGCCGCGTCCAGAAACGATATCGCCGCCGTCCGCGTCGTTCCCCCTTCGCTTCCTCGCGCAGCGACGTCCCGACCAACTGATGAATCAGTTGATAGAAACTGGCATCGACCTGAGCGCTGCTGCCATTGCTTTTCATCGACCTCATGTCTCCTACCATTCTCTATAGCATAAGTTTTCTGGCAGATTCCTCCCCCCCATCTGCTGATACGATCCTAGCGAGGATTTCGAGGACAGCGGTATGGATGGGGGGGAGGGGGCGGGGAGCCCGATGAACCCTTGACCCGTTTTTCCCCTCTACACACAATGGATTGTTTCCCGGTGCTGCGGAGGCTTGACCGTAGCCCGTCCGGGTCAAGTGGCCTTCAAGCAGTGAGAACTCTCGATGTCCGTGACTAGTCAGGTTCCCAACGCCGCTGGGCGTTACGGGCCTTTTGGGGGCCGTTATGTGCCCGAGACGTTGACCCGGGCCCTGGAACAACTGGCCGCAGAATACGACCAGGCACGACGCGACCGCTCGTTTCAGGCCGAGCTGGATGACCTCTTGGAGCACTACGTCGGCCGCCCGTCACCCCTCTACCATGCCGCGAGGCTCAGTCAGCGGTGTGGGGGAGCCCAGATCTATCTCAAACGGGAAGATCTCAACCATACCGGTTCGCACAAAATCAACAATACCCTCGGTCAAGCGCTGCTTACCTGTCGGATGGGCAAACGCCGCGTGATCGCCGAGACGGGCGCTGGGCAGCATGGAGTGGCCACAGCCACGGCTTGTGCCCGATTCGGCTTCGAGTGTGTTATCTACATGGGCGAGGAAGATATCCGACGCCAGAAACCCAATGTGTTCAGCATGCGGCTCCTGGGCGCCGAGGTCCGCCCGGTCACCAGCGGCTCGCGCACGCTGCGCGACGCGATCAACGAAGCCTTCCGCGACTGGATGAGCTCCGTCGAGACGACCCATTACTGCATCGGCTCCGTAATGGGCCCCCATCCGTTCCCCAGGTTGGTGCGTGACTTCCAATCGGTCATTGGCCGCGAGACTCGCGCTCAGTGCCTCAAACAATTCGGCCGCCTTCCCAATCTCGTCGTTGCCTGCGTGGGCGGGGGAAGCAATGCGGCGGGGATGTTCTATCCGTTCGTCGAAGATAAGGAAGTTGAACTGTTGGGGGTTGAAGCAGGAGGTCGCTCCGACCAGACGGGCGACCACGCCGCCACGCTCAGCTATGGAAGGCCCGGCGTGCTCCATGGCATGTACACCTACGTGCTCCAGGACGACGACGGCCAGACCTCGCCGGTCCATTCTGTCTCCGCCGGATTGGATTATCCAGGCGTCGGGCCCGAGCATAGCTACTGGAAAGACAGCGGCCGGGTCCAATACACCAACGCCCGGGACGACGAAGTCCTTGCCGCCTTCGACATGTTAGCCCGCAGCGAAGGGATTATGCCGGCCCTGGAAAGCTCCCACGCGGTGGCTAAAGCCATGCAGATGGCCTCCCAACGCGACCCCGACGACATCATCGTCGTCTGCCTCTCCGGCCGCGGCGACAAAGACGCCCATGAGATCGCCAGGCTTCGTAAGGAGGCGATTTGAAAGAATGACGAGTGTCGAAATCCCGATATCCAAGGAATGACCAATGTTGAAATCTCAATAACGCAGGAATGACGAAGCCCGAAATCCGACGATGCTTTTCGCGCTTCGTCCTTTGTGCTTCCTTCGTCATTCCGGTATTCGACATTCTTCCTTCTCCCCCGCCTATCACCCCTGATCCAGCTTGATCTGCCATGTCCGCCATCGACCACCTGTTTGAGCAACTTCGCACGACCGGCCGCAAGGCGTTTATGCCGTTCGTTACGGCGGGGGATCCGGATTTGGGGTTTACGGCCGACGTGCTTCGCGAACTAGTCGGCCGGGGAGCCAACCTGTGCGAGTTGGGTATCCCCTACAGTGATCCTGTGGCCGATGGACCGGTGATCCAGGCCTCATACACTCGGGCACTGGACAAGAACCTCAAGCTGGCCGGCATCTTCGACATGCTCTCGGGCCTGACGCCCCAGATGGCTGCTCCGGTCGTGACGATGGTTAGCTACGCGATCGTCTACCGGCATGGACTCGATGCCTATGTGCGCGAGGCGAAAGCAGCTGGCGTGGCCGGGGCGATCGTTCCCGATCTGCCGGTCGAGGAAGCTGGCCCCCTGGCCGAGATCTGCCGGCGCGAAGATTTCAGCCTGATCCAACTGATTACGCCCACGACCTCGCGCGAACGTGCCCGGCGAATTGCCGACGAGACGACTGGTTTCATCTACTATGTTTCCGTCACCGGGATCACCGGCGAACGCCAAGAACTGCCGCCGGAGATCCTCGACAACGTGGCCTGGCTCCGCAAGCAGACCAAGCTGCCGATCTGCATCGGCTTCGGCATCAGCCGGCCCGAACACGTGCGCATGTTGGCTCCCGTGGCCGACGGCTTGATCGTCGGTTCCGCGATCGTGCGCCATATCGCCGAGGCATCGACCAAGCCTCGCACCCAAGTCCTCCAAGAGATCGGCGATTACGCCGCCGAACTGCTGGCCGCGCTCCAATGACTCTTGCTCCCTTTGGAATTGGGGGAGCCCCCCTCGGAACGGTTTCGTTGATTAAATCCCGCTGGGGAAGTGGGCGATGGATCGCCGTTCATTGAGGCTTCTGCTGGAGTTCCACGAGCATCTCCGCCTGCGTTTGGGACCATTGGTTCAGACAGTCGGCGGCATGCCTCGCGTCGTTGGCCGGCAGCCGGGCGGCGAGGTCTTTGCGGAGGAGTTCCTTGCTCAGATGGACAGACCGCTCGACGGCTTCCCAGAGACGCGGCTTGCCGTTGGTGGTTGTGCCGAGCGAATAGGCAGTTCCGTTGAGCCGGCAGGCCGGCGTCTTGGTCGGTCCTTCACGGCAATTGGACACCCGTTCGGCGATGTATCGCAGGACCGAACCATTCATCAGCCCCCGGTAGTGCGGCTCGGCTGCCGCAGGGACCAACGCGGCCGGGTCGTCCTCGCGGGTCCACTCGACGGGATAGTCGGCGCTGCCGGCAAGCCCCTTGTCGTTGACCATCATGCAGCAGAGGATGGCGTTGGCGTCGCAGATGCCGATCAACTTGTTGACCCCTGGCGAAGAACTTTCGAGGACGTAGGCTGCCTGTTCCCGCTCGACGTTGTCGCGGTTCTTGTGAAACAGGATCGCCTGATCTTGGGCCGAGTTGCGTGCAACCGCATACGAGGTGCATTCGTGCAGGAACAGGTTTCGGGGCGCGTTGGCGATGAACGAGAGGTAGAGCTTCTCGTCAACCCCAGTCTTCCGGATTGAATCCCAACGTGTTCCTGTCCCAGCGCCCAGAGCTGCCGCGCAACGGCTCCCTCAAAAACACTCCATACCACGCGTGAAAAGGCGTGGAAACCGTTGGCCCGGCATAGTCGAAGAGCCCCTGGAAGATCGCCATCTGCGATGTTAGTATGGGACAGGCTGTAGCAACTCGATGCGTAATGCTCCTGGAAATCCCCCATGATTCGACCCACACAGGCCTTCCTGCTGGCATCTCTTCTCTTACTGCAATCCTCCTTCTCCTTGAATACTGCTCAAGCCGAGGAAAAGCCGGCAGCTCTGGCGGAAAGCCAAGAGATCCTTGCCCAACTCCGTACGGCCTTGCACCAGCAGGCGCCCTTGTTCTTTTCCCCGACGACGCATGCCTGGTACGCCGAGCGGCTCGACAGGCTCCCGTCGGCCGACGACGTGAAGGATCTCTATCCGAATCCGGTCGGGTACGGCACCGGCATGGACGATTGCCCCTTGTTTGAAGGTGCGCTGCTGGTTGCCCTGGTCGAGCTTTATGACATGACGCGGGCGGAATGTCTGCGCCAAGAGGCGTTCGAAGCCTATCAGGGGCTGAAGCTCTGCGGAACCGCGCACGGCGTTCCCGGATTCGTGGCTCGCGGCATCTCGGTTGAAGACGGGAAGAGCATCTATATCACCTCCTCACGCGACCAGTACACCCATTATGTCGACGGACTCTGGCAGTATTACCACAGTCCGCTTTGCGATGAAACGGCCAAGGGGGAGATCCGCCAGTTGCTCTGCGTGCTGGCCGACGCGATGAAAGAGCAGATCGTCGAAGAAAACGATTTCGGGTATCTGAGGGCCGACGGCTCCAAAGATCCGCGAGGTCTGCACAAAATGTGGCATGTCTATGCTCATGAAGCCGCACGCCTGCCGATGATCTACGCTGCCGCCTGGGATGTGGGCGGAAACAAGACGCATTATGCACTGTATCGAAAGTACCTCCTCCCGGCCATCGCGCAGTCGCTCGACCTGAAGAACAAGCCCCAGAGCGAACTCAATGCGTGGGTTCCTCCCTACAGCTATTTCCAGATGGAGTGTTCACTGGCGCTTTTGTATCGGCTGGAAAAAGACCCAACAGTCAAGGCGGACCTTCTTGAAGCGATGACGGTCGCCAAACGACTCGCTGCCGAAAAGACTCCCTGGGCAGCCAAACGAAGCCTTCGCGATTTGGCCGAAGTGCTGATCGCGCAATTGATGATCAAGGAGTTCTCGCTGGCCGACGACGAGAAGCCGTATCTGCGAGAAGCCCTGGCAATCGCAAACCTCGATCGGGGAGGCCCGCCCACCACGATCCATCTGTTGGCGCTTTACAGCAAGGCATGCCAGTCTGGACTGCTGCCGATTCCCCAACACGTCGCGGGCGAAACCTGGGCCCCGGCGGCAAGGAAAGCCGACAGCAAAGGCAACATATCGTCCGGCACGTTATCTCCGGTGGCAAAGACTTTTGTCAAACCGGATCGCGACGAACACCTTGTCGTCTTTCTCGCCGCCCCGCACGTGGCGGCCGAGGGCTCGGCCGGCGAGACCATGCACGGGAATCTCCAGCGGTTCAAGTCGTTTTGCGATCGGATTCTTGCGATGAAACCCCGCCCGGCGGCCGTGATTATCGCCGGCGACCTTGCCTCCAGCCAGGGCGACCGGAAAGACTATGAGGCCGCAAAGCCGATCCTCAGCCAGTTTGACGCGGCCGGGATCCCGTGGCGAGTCTGCTTCGGTGACACCGATCGGCGGGAAACGTTCTTCGAGGTCTTTCCCCAGTTCAAGCCCCAGGCGTCGCCCGTGCCGGGACGACGGGTCGAGGTGCTCGAACTACCACGAGCCGACTTCGTCTTACTCGACACCCTGCAAGAAGGGACGTCGCGCGGCACGCTGGATGACGCCCAACGGGCGTGGCTGAAGCAGCAGTTGGACAAGTATCACCAATCTGGCAAGCGGTTCTTTGTGGTCGCTCATCATCCGATGAACGAGTTGGATCTCGCGCCCCTTTTTGAGCAAGCGTCGTCCTGTGTCGGCTGGATCAGCGGACATGAGCATCGTTGGAAGCAGGACACCAAATCAGTACCAAGACGCTTCAGCCTGCAAAGCACGGCCGATGCGCCAGACGCTTCAACGCGTTGCGGATTCACTTATCTGCAAATGGATCGTTGGGAATTCGTCTTCCGTCCCGTCTCCTCGAATCCAGACGACGTTTGGGAACGCCGGATCTGGGTCGTACGGTTTCCTCGGTGAATCGCGGTGCCTATCGCGAAGATGAATGCGGGCGGGTAATCTTCAGCCAGCCGGTTCATCGAGGATCATTTCCTCGATAAGCAGATCAAACGTGGATGTGGTAATCCGCACTCGCCCTTCGGTGCAACTGACGATTCTCCCCGGCGGACCTGCGGATTGCTCCTCGCAGATGACAACCTTCTTCACCCGATACTTGCGATCATTAAGCCAGGCCCATGCTCCTGGTCTTGGGCACAGCCCTCGGACCAGATTGTCGATCGTTGCAGCCGCGGCAGTCCAGTCGATCTGGGTATCCTGTTCCGTGGGGTAGCTGTAATAGCTGGCCTGGCTTTCCTCTTGGGGCTGCCTCTTCACCGTACCGCGTTGAATGTTTTCGAGGGTCTCAACCAGCAGTTCCGCTCCCACGAGACTCGTCTTCTGAAACAGACTCTCATTGTTATCATCCCTTGCGATGGGAATGGTCCGTTGAGCCAGAATATCCCCATCGTCCAAGCGTGGGGTCATCACATGCACCGTGGCTCCGGTGAAGGCCTCCCCCTTGATAATCGCCCACTTGTAAGGATTCGGCCCCCGGTATTTGGGCAAGAGTGAACCGTGGAGATTGATCGCTCCCCTGGCAGGAATATCCAGGATTCTCTTGGGCAACACCAAGTGATACCCAGAGACGACGATCAGATCCGGTTCGAGTTGCCTGACCTGTTCAGCAAACTCGTCGCTCTTGGCTGAAGCCGGCTGAAGGACTGCGATTCCCTTGGATGCCGCCCATTGAGCTACCGGCTGTATTTCGCTGTCTGTGTTTGGCTTGGTAACCACACCGACCACGTTGAAATTATGTTCCACCAGACGTTGCAAGGAAGCCATGCCCTGTCCATAAATCCCAAAGAAGAGTATTCGCATGATTTTCCCACAATCTGATGATTTGCCGACGGAGCGGAGAACCGTAGTCTCCCCGCGGCGTCCAGCCTAGAGCAGAAGGAACCGATGTGTCAAGGAGACAACGGGAGAAGGCCGGCGACGCAAGGCATGCTAGCAGTATCGCGGCCCCCGGGCCCTTAACCATTTAGATCATTCACCGTCCCCCCAGTTCGTTATGCTGCCGGAAAACGCGAGACAGGTTACGGTTGACAGCGTCTTGCGCCTTCGATATATTCCGCGCGATTTCCGCCCGCTTGGGGGCTTGTCGGATTCTGCACGCACGTTTTTGCCGTCTTTCGTCCCTAACGAGAGTGTTTCCATTGCCAGGAGCATCTACCCCCCTTTCCGCGGTCAAAGGCAATCCGCAACAGGCTTGGCAGCGCGTTGTAAAACGTGGTTGCGACGTCCTTGGGGCCGTGGCCGGTTTGCTGATTCTCGCTCCGCTGCTGGCGGTCATTGGAATTGCCATCCGGCTTTCGATGGGCCGGCCGGTCTTGTATTGCTGTCAACGTCCCGGGCTGCACGGGATCCCCTTCACCATGTACAAGTTTCGAACGATGGCCGAAGCGGTGGACTCGCAGGGCAACGTTCTTTCGGAAACCGCTCGGGTTGCGACCGATTCGAGCCGCCTTACGCGGCTGGGCCGCTTTCTTCGCCGGACCAGCCTCGACGAACTCCCTGAATTGTTCAACATCCTTCGCGGTGATATGAGCTTCGTCGGCCCCCGCCCCCTGTTGATGTCCTATCTCGCCCGTTACACGCCCGAACAATCGCGGCGACACGACGTGCCGCCCGGTCTGACCGGCTGGGCCCAAGTTCACGGCCGGCAGGGCATCACGCTTACCAAACGCGTGGAGCTCGATCTCTGGTATGTCGACAACTGGTCGCTCTGGCTGGACGTGCGCATCCTGTTCAAGACGGTCCTGTGTGTGCTTGCGGGAACCGCCACAGAACCGGGCCCGAACATCCAGGCACTGGATGACCTCCCCTTGCCCCGTCAGAATGGATAGCCACCCATGCGAACGGCCTTGCGCACCCTCGCCCTTCGACGCCCAGGCGGCTGTGATCGATCCCGCTAGATGATTCGAGAGGTAACGATGCGTACCGCCTTCGTTGGTCCGGAGGAGACACGGTGGCAAGATCTGATCGCCTGTGTCCCACATGATCTCTTCCACTTGCCAGGCTATGTAAGGGCGTGCGCCAACCACGAAGGCGGTGAACCGTTGGCGTTCGTGGCAGAAGAGGAAGGGCAGATGTTTTTCCTGCCTCTTGTCGTGCGGCCGGTCCACGTCGAAGGCACCCCCACCGAGTACTTTGACGCAACGAGTCCCTACGGCTATCCCTCCCCGCTGTTGCAGCCTCCGTTACAGACGCAGGATTCCTCCGGTTTTTTGGAGCGGGCTCTGGAGGCCATGTTCGAGGAACTCCGCCAACGACGAATCATCAGCCTGTTTGTTCGGGATCATCCGGTCTTGCAGACACCGCTCGTCAAGATGGCGTCGCATGGCCGCGTCGTCGAGCACGGCGAGACCGTGGTCATTGACCTGTCCTTGCCCGAGGAGGAACTGTGGCGCGAGACGCGGATGACCCATCGCACGGGAATCAGCAAGGCCAACCGGGCAGGCTATCGTGCTTGCATCGATGAGTCGTGGCAGTATTTTGACGAGTTCTTGGACATCTACGCCGAGACGATGCAGCGGGTCGGAGCCTCGGAGTACTACCTGTTTCCGCCATCGTACTTCCTCACGCTCAAAGAGGCCCTTGGCGAACACCTGCATTTGTGCGCGGTATTATGCGACGACACGGTCGCATGCGCTGGCCTCTTTTCGGAAGTCGATGGGATCGTACAATTCTACTTGTCAGGAATGCGCATGCAGCACACAAAACGCCACCCGAGTAAAGCGATGCTGCACTTCATGCGTGGCTGGGCAAAGAGCCGTGGAAACCGATGGTTTCACTTGGGCGGAGGGCTGGGCGCACGCAAAGACTCGCTCTTCGAGTTCAAGGCAGGGTTTTCCAAAGGCCGAGCCCCCTTTTACACTTGGCGAGGAATCATCGACCAGAGTGCCTACAATCGTGTTGTTGCTCAATGGGAAACGATCGCCGGCGTCGCCGCAGATCCCGAGGATCTGTATTTTCCGATTTACCGAAAATCGGCCGCCGCGCACCCAACGGCTCCCGTGGTGAACGTCCTGCCTCCGGCAACGCGGCCAGACTCCTGAAAGCCGCTCCCCAAATGGAGCGGCAGGGACGGTTCCCTCCGTTCTTGCACTCACGCCGCAATCTTGATCGACTTGCCGTGGCACTTGAGGTCGAACAGGCCGAAGAGTTCTTCTTGGGTCAGGCCCATCTTGCGGTAGCCTTCCGAGCCGGAGAAGATCAGGTTGAACAGTTCGCGTTTCTCCTCCAAGACGCGATGAATCCGCTCCTCGATCGTGCCGACCGTGATGAACCGGCAGACGGTCACCGGGCCGGCGGCGCCGATTCGATGGGCTCGGTTGATGGCCTGGTCTTCCACGGCCGGGTTCCACCAGCGGTCGAAGAGGAACACGTAGCCG
>CAZLDQ010000093.1:0-22022 GCA_964558295.1 uncultured Planctomycetaceae bacterium | reverse complement strand
GGATGGCGGGCCTTCACGCGTGCCACCACCGGGGGGGGCGGCTAGATCGTGATGCTGCCCGGCCGGTTGGTTCGCCGACGGCACAGGGGGGGCCGCGAGCGTAGACCACAAAACTAAGCATATTCCATGGCGTTCTTTGACCAACTGAAGGGCCTGTTTGGCGGGGGGCGACTCGATGTTCGTTCCCGCTTTGATCTGGAGCGGACGGCGATCTCCGGGACCATGTCCAAGTTCTATATGGCCCGCGATCGCAAGTCGGGGAAGATTGTCGGCCTCAAGATCCTCGACCCAAAGAAAACGGCGCTGGTGGAGGCCCGGCTCAAAGGGCTCAACAAGCCTTCGGAGGGGGAGATTGCCGTCCAGTTCAACCACCCCTACATCGTTCGGACCACGGAGCATGGCCTGACGACCGCTGGGGAGCCGTATTTGATCATGGAGTTTCTCGACGGGCCGGGGATGAACTCCGTGCTCATCGCCCGAGACCCCAAGCTTGAGGGGAGGCGCGTGAAATACCTCCGGCAAGTGGCCGAGGCGCTAAAGGTCGTTCACGAGAAAGGGTTCATTCACCGCGATGTATGCCCGCGCAACCTGATGCTGACCGGGGATTGGGAGTCGCTCAAACTGACCGACTTTGGGTTGACGGTACCGGCAACCCCCCCGTTTATGCAGCCGGGTAACCGGACCGGGACGCCCAACTACATGGCCCCCGAATTGGTCCGCCGTCATCGCACGGATCAGCGACTCGACGTGTTTGCCTTCGGCGTAACCGCTTATGAAATATGCACTTTTAACCTCCCATGGCAGAGCGGCACCACCGGTCAGGCGGCGATGACGCATGACCAGCCGCCGATCGACATTCGCCACTACCGTCCGACAATTCACCCACAATTGGCCAAGGCGATTCACTGGTGTATTGAGCCCGACGTGAGCAAACGATGCCCTTCGATGGTGGATTTTCTCAAAGCGATTCGCAGACTGGAGCACGAAGACGCGACGTAGCCTGCCTCTCGGGGGTGGGTTGAGTCAGACGTGCTTGAAGCATTGCCGCTGGAGGCGTATACTGAGTGGCTTGTCGGTCGATGTCACTGTTCCGGTTAGGTAAGACCGGGGACGGTTGGTTTGGCAGGCCGACGGTGGTTCCTTTGCCCTACCATCCACACACCATATTCTCGCGAGGAGACCCACGGCTATGACCATGGATAAAAGCCTGAAGGTCCGTCGGGGCATGATCCGGGCCCGGAGCGTGCTGACCCGTGCGGAACGGATCGAGCGGTTGAAGGCCGCGGACCGCTGGCAGGAGGGGGAAACGGCCCCCTTCGGCCTCCCGAAGGTCCGCGTCTATAAGATCTCGATGAAAAAGAAGAAGAAGAAGAAGGAAGAAGAGGAAGGGGCGGCTGCGGCTCCTGCGGCCAAACCGGCGGCCAAGCCTGCTGCCAAGAAGTAGGAGTCTCGGGATGCGGGTCCACCTGGAATCTGGTCGAAGTGGACTGGAGGTGGACCTACCCGATCGGAACGTGGTCAAGTGCCTCGGCTATCGGCCGGCGCCGCCACTAGCCGACCCGCCTCAGGCGGTCTGGGATCAACTGGCTCGGCCCAGCGGCACACCACCGCTGGCCGAGTTGGCCCGAGGCCGCCAAAGCGCCTGTGTGGTGATCTGCGATGTGACGCGCCCAGTCCCCAACCAGATTCTCCTTCCCCCGATTCTCCAAACGCTTGAGCAGAGCGGCATCCCGCGCAACCGGATTTTGATTCTCGTGGCGACCGGTCTGCACCGGCCGAACCTGGGAGATGAATTGGCCGAGATGGTCGGTCAGACGATCATGGAGGCATATCGGATTGAGAATCACGACGGGCGCGATCTCTCCCAGCACGCGTATCTTGGCGACACCCCGCGCGGCGTGCCGGTCTGGATCGACCGCCGCTATGTGGAGGCCGATCTGAAGATCACCACCGGACTGATCGAGCCGCACTTCATGGCCGGTTTCTCCGGCGGACGGAAGCTGATTTGTCCGGGGCTGGCTGCTTGGGAAACGGTCAAGGCTTGGCACAGTCCCGACTTTCTCGAACATCCCAACGCCCGGGCCGGACAGCTTGAAGGGAATCCGGTTCACGAGGAAAACACCTGGATCGGGCGCCGCGCCGGCTGCGACTTCATCGTCAACACGGTGCTGGACGCCCAGCGGCAAATCCTGGCTCTTATGGCCGGCGACATGGAGGCGGCGTTCTACGAAGGCGTGAGCTTTGTCAGCCACCTGTTGACCGATACGGTCCCCGAGCCGGTCGACATTGTTGTGACCACTTCGGCCGGCTATCCGTTGGACACGACCTTCTATCAATCGATCAAAGGGATGGTCGGCGCGATGGAGATCGTTAAGCCTGGCGGGACGATCATCCTGGCCGCCAGCATGACCGAAGGGATTGGCAGTCCCGAGTTCCAGCGACTATTCGCAGAGAATCCGAGCCTCGATGTGTTCATGGAACGGATCTTGAGCAAGCAGTACTGTGTGCTTGACCAGTGGCAGTTGGAAGAACTGGCCAAAGTGCGCCGCAAGGCGAACGTCAAGGTGGTCACCCAGGGGCTTCCGCCGGAGACGGTCAACCGCCTGTTCGTCGAAAGCTCGCCGAGTGTGGAGACGGCCGTGGCCGACTGCCTGAAGCAATACGGCCCGGAGGCCACGATCGCCGTGATCCCCAAGGGGCCGTATGTGCTGGCGACGGTGAAGTGAGCATTCCCAAAAACACCGTGGGCAGGGGATGCCCAAACTA
Organism: uncultured Planctomycetaceae bacterium; assembly: GCA_964558295.1. Lineage (GTDB taxonomy): Bacteria > Planctomycetota > Planctomycetia > Pirellulales > Thermoguttaceae > JBDKTH01. Next base: position 19,256 of record CAZLDQ010000093.1, on the reverse strand, counting down.
GCCCCGCCGCACGCGCAGGCCGACCAAGCCGGTCAGGCCGCAGGCCAACAGGGCGGTGACTGCATAGACGCCCGCATTGGGGATGCCCGGGGCCAGGAAAAGACTCGCCGCGCCGACCGCAGGGCCCAGGAAATTGCCGGCGCCGATCATTGCCTCGTGCAGCCCGCCATGTTCCCCCTTGGTTTCGCCGACGTCCATCGAGTAGAAAAGCGACGAGTAATAGATCAGGCCCACGGCCACCCCAAAGAGGATCTGACCACCGACGAGCACTCCCAGACTGGTCGAAAGCAGGAGCAGGCAGAAGCCGGCGATCAGCCCGACGAAGGCTCCCAGCAGCCAGCGGAAACGGTAGTGCCAGCCGGTCCATTGCCAGAGAACGACAAAAGTCCCCATGCGCACGAACATCCAGATCGAGCAGAACAAGCCTGCCTGGGTCGTCGACATGCCGAGCTTCTGGGCGAGCGACGGAATGAACGCGATGACCGTGGTTAGCGCCACGTAGGAAAAGGGAATCGCCAGCCAAGCCATGCGTAGGAACGTCTCGGGGCTGACCGGTTGTGTGTTGGCCGACACGTTTTGGGGATGCGCGGCCACGGCCGCCGGCGCAGAAGCCTTCGACTCGAACCGCTGGCGGCCCAGGCGGAGGATCCACAGGTACACGCCGCCGTGGACAAGGGCCGGCAGCCAGAAGATGCTCGCGTGGCCAAGCGTTTCATAGAGCGTGCCGCCGACAAAATAGATCAGTGCAGCGCCGGTCGACCAGACCATATTGTAGATGCCGATGTTTTTGGGGAGGACCTCATCCGCAACCCCCTCGCTAATGAGAGCCTCCAGCGCCGGCCAAGTGAAACAGACCGCCGCCATGCAACCGGCGTAGGCCAACAGGACGGTGGGCAGAGAGGCAGCCAGCGGGGCCAGCCCCAAACAGATCGCCATCCCGCCAAACCCGGTCTTCAGCGAGTTGAAATAGCCGAAGCGCTGGGCAAAACGCCCCCCCAGCCACGCGGCTACCGCATAGACGAAGCCCCCCAGGGCCGCAGTCGCCAGATTACCGAGGTTGCCAAACCCATAGTGGTCGCGCAACAGGAAGAAGAGGTAGCTGAAAAAATAAGGCGTGGCGACTGCATTCACCCCTTCAATGACGAAGAAGAGAGCTCTGGAGTCGCGCGTTGGCGCTGCGGGGAGTCTTTTTTTGGGGGGGAGACACGGAGCAGAACGGGTAGCAAAACGGGTCATGAAATCACAGCAAGGGTGGGACGTCCGAACCATTTTGCCACGAAAGGGCTGCGGCGGTGCGGACGCATTCGGCGAAACGTGCGGCAAACCTCGGGCAACCCAGATACCCCGCGCAGCGGTGGATCGGTATGTCTTGCACGGGCTTCCTCCGGGAACCAATCCCGGGAGTTAAGAGCGAACGCGTCCCCCCAAGCGGAGACGCAGGTTGGCTGCACGCCACGCCCTTGATTCTATTGCGAACCACGCCTCGCGGCAAGAACAGCCTCTACTCCCGAACCGCAACTCCTCCTGCCAGCGGCTTGGAGCCAGCCAGCCGATCAATTCGGCCGCTTGTTGGAGTTGGGGCTGGAATCGCCAGCCGAGTTGGGGCGGCAACCGTGCGATGTGCTTGCGACGGATGTAGAGCAACGCCCGCAAGGGCCGCCCGATGGTGCTCCACTGAGGATGCCGGACGGTCCAGGCCAAGGTGAGCCAGATATGTCCACAGACGTATTTTGCGTCTGCCGGCCCCGGGTTGGGGTTGTGGTGAATGCCGGCGGCCAACCAATCGCGCCACTCGGACCATTCCTTCGGACATCGCCGCCCGCCCATTTCGGCTCTCCCATTCGTCCCGGTGAGTCCAACAATCACCAGCGTGATGAGAGAGCCGCTTTTCTTGAATCAGGATTCTACCCCGATAGCACTCCTGCCATCGGCGACGGTTTTTTCTGAGAAAGTGCAGTAAGAAAGTGCAGACGAGACAAACGCCCGGCCTTCCTCCCCTCGTTGCCTCGGGACATGGAAGGGAAGTGTGTTTGGTCCCCAAGACGGCGAGAGAATCAGACTTACCAGCGCAACGACGTGCCGCCGTAAAAGGCGATTCCGGGGGTGCCGAAGCCGTAGACCTCTTGGTAGTCCTGGTCAAGCAAGTTATCGATTCGGGCAAACAATTGGCACGAACGGGTCACGTCGTAGGTTGTGGCCAGATTCAACAAGAAGTACTCGCCCAGGTAGATCGAATCATAGGAACTGTTCAATCGCGAGCCGACGTAGACCAACTGGGCGTAGAGGTTGGCCTGATCGCACCCCAGACGCCGGTTGACGCTCAGCGAGGCCTTGTGCCGCGGGCGCCGGGCCAAGGGGAGCCCGGTCTCCAGGTCTTCGGTAAATGTGTAGGTGTAGTTGGCCAACAGGGTCGTACACTCGTTGAACTGGTAGCGGGCCGTCACTTCCACGCCGCTGGAAAAAGCCCGGCCCACGTTTTCCAAAACCCAAACATACGGGGCCGGTTCGTAGTACTGGATCAAGTCGACGAAGTCGTTGCGGAAGTAAGTGCCGTCGACCACGAGACGCCCGTTCAACAGCGGCTGTTCGAGGCCGATGTCCCAGCCCTTGCTGTGCTCGGGGCGGAGATTGGGGTTGCCGCCGGGAAAGTAGTTTTCGGCCAACGCCGGGGCGCGGAAGCCCGTTCCCATGCTCCCGTGCAGCCCCGTTCCGGTGGAAAACCGATAGAGCGTCGTCAGCCGGTAGGTGTTCGCCCGGCCCGCAGCGTTATGGTCGTCCCAGCGTGCTCCGGCCGTGGCCGACCAGCGTTCGCTCAGTCGGATCTGATCGTCGAGGTAGACCCCGAAGTTGTGCTGTGCGAGTTCCGAAACGGTGGTGGAGCGGGCCTCCTCGTGGAGATAATCGGTTCCGAAGGTCAGCGTGTTCTGCTCGTTCAGGAAGAAGTTGCTCTGGTAGTCGAGCTGCCGCGACTGGCCTGAGAATCCCGGAACGCTATAAAACCCGGGGTCGGTGTCGAATCGCTCGTAGTCGGTCAGGCTGAGCCCGACCTTTTGTTCCCAAAAACCGTCCAAGGCCATGGCCCGGGCTTGGACTCGATTGAAAAACGAGTTGGTGCGAAGCTGCCGAACGAGGTTATCGACGGTTGGCCGCGTGGGATCGAAGCTCGTATCGTCGAGTTCCGCATCCTGATCAATGTAGCGGAACACATAGTCCACGTCGACATTCTCCGACGGCGTCCAGCCGAAGCGGCCGGAGAAGTTGGCTTTCCGGTCGCCGTCCTTTTCCGTGTTGCCGTAGCGTGCGTCGGCGGCCGTAATGCCGTCGGTCTGATAGTAGGAAGCGCCGAAAGAATAGTAGTAGTCCTTGGTGCCACCACTCACATTGAGAGCTTCCCGGGCCGTGCCAAAACTGCCCCCCATCAGCTCGGCGCGCGCGGACATCGGCCCTTCACCCCGCTTGGTGATGATATTGATGACGCCTCCGATTGCGTCCGACCCATAGAGTGTACTCTGTGGGCCACGAAGCACTTCGATCCGCTCAACGTTGTCGACCGAGAGTTGGGCGAAATCGAACATTCGGCTGGCATTGCTCGGATCGTTGGCCGGCATGCCATCGATGAGCACCTTGGTCTGATTCGAGTTGGCCCCGCGCAAGAAGATGGAAGTCACCCCGCCGGTCGGCCCCTGCTGGACCACGTCCAAGCCTGGCGTGCCGCGCAAGACGTCGGCCACGTTGGTCTGCTTACTGTTGGCGATCTGCTCGCTGGTAATCACCGTGTAGGAACTGCCGATCTGACCGGCAAAGGCTTCGGTACGTGTCGGCGTCAGCAGCGTATTGTCGCCCAACGGACTCTGGGGAAACGGGTCGGGCCGGCCGACGACCGTCGTCTCAGGCATCACCGGCAGCGGCTTGTCGGTGACCGTTGGCGCGTTGCCCGCAGGCGGTGGCGGTGGGGCGAAGGGCTCCTCGTCGGAGACCAACACCTCGCCCACTTCCTCCGACGTTGGCAGCGTCTGGTACCCTGCGGCGAATGCCACCGGACCTTGTGGTTCGGCTGCCACCACCTCTTGGCTTGCCAATACCGCAATGCACCAAAACACCAGGGCCCCCACGCCCCCCGTAGCATAGAATCTCACCAACGTGATCACCCCCCATCGAAACACCATTGCCCCACCGTCCACCTTGGAGGATTTTTCGGCTTTTGCCGTGTATGAGCGTTAGGCAAGCTTTGCGGTCGGCGGCGGGTTGCTGACAAGATTGGCAAGCGGCGTCAACATTGCGGGCAAACAGCCCGTTTAGCCCTGGCACTTGTGCCGGGCACCAGAGACTTTGAGCCAACGGCGGGCAAGCCCGCCCGCTACGCAGTAAAGTGGGCGTCTCGCCACGTCAACCGATACCCGGCCACGCGAACCACCCCCAACGAGCCGAGCAGCCAACCCAGTTGCAACAGGGTAGCCAGCACAGGGGCCCCCGCGGGCCGCAAATGATGCAACGCGATAAAGATCGCCAATACGCTCCCGACAACCAAGACGAACCGGAGAAAACGCTTCCCGCCCTTACCCAAAACGGTCTCCACGGCCACGAGGATCATGATCGCTTCGCAGAGCGAAAATATGGCGATCCGTGCTGCATTTCGGTTGTCAAGACCTTCGGCGAGGTGTTGGAAACTTATCGTGGATTGAATCAGTCCTAGCAAGATGCCCGTCACGGTTAACCAAGACAACAGACACCTGAGTGAAAATTGAAAAGGTCTCCGATCCATGTTATCGAATGGCGAGGACAGGTCCGGAGATCTTTCGAGAGCATATCCCGCCAGTCGGACAGCCAAGATGAACGAGGCGACGAAGAGCGAGAGTGCCCAGAGTTGCAGGCATAAGACGGAGAGGATAAACTCGCGCGGCAAGTCGTCTGCGAATCCCGCGACGATCTTTGCCCATCCCCAAGCACACCCGATGGTGACCAACAACCGCCAGGGGAGGGAGTATCCTCCCAACCCGGCCCAGACAGCCAACAAACCGGCTTGGCAACTGCCCAGCGACCAGAACAGTTGGCGGGAGATGACAAAGCCCTGCGAACCCTGCGGCTCTTGCAGTCGAAGCACCGACCACGCCACCATGTCGACCAGCACGGTCGCCACCAGAAGCAATCCGATTAGGAGTCGGGCAGGCGTCATCCGGTCGATTATGACATCCCACCCCTGGGCAGGGAATACACCGGAGACGGCCAATTCGGTGCGTGATCACATCTCCCGTGTGCTGGCAGATTCGCCGGGGAGGCGGCCGGGCCTTCCGCAGTCCACGCCACCCCATTCGTGTCCCTAGGTATCACCTAGAATTGAAAGGTGGCTTTGCACCAAAGGCCTGGAATGGCCAACTCCTCTTCGGAGGGGAACGGTTGCATTCACCATCCCGGTAAGCCAAAATGCGTTCATGTCACGCGGCTGGAGTGGCGCGGGGACATCACGCACCCCACCAATGGACCAGCCAGATCGTTTGGAGTCGTCGTCCCCGTGAGTGATTCCCTCCTGCAACCAATCCTCGCCATGATCGGCCATCCCGTGGCCGGTAATCCCACCCAATACATGCTTGAAAAGGCATTCAGCCAGCTCCAGTTGGACTGGCGTTATCTCTCGTTGGACGTCTCGCCCGACGACTTGGCAACTGCCGTACGCGGGATGCGGGCGATGGGGTTCGCTGGCGGCAATTGCAGCGAACCACACAAGCAAACGATCCTCCAGCATCTCGACCGCAATGGCCAGACCGCCGAGCTTAGCGGAGTAGTAAACTTCTTTCTTCGCAAAGATGACCAGCTCGTCGGCGAGAACACCGAAGGTAAGGCCGTCTTGCAGGCCCTTGCCCGGCGCACGGATCCGGCCGGCAAGCAGGTCGTAATCCTCGGCGCCGGCCGCATGGCCCGGGCAATCGCCATCGAAGCCGCGTTGGCCCAAGCCGCGCAGGTAACGATCGTTTGCCGCAACGAGACGGCGGGCACCCAGCTCGTGGAACTCCTGATCCACAAGCTTCAGGCCAATGCCGTGCGGCTCCCCTGGCAAGGCGAGTTCGAAGTGCCTGCCGAAACCCAGGTGCTCATCAATGCCACTTCGATCGGCGAAGGCGCCCCCGACGTCGAGTTGCCACTCAAGCTTGACCACCTGACCGAAAAAACCGTCGTCGTCGACGTAATCCCCAACCCGCCGCGCACTTGGCTGGTACATCACGCCGAGCAGCGCGGCTGCCCCGTGATCGACGGTTTGGAAATCTTCGTCGAACAAGCCGCGATCAATTTCAGACTCTGGACCGAGATCGAACCGGACACTACCGTGATGTACGAGGCGGCCGAAGAGTTTTTGGAGTTATGAAAGTCTGACGGCCGCGAACCCCTTGGTCATTAGTCATTCCCCATTCCCACCCCGACCAGCAGGCCTCCGATGATTCGCCCCTTGATGCACTTGGCCCTTCTCGTTTGGCTCTCCTTCGGCGGCTGCTTTGCCTTGGCCGCTGAGCCATTCGGCGTGAAGTTGCTCCGCCCTGACTCGTTGGAGGGCTGGACCTACGGTGAAGTGCCGCCGGCCGGATGGACCATCGCTGATGGACGCCTGAGTGGCACCCCACAGGCAACACCCCTTCTGTCGGGCTTCTCGTTCGGCGATTTCGAACTGCGTTTGAATTGGTCGGTTGCCTCGGGCGGCGAGTGGCGAATCCTCTTGCCGGAAGTTCCCAACGGCAAGGGGCTCGAGGTGATCCTGCGTGAAGGAGGCCGTTGTGGCCAAGTGTGCGATGGCGTCAAGACGGTTGCCGAAGGCCAGAGAGTTGCGCCCATCGAAGGAAAGATGCACACGGCCGCGATCCGCCGCAATGGCACAGAACTCACCGTCACAGTCGACGACCAGCCGCTGGCCGAGATCGGCCTGGCACGTGCCCGCCGTTTTGGCCTTGGCTTGGCCGTGGCCGGTGGCCAGGCCACGCTCGCCGACCTACGAGTCCAGGAGCCGGCAGGCACATCGATGTTTAACGGCAAGACGTTTGCCGGCTGGTGGACCCCGGGCAAGATGGACGCCTGGAGAATGGAAAACGGTTCCGTCGTGCTGACTAAGGAGTGCGGGGACTACCTCCGTTCGGAAAAAGAGTACGGCAATTTCACCCTCTCCTTCGAGTACAAGATGGGGAAGTCGGGCAACTCCGGAGCCGGCATCCGTACGCCTCGGAAGGGCTGGCCCTCGGGCGACGGCATGGAACTCCAGCTCTGGCACACGCCGCACGATACAAAGCTCGACAAGCATCAGACCCTGGCCCTCTACGGCAACGTTCCGCCGATCGCCCGGGCGGATTTGCCCGACCAGTGGAACCGCGTGGTCATCAAGGCCGACGGCTGGATGATCTCCGCCTGGATGAACGGTGAACTGGTTCAGCAGTACAACACGCTCCACCATCCGGAACTCAAGCACCGGCATCTGGTCGGATGGATCGGGCTGCAAGACCACCAGGCACGGATTGAGTACCGCAACGTGAAGGTGCTGGAAGCTCCGCCCGGCACCGGCCTCGACGCTTGGCTGCGTCCTGTGCCGCCCCAGGCCAACACGGCCCTGCTGGATCGGCTGCTGAATCCCGAACGCCTGTCGGTCGCCGACGGCATCCGTTCAGCGGTCGTGTCGAAATCGATCTCCGGCGATGCGCCGGCCGAGCACGTGCTGGCTGAGCTATCCGGCCCGGGCGCCGTGGTCCGTATTGTACGTAGCAACAACGACGGCTGGCTGGCGTTCTACTTCGACGGCGAACCAAAGCCGCGGCTGGAGTGCAAACCCGAAGAACTGCTTCATGCCACGCCCGGGCTGACGGAAGATCCCGAACCGCTATTGACCGTGCTCAGTTATGTCAAGAGCCTGAAGATCGTTCTTCGCGACGCCAAGACGGCCGACTACCGGATCGACTACGTCACTTTCCCCAAGGATCTGCCCGTGGAAACCTTCGCTGGACCGGAGGCAGGCTTCCCGCGTGGCTGGCTTTCGGCGGTCAATTATCGCCATTTGCATTCCGACTGGGGCATCCACCGCGAATACGACCCCATGCCGCGATTCGAATCGGCCAAGCGGACGATCCAGCCGGGGCAGCGCGAGCCGCTCATCCATATCGACGGAGCGGGAATTGTCGAGTGGCTCAAGCTGCGAGCCAAGAAGGAATTGCTCCACAACAACGACCTCTGGCTGGAAGTGACCGTTGACGGCGAAAACCGTCCGGCGATTGCCGCGCCGGTGCGGTTCTGGTATCCCGGTCTGGCAGGCCAAGGCCGTTTCCACAATTTCGTGATGGTCGACCGTGGTGGCGTGACCAGCCGGCTGGCCATGCCCTTTGGCAACGGGATCACGATTGCCGTCCTGAACACCGGCGCCCAGCCGATTCACGAGGTGGGGCTGGCCGTGTCGATGACGCCTGCCACCGAGCGGACCCGAAACGACATTTGCCAGCGCATGCGTTTGCGTGGCATTTTTCAGCCCGCCCAGGAAGGGACCTGCGACTTGATTCAGCAGGCCGGCTGCGGCCGCCTCGTTGGTTTCGTCTACCAACAGCCGGAAGCAACGCCGACCGGGATCGACATGCTGGTGGTCGATGGCCAACCCCAGGACGGTTGGACCGCCACGAGCCTTGCCCCTCTGCTCGGCAAACAGGGAGACTTCCGCTCCTGCTTGAGTGGCCGGCATGGCGCATTCTCCTGGTGCTACTTGTGGCTTTCCCCCGTCGAGTTTCAGAAGTCACTCGTGCTCAAAGCCAACACCGGAAAGCTTGGCGACCGGCTGGCGTTGTTCTATCTCCAGAAGTGATCGCGTCTCCACAGCATGCCCGCCCAACGCCCATGAAACGCAAGAAACCTCGCGGTCTGTTCATCACCGGCACTGATACCGAGGTCGGCAAGACCTACGTTGCCTCGCTGATCGCCCGGGCACTGCGTGAGGCCGGGCATCGCGTCGGGGTCTACAAGCCGGCCGCCAGCGGCTGTTTGCGCAAAGGCCGAACGCTTGTCTCCGAAGACGCGGTGGCCCTCTGGGAAGCCGCGGGCAAACCGGGGCCTCTGACGTGCGTCTGCCCGCAGCGTTTTGCGGCCCCCTTGGCCCCGCATCTGGCGGCCCGTGTCGAAGGCAAGGAGATTGATGCTCAGTTGCTCCGCACAGGGATCGAGTATTGGTTGGATCAGTCGGAAATCGTGCTCGTCGAAGGGGCCGGAGGCCTGATGTCGCCGATGGGCGACAACGACTACGTGGCCGATTTGGCCTGCGACTTCGGCTTTCCGCTCATCGTCGTTGCGCGCAACGTGCTGGGCACGATCAACCACACCCTGCAAACGCTGATCACCGCCGCTACGTTCCGCGACGGGCTGAACGTGGCTGGGATCGTGCTCAATCAGCCCTGCCGGCCGCCTCGTGATCTCAGCTTGGCCACCAACCGCCAGGAACTGGCCGCCCGCTGCGTTCCACCGATTCTTGCCGAAGTGGGCTGGAAGAAAGGGTTTGACGCCGAAGTGGACTGGTTCGCATTGGCGCGATGACGGCCGAAAGGAATCCGCCGCTGCTTGAGATGACCTTGTACCAAGTTCACGGATGGCACGCTATTCGAGGAGACTGTGGAGTTGTCTAGATGGTTGTGATTGAATTCAGCGAACCAAACCGGTCAATTCCCCAGTCGTTGGAATTGGAACGCCCCCGGTTTTGTCGGTGGCGCAAAAGGTCGATGGCGCAAAAGAAGGGACGGCAGAATGCATCTGCCGTCCCTGACTGCGGGTCGTTAGCAGGTGATTTGTCTACATCCCAGCGGCCAGCGCCGAGTGCTCCATCCGGGCTTCGGCCCGGCTCGTGTCGATTCCCAATTGCATCGTGACCGCCCAGCGGCCTTCCGCATCCGGGGTGACATACCAGTGGGGCATCACGACCACTGACTGGTGAACCGCCTCAAAGCCGCCTTCCGACTGGCTGACTGTCTCCACCGGGAACGTCCAGAGATGCGTGGGCCGCGACATCTTTAGGCTCACATCCAGGCCGAGCCATTCGTCAACCAAGCCCAGGCCGGTCACGTCGCCGAGGTCCAGCCGCGTGCCAAGCTGGCCGAGCCGCTTCTGCTGGCCATCGTAGAAGTAGCGGTCATCAGCCCCAGCGGGCATCCCGGCAAAGTTCAACTCCACGGCAAAGTGGAATCGCTGGTTGTGCGGCAGGTTCTCCAGCAGATAGCCGATCTCCAGGACCGCGCTACCGGCGTTGAGCGTCACGCCCTTGGTAATCCGCACGGGCATGCCGTTGACGTTCCCCTCGCGGCCGAGTTGCACCTGGATCCGATCAGGATTCCGCCGCACCCGGGCGTCGTAGCTCCCGAAAACGAAGTCGCCTCGCTGACAGGCTTGCCCTGAGGCCACGGCCTCCAAGGTCACCTCATTGTCGTAGAACAGGTCGATGAGACTCTTGCGTGGATGGCTGTCGTACTGGATTCGCTGATCGAGTCCCTCCTGTTTGAAGACCACCCGATCGTGGATACTCGCGCACTGACCGTTGCCCTGGTGCTGGCCGGCGAGGATCTTGCGATGATAGGGTTCGGGTCGGCGGGTCAGGGTGGCCAGAAGGTTATGGCAAATCGAACGGACGTCGAGTTCGTAGAGTTGTCCGCCACGGCTGGGGGCCAGCAGTGCGATCAGCTTGTCATTGGCCAGTTGGACTTCCTGCCGGGCGTCGAAGTTGAAGTCTTCGGCCTTCGATTCGATCCACGTTTCGGGACGATTGGTAACCCGATCCAACAGATTGTCAGCAGCAATCAGGTGGTTGTAGACGGCATTGCGCAGGTGTGGCAGGTAGATCCCGCCGAAGGCCCCGTGCCAGTAGCTGCAGTTGCACTGACCGCGATACAGTTCGGTCCGGGCTTGCTCGACCAATTCGCCCCGGGCACCCCCGTCGAGCGTTTCCTGGAGCCGGCGGCTGACGTGCATCATCCGCGCGTACATCTCGTCCGCTTCGCTGTACTTCACCTTGAAGTTGCGCCAGAACCCACCGCGCATGAATCGCCGCAACGACTGCCAGCGATGATCGCCTTCCATTTCGTGGGACACATGGTGGTATTCGATCTGCAGATCGGTGGGCAACGCCCATTCGGTCATTTCGCGATAGCTTGCGTCAGGCAGGTAGATCTTGCCCAGCGGACTGACGTGGTCGACCGCCTCGGCCAGCGTGGTCACCCGGAGCCACTGCTGGTTGGCCATCAACGCGTCGAAGAACCGCACGAGCCAGCCGTCCTGGTAGCAGTGCTTTTTCGTGTCCGGCCAGGTACCAAACTTCTCGCCGTCGTCGCCGAACACGACCACCGAATTGGGGTGATGCTCAGAGATTTGGGCGAGGTAGTGGATCGTCTCCTGTGGATCGGCAAACGGGATCGTGTAGCGCAGGCGTTCGCTGCCCGGGAAGATCGACATCACATGCCCATCGTCTTCGGTCAGGTAGTGGCCATGCAACTCGCCTTCAGTCAGGCCGGCGTTCTTGAAGTGGTAGTCGTCAAGAACCGTGTACTCCATGCCCGCTTCGACCAAGTCCCGGGTGTACGACTGTTCCCAAACCCGCTCGGGCATCCACATCCCGCGGATCGTGGCGCTGAGGCGGTTTTCCAGCCAATTGGTGTAGCTGCGGATCTGCCCAATCCGGTCACGCGAGGGAATCATCGCCAGGATCGGCTCGAAGTAGGGGCCGCCGATGATCTCGATCTGCCCGCGGGCCGTCAGGTCGGCCAACCGGTCGAGATACTCAGGGTGCCGGGTTTCGAGCCATTCCATCAACGAGCCGCTGGTGTGTAAGGCGATCTTCAGCGATTGGTAGCGTGAGAAGACGTCCAAGAACGGCAAGTAGCTGTCCTGGTAGGCCTGTTCGCAGACGTTCTCGAAGTTACCAATCGGCTGATGATTGTGAAGGACCAATACAAGGCGAATCGGGTTGGGCATGGCAGACAGTAAAGGTTGGATGTTGGGAGGGGGGAGTATCAGGTTCCCGTGGCCACCAGTTAGGACCAAGCTCGCAGGGAGCCCCCCTGGGTTTTCGGCCCAGGATCGGCTGAGTACGGCGACCTCCAGTCGTCCGCACTCGACCCTCGGCAACCGGTCTGGCGCGAGAACTGTCAGGATTTGTTTAGTTCATCGGCAGCTACTGCCCAGTTTATCCAGTTGCCCTGGACGGAAAATCTTGTGGCTCTTGGGACTCAAACTCCACTTCCCGTAAGAAAGCTGCCGCTTCTTCGGGCGGGACCGGATTAATGTAAAAACCGGTGCCCCACTCAAACCCGGCGGCCTTCGTCAAACTCGGCATAATCTCTATATGCCAGTGATAATGCGCAAGCTCTTGGGTGTCAAAGGGGGCCGTATGAATGATGTAGTTGTAGGCCGGACGGTCCAGGGCGGCTTCGATCTTACCGATCACCTGCCGCATCACCCCTGCCAATTCGTCTGCCGCGTTTTTCGGGAGATTTTCGTAATGGCTCGAATGCCCCTTGGGCAGGATCCACGTCTCAAAGGGGAACCGGCTGGCAAACGGGCAGAAGGCCACAAAACCGGGAGTATCCCAGACAATCCGTTTTTCGGTGACCAGTTCCTGCTGGATCATGTCGCAATAGACGCACCGGCCACGGAAATTGTAGAACTCCAGCGAACCAGTCATTTCCTCCCAAACGTTAATCGGCACGATTGGGGTGACGATCAACTGACTGTGCGTGTGCTCCAACGAAGCCCCAGCCGCCGCCCCCACGTTCTTGAAGATCATCCCATAGACCAGCCGGGAGTCCTTCTTGAGATCCAAGAGCCGGTCGCGGTAGACCCACAGCACGTCGCGGAGTTCTTCTTCCGTCAACTGTGACGTGCTCACCACATGCTTGGGGGACTCAATGATCACCTCGTGGGCGCCGACGCCCCGCATCATATCGTAAATCCCGTCACCCCGTTTATTCAGATCCCCTTCGATCTCAAGGGCCGGAAACTTATTGGGCACCACCCGGACCCGCCACCCCTCGCGGTTTCGTTGCGAGCCCGGATTGCGATAGGCGAGAATCTCATTGGGCGTTTTATCTTCATTCCCCGCGCAGAACGGGCAGAATTGTCCGCGTCGCAGATGGGGCGTTGATTCAAAGTCATGCGGTCGCTTCGCACGGCTCTTGGCCACAATCACCCAGCGGCCAACAATCGGGTCTTTTCGCAGGTCAGGCATAGTGGAGATGGCAGTGAACAGTGGTCAGTGGGCAGTACACGCTAGGCGTTGGTTAACGGTAAACAGCAGCTTGCCGCTTCGCGTCCCTTCATTCATCATTCATCATTTTGCATTCCCCTACGCCTGCCACATGATCATCTCAAAATCGGGCGAGGGGACCACGGCTTCGATTGCGCCTTCCGTGGGGACGCGTTCGATCGGTTGGTCAGACTTGAGCAGTTCCAGGCAGAAGTGGATCGGATCGCCAGTCGAGACAGCCAAGCTGTGGAATGGGATCGACAATTCGAAGATCACGTCGGCGGCGGCCTCCACTCCCGACTCTGCTACGGGGACCTCGTTGTGGGAGAGTTGCACATGAGGCCGACGTTGGGCCGGATTGGTGACCACCAGCGAGAAACCTGGCGGTTGGAAAAACAGCATTCGCAGTTGGTCGACGTTGCCCAGCCGCTCGCGGAAGGCCCCATCCCGGGCATCCAGCCGCAGGAAAAGCCGTTGGGCGTCAAAGCCGAAGTGAAGCTCGGCAAGCAAACCTTCCGTGGTCATGCTCATCGTCCCGCGCGAGCCGCCGCAAACATAATGTCCGGCGTTAATCCATTCGAAATAGGTCCGCCGCCCGTCCACCTTGACGTTCAATAGTCCCGTGGGAAGCGTGTGCAGCGGCTGCCTTGCCCCTTGACGGATCGCCCGGGCCAACTCGGCTGGCGGCTGATCCCCCAGAAGCGTATACACGTTCTGGAGGTGCTTGCGGAAGAGCTGGTCGAACAGGCTGTCCTGGGCGCTGGAGTGAGAGTCGCCAAACCACCAGAACCAGTCGCTTCCTTCGGCGATGTACAGTTCTTCCCAAGCCCGTCGAAGCTGCTCGGGCGACTTGCCGCGGCTGGCGCTGGCTTTCAAGTGCTGCCGCGTCTGGTGCAAAAGATCCCATGCCTGGTTGCACTCAGGATGGCCGATCCAGATGGCGAAGTTGTGCTGGATCCAACTGCCAGGGAACAGGTGTCCAATCTTGTCGGTGGCCGGATACCGCTGGAGGTAGTCGGTAACGCGGACGGGCGTGATCTTCGGGTGCTGCACAATGCGGCGGTAAAGAGTGCGCAGAAAGTCGACGCCGCTGTTTTGGTAGTACTCCCAGCAGTTCTCGCCGTCGAGAATCACGTTGACCATCGTCGGCCGGCGTCCCGGCTGGCCGCCGGTGGCGCGTCCGATGGCCTCGATCTTGCCCAAAAAGTCATTTGCCGCGTGGTCGGCCGAATAACGTTGGTAGGTAAACCCTATCAGGTCGCTCAGCGCATGATCGCGGAAGAGGATCTGAAGTTGGCGTCCTCCTTCTTCCACACGCCATGGGCGATAGAGCATCTCGGGATTGCGGAGATAGCCGTTGTGGTCGCGGCTCACTGCGCCGTCAGTCGAACCGGAGAGAATCTCTTCATCGGTGGCGATCCAATGAATGCCGGCCTCAACAATGACCGGGAGGATCCCCTGGCAGACGGAACCTTCCGAAGGCCACATCCCGCGCGGCTTCTGCCCGAACAGCTTGGCATGGAACTCTACGGCGCGGCGGATCTGCTCCTGGGCGTCCTCGGGATAGCCGTCCAAGTAGTGGGGCAATCGCACCTCGGGCATTGCCCGGCGTGCCAGCCGCTTGTCCCACAAGAGCGGCAGGATCGGGTGATAAAACGGTGTGGTGGTCAGTTCCACCTGACCTCGCTGCTCCAGCTCGCGATGCAGTGGAATTACCTGACGCAAGACGTCCATCTGCTTGTCGAGCAGCCACTGCTTTTCTTGCTCGGTCCAATGGCGTCCCTTCTTGCGGAACTCGGCCAAATCGGCGTCAAGTTCAAAGGCCAGCGGGTGGAACCAGGAAAGGTTTGACCAGCACTGCAAGTCGAGGATATCGCGTTTACCAAAACGCTTGGCGGCCCGATCCGGTGGATCGATGTGGAAGCCTCGCTGCTTGTACAACTCGTGGTAGCGGCGGTACGGACGGATCATGTGATCCGGATGGACCATGAAAAAGTTGTCCATCAGGTAGGTCAGGTCGTCGGCCGAGAGCCCGTCGGCCGGTAACCGCGAGATCCGCAGGTGGCGATCTTCCTGGCCGTGCTCCGTGTAGCCGAGAAGCTGGACGAGCAGGCTAGGAACCAGGTTGATCGTGGCGTGCAGCTCCGGTACCTCCTTGAGCAACATCGCCATGCCCCAATAGTCCTTGACGCCGTGCAAGCGAACCCACGGCATCAGATTCTCATGGCCGACATCGTCGGGATAGTACGGTTGGTGCTGGTGCCAGAAAAAGACTAACGAAACGTCGTGCATGGCTCTCCTTTGCTCAACGTAATGCACGTGCTCAACGTAATGCACGCTCCCGGTGCCAACGGGAGGAGGGATGGGCGATCAGGCTAGCTTCCTCAAGTCCTCGCGATGAGGGGGCGAAAATCAACGACTGACAAGCACAGAAGCACACATCAGGAGAGCAAGACGCATTTCTTATCAGTCATTGGTCATTGGTCATTTCCAAGCCTCACGTCCCCTGCTTCAAGCTGGCCAGCGTCCGCTCATAAAGCTTGACGTATTCCGCCGCGCTGTGGGTCCAGGACCAGTCCTGACGCATCCCCGTGGCAATCAGTTGACGCCAGACTTGGGGGTGGTGGTAGGCGTCTACTGCTCGCTGGATTGTCTCACTCAGCGCCTGGGCGATATCCTCCCGGAAGCTAAAGCCGTTGGCCGTGCCATCGGCCAGGGTCTGTTCGGTGGTGTTGGTGATCGTGTCGGCCAAGCCACCCGTCTCGCGCACGATTGGCACGGTGCCATACTTGAGGCTGTACATCTGGTTCAGGCCACACGGCTCGTAGCGGCTGGGCATGAGGAACATATCAGCGCCGGCTTCGATCAGGTGGGCCATCTCGTTGGAATACTCCAACCGTACGGCGAACTTCTCCGGGGCACGCCGCACGAAACGGTCCAGCGCCCGATGGTACTTCGGATCGCCCTTGCCGAGGATCACCCACTGCAGGTCGCTGCGCTCGAGCCATTCGGGGATCACGTCGGTGATCATGTCGACCCCCTTCTGCTCCGTGAGTCGGCCGATCAGCCCGATCACCGGCACGTCCGGGCGTTCCGGCAAGCCGAATTCACGCTGCAACGCGGCCTTGCAGACGGGCTTGCCTTGCTCCACGCTTTCGGGAGTGTAGGTGGCCGGCAAGAGCGTGTCGGTGGCCGGGTTCCATTCCTTTTCGTCGATCCCGTTGAGGATTCCCGTGAGGACGTTCCGGCGATATTGGAGCACGCCTTCCAGCCCGTAGCCGAAGACCGGGGTCTGGATCTCCTCGGCATACCGCGGGCTGACGGTGCTGATCGAGTCGGCAAACACGAGCCCGGTCTTCAGCAGGTTCAGCTTGCCGTAATACTCCATCTGATGCCAGTTGAAGTACTTCCAATCGAGCCCGGTCAAGAGCATATCCCAGTGCCAGAACGTGCCCTGGTAGCCCATGTTATGGATCGTGAAGAGCGAAGCGATGTTCTGATAGTGCCGCCGGTTGCGATACTCGATCTTCAGGTAGGCCGGCACCAGTCCGGTCTGCCAGTCGTTGGCGTGGATTACGTCCACTTCCAGGTCCAGCAGCCGTACGGCTTCCAACACGGCTCGCGAGAAGAACACGAACCGCTCGCAATTGTCCTGGTAGTCGTTGCCGTCGACCCCGTACAATTCGTCCCGGTCATAGTACTGGTCTTGCTGGACTAAGTAGACCGGCACGTCACTCCCCGGCAATTGGCTGCGCAGCAAATGACCGGCGACCGTCTTGCTGCCAATCGGCACAATGAAATCAATCCCCAACGATTCGAGGGGCATCGGCGCGTATTTGGCTTGCCGATAGGCCGGCAGAATGACCGCCGGCTGATGTCCCAACTGGGCCAGCGCGCTCGGCAAGGCCCCACAGACGTCGGCTAGGCCACCGGTCTTGGCAAAAGGAACCGCTTCACTTGTCGCCAACAGGATTCTCACGATGATGCCTTCAAAAGTTGAACTGGGTCGAGAGTCTCTTGTAATTGGACAAAGGATTGGGGGAGGAGAACTCAGTCCTGCTACTCCACGCCATAATCTTCATCCGAGGGAGACCAATTCTCCGAACAATACCTGGGATTCTCTCGCATCTTGCCGTGGCTGCGTAGAGCAAATAACCGTTACAATCGTTTCGCTCGAGGCTACCAAAAACCGGGGGAAATTCCAATCGAACTTCCAGCCTACCTAATTTACCACGTCCGCCAATCAAGGCACGGTTTTTGGGGATTTTTTTTGCGCAAGTTGCATTTCAGCTACCCCCTGCACGCCCTCGCTACACGAAATAACACACCCAACGCCACCCGATTAAAGTATAGGGCGCAAATACGTATTGGGGGCGAAGATACGACTTTGCCGTCACGCCCCCCAGTCTAGTCATCACGGTATCAGGAATGGCGATAATGACCCTCTAAGGGAATGAATTATAGGGGGCCGGAAAGTCCTCGAAGATCGCCCGCCCGCCAAAACATGATTTACGCTATGGATTTGTCGCTTCTCCGCTTGCCCCGTTTTCCTTGCGTCACGTGGTTTGTGACGGCAAACTCGTAAAGCCTGGTATTGCCTTGTTTGCCCAGTTCGCGTACCACTCCCATTTTCCGGAAGCAATAGGCGATCCGCTGCGCTACCCAGCGCCGGATACCGAGCAACTCGGCCAGATCGCCCGTATGAAACGACGCCGGCAGAGGATTCACGATTAGGGCACGGAGGTCAGCGGCCGTCTGGAAGCGGTGGACCGCGTGAACACGGAGCAGTTTCTGGTCTTCCACTTCGTGGTCATTCACGCGCCAGCGTCGACGGCGTCCATGGCCCGGGTGGCGCCACTCCTCAATGTCCACCAGTGGCACGTCGAGTGTCAGACGTTTGTGGGGAAAGACCTGAGTGAAATGGACTAGGTCGTCAAACAGATCCCAAATTCCCCCCCGCTTGGGGCTCAAACGCCGATGGAGGATTTCGCCCTCTTTGGCCGACCGCTTGACCAACAGCTTGCGGACCACGATCGGCTTAACCACCAGCACATCGTGCTGGTGCAGGAGCGTCTTCACCTTGTCGCGGATTGCCGCCAACGACCCATGTTGGATTTCCACCAACATGCCATTCGAAACGACATCGATCCGATATTCGCCCAACGGAACCTCGAATTGGGCATCTGTCCCAGCGTAAAACGTCTTGAGCTCGCGGTGCAGGGAGGTTTCCATGAGCAGTGCCGAATGCCTCGTGACGAGTATCCAAGTTGGCCGTTTAGTGCTTCGTCATTCTTTCGTCATTTGGCATTCGACCTTCGTACTTCTAGTCTTCCGGCGGCTGAATCCCAAAGTCGCGGATTGTCAACAGGCTGGAGAGTCGATAACCCCGTTGGGCAAACGCCTGGGCCCCCCCTTCCATTCGATCGATAATCGCGATCACGCGCGCGACTTTCAGCCCGAAGGCCTCGACCCGTTCGATCGCCTGGAGCGACGAGCCACCGGTCGTGACTACGTCTTCCACAATCACCACGCGCTGGCCAGGCTGAACCGGGCCCTCGATGTACTGATTCGTGCCGTGGCCTTTG
Source organism: uncultured Planctomycetaceae bacterium (assembly GCA_964558295.1). Taxonomy (GTDB): domain Bacteria; phylum Planctomycetota; class Planctomycetia; order Pirellulales; family Thermoguttaceae; genus JBDKTH01. Next base: position 443 of record CAZLDQ010000093.1, on the reverse strand, counting down.
GGCTCCTTGCGGACCATGAAGCCTAGGAGCGGTGTACCGCGCACGGCCGACATGGTCACCACGGCGGCGGTGATCGGATCGGCCCCGATCGACATCCCCCCAATAGCGTCCGGCATCTCCTCCTCGCGGAGCAGATCGAGAACCCCCTCGGCAATCAGCTTTGCCCCGGTCGGATCAAGCGTCACCTGCTTGCCGTCCAGGTAGTAGCTGGCCTTCTTGCCGGAGGCTAAGGTGAAATTGCCGTATTTCAACGCCTTGTGGCGGATCAGGGCGATCAGCGCTTCTTTGTCGTACACGGGAATGCTCCTGTGGCAGATGGAGAGGTTGTTTTGCCACACCTATACCACGTGCCGACGATTTGCGGAAGGGGCGAAGGACGCAGGGGCAGGGCGGGGGTGCACGTCAGCTTTTGCGCGCAGTGGCGGTGAGCGAGAAACGTCAAT
>CAZLDQ010000092.1:0-22024 GCA_964558295.1 uncultured Planctomycetaceae bacterium | reverse complement strand
AAAAGCAATTCATCCCCAGGATCAGCCCGATCACACTGGTCGCGCTGCTATTCACCATCGTCGCCATGTTCGTGATCCAGGGCGACAAGATTGTCCGCCAGCCGTGGCACGGGGTGCTGGTCGCCATTCCGCTGCTGATCTACTTTGTCGTCATGTTTCTGGTGAGCTTCTGGATGGGCAAGAAGGCCGGCGCGGACTATTCCAAGACGGCGACGATCAGCTTCACGGCGGCCAGTAACAACTTCGAGCTAGCCATTGCAGTAGCTGTGGCTGTCTTCGGCATCCATCATGGCGCAGCCTTTGCCGCTGTAATCGGCCCGCTCGTGGAAGTACCCGTACTGATCGGGTTGGTCCATGTCGCGTTATACTTGCAGAAACGTCATTTCAGCCAGCCCAGCGCCGAGCCGCCCATCTCGGCCGTTTGCGCCAACCACTCGAAGCTGCAGGTCTGAGCACGCCGGTTCGAAATCGGCTTGGGGTCCAAAACGAACGGGCCTGTTAACTGGACGCGGGCTGTTTACGAGAGAGTCAGAGAGTTCGGCCTGTTGCTCTCGGGCTGCGGGCGAGAACGTGTACGTTCACTCCCGCGACGTGGTGGAGGCGGGTTGAAACAGAGAGCGCGGCCCGCGAGGGCCGATTCGCCGTAACCCTTTGCGGGCATAGAGATACGCGAACGCCCGGCCATTCTCATGGTCGGGCGATCGCGTTAACTGAGTCAGCCGAATTGGTTCGGCTGGATAGTTCAAGCTCCCCGACTAGGACTCGAACCTAGGACCCAGCGGTTAACAGCCGCTTGCTCTACCGACTGAGCTATCGGGGAATGAAGAATTTCTATCTTACTGGATCGGCAGCCGGTCGGCAAGATGGGTGAATCGAGGAAAAACAATCCGATCAGTCGCGTTTCTATCGCTTTGCATACTTTGGAGGGGAATAGGCCCCTGCAATGGAAACGACTTTTAGTCGTGATTGGAGGCGTGGTTGGAGCCGCGGTCCTTTTCCATCACCACACAATTGCCCGCGGCGTTATAAGCGACCCGTGACATGAAACTCCGCATGAGCATTAACCCCCTTCCACGGGGGAGTTCTAGATGCGCCTCGTCGGTTGGATCGGGGACGGAGGTCGGATCAAAGCCAGGGCCTTGGTCGGAAATCTCGATATGCACCAAATCGTCTGTCAGACGGCAGGAGACGTGGATGAATTTGGCGGCGTCGGAGCGATTGCCGTGTTTGATGGCGTTGGCCAGAGCCTCTTCCATCGCAAGGTGAACGCCAAAGATATCATGCTCGACCCACCGCTGCCGCTCGAGCTGGCGGAGAACCTCTTCGAGCACCCCACGGCCGGCGCCGGGACTGCTAGGAATCACATGGTCGCATTGCCAGATCCAAGGGCTTTCTGACATGGATTCGGGCGACGAAGGGTGATGAGGCGAAACGGTCAGAAGGCAGCGATGGCGTCGGCTTCCTCTTGCTTGATATCGAACAGGCGATTGAGCCGTGTGATCGCAAAGACCTCATAGATCTCCGGACGAATGCAGCAGAGCTTCAGCGTACCGTTACGGTTTTTCAGCTTCTTTTCCAGCGTAATCAGCTTCCCGAGAGCGGCACTGGAGAGAAAATCGACCGAGGAGAAGTTGAGCACCAGCTTTTTGCGGTTTTCGGCTTCTACCAAGGTAAACAGTTCCTGCCCGAGTTCCTGGATCCCGAGATCCTCGATAATTTTCTGGTCGCGGAAGTGGACCACGGTCACATCCCCGACTTGGTTGACTTCCAGGCGTCGAAACTCGGTCATGAAACACACTCCTCAAGGCAAGACCAACGCAAGTATTTTCCTCATCATAGCCCCACCCAGGTGGGTGTCAAGAAGGGGGTACACAAATCTTGGAACAATTGGCAGGGGCACGTGCCCCTGTGTTGCCCAAACGCCACAACGATGCCCTGACGCAACAGCGGTGTTCAGGGCATCGCCAGAACGAGGAAAACACTAAGTCGTTATTCTCGGACGATTTACTGGTCAAGTGTATTTTGCCACGTTTGGCAGGGCACGGGGTTTGCCTTTCAGGTCGGGCGTTTCCCTCAGAGCCGGACGAGCATCATGGTAAACGCCAAGTCCCGCCTTTTGTTTGTTCTCTGCTTCTGCAGCTTGTTTGCCCTGAACCAGCCGGCCGTGTTCGGCGCTGGACCACTGACGGTGGGGGGGGCCTCGCCGCTGACCGTCGCTCTGGCCAGCGGACGGCATTTCACAGCCGAACTCGACCGCCGCACCGACGCCACCCAGCTCTGGCTCCGTTGGAATGGTCGTGCAGGGCATGTACTCCGGCCGGTCGATTGGGCGTGCGTCGAATGGGCCGAGTTGGACGGTGACATCTACACCGGGCGGGAACTACGGGAGGCGATTGCCGTACTCCGCGAGGCCTTGCCCCCAGCGTCAGTCGCATCCGGCATAGCGGAGGAACGTTTGACCGATGGTTCGCCGCCACCGGGCGTGGGACCTGGGGGCCTTGCGCCGCCTCCTCCGTGTATGCTCCCTCTGCCTGTCTGGGGTGCCGCCCATCAATTCGAACCGCCTCGCGTACGGTCGGTGGCAATTGAGACCCGGGTGGCCAACTGGGACAGCGATGTGGAGGCGGATGGGCTTGTGCTTAACGTATTTCCTTTGGACGGTGCCGGATGCGTGTTGCCGGTTCGCGGGACAATCCAAGTCGAACTGCTCGGCGAAGAAGCCGGCCTGGCCCGATCGCGGCAACCATACGCCGTCTTGGGACGCTGGACGGAGCAGGTGTGTCCCACGGATTTTCACGCCGATGGCGCCTGCTACCAGCTGCCGTTTCGCCGAGTGCACCCCGAGTTCGACTTCCGCTGGGCCTCCCAGGGACTGGTTCACGTCCGTCTCAGCGTGCCGGGGGAAGGCGTATTCGAAACGAGTCAGAGCATGGTCCGCGTTCGCCCCTATAGCGCAATCCGCGACCATTTGGAGCAGACCACTGGCCAGCGGTTCTTTGTCCAGGAACGGACGGGACGGTAGGCGGCGGAGATAAGATCGAATGACGAAAGATCAAATGATGAAGGAATGATAAACACCAAAGTACGAAAACCGATCAGCTGGGTTTCGGTCTTCGAGCTTCTTCATTCCCTCGTCCTTATGAGCATTCGACATTCGTCCTTACCTATCTCATCCGCCGGGCTTGTTCATCGCCAAGCTGTGAAGGACGAGGACGGAACCGATCGAGGCGAGCGACCAGCCGAGCCATTCGGGCGGCCGGATGGTTTTGGGCGGCAGCTTGATGTCGGTCCCCATCAAGGCGTCCACCGTATTGGTGGCCGCCACGACAGGATGCTCCGACCGTGTTCCGAGGAACTTGGTGAATTCCGACGTGAGCACGACGGAATCGACCATCCGCAACTCAATTCCCAGGAACAGCAGCACCAGACCTGCAAGGAAGTACTGATTGCGGTTGAATTCCATAGCCAGACTCCGCTTCATGCTTGCCCCTTGCCCAATATCCTGGGGCAATCGCTCCGATTGCCGCCGGCAAGGTTGGCGTCCGCAGTATATGTCCCTATCGTTTCATCGAATCAAGCTGGCCGCCGACTTCAGGGAGGTCTGTACAGGTACCGTTTATTCCGGCCGGGTGAACGCGGTCCTAGCGAATGGGGCGATCGTAACGAACAAACCGCCGGCCCGGCTGTCTGGCCGCCGGGGAAAAACCGCGGGAGGGCCTACAAAGAGCCTATAGTTTCAGCGGTACGAGACGCCGAACGGTTCTGCCCTGGGAAGGGTGGCGTGTCTCGGTTCTCGCCGTCCTTATGTTGGTGTGAAAGGGTGCCGTGATGTCCAAACGCGTACTGGTTGTCGACGATTCAATGCTCATGCGACGCATGATCGCAGACACTCTGACCGAGGCCGGCTGGAAAGTCGTGGCCGAGGCAGCAGATGGCGAAGAGGCCGTACGCTTGTTCCAGCAGTATCATCCGGAAGCGGTGACGATGGACATTGTCATGCCGGGTACCAATGGAATCGTGGCCCTTGAGGGGATCTTGAAACTCGACCCGGCGGCAAAGGTCGTGGTCGTCAGTGCCTTGAATCAGACGAAGATGATTTCTGAGGCGATCCGCAAGGGAGCCCACGACTTCATCGCCAAGCCGTTCATGCCCGAGCAACTGCAGGAAACCCTGGCCGGCTGTCTCGCCGTGTAAGTTTGCCTCGCACTGGCCGGTATCTTTCGACCGCCGTTTCAGTTCGGCCGGCGTATTTGCGTTTTGTTGGCCGCTTGTCTGATACCCCCAGATCGCATCTTGCATTGAGCCACCGCGTCGCGTAGCGGCAATTTCGGACTTGGGCGTCATGACGATCTCATCGAGTTCGTCCTTCTGCGGTAGACGCCTTACGTTGGACTCTCTCGCCTCTTTACGGCCCTGCGTCCGCCGGATTCCCAGGGGGCACTTCGACCGGTTGGTGGGAAAATAACGGCTGGTGGTTCTACCCCGGGCGGTCAGTTGCCAGGGGCCCGTAAATATTGCAAGGCTCCTGCTTGCAGTGGAAAAACTGCGGTAGCAGAATGGAAGCTAACCTGATATTTTTGCGTTCGGGTCCCCAGATCTACTCCCGCGCTGCAATTGCTATCATTCTCCCGGCTGATCCCAGAACATATCTGAAGTAAGGTTTTCCCCCTAATCGGCTCTTCTTTGAACCAACAAAAGGAATATCGCGTATGCCACACGCCATCCGCCACCTGTTGTGGACTGCGGTCGGGCTGGCCCTGCTCTCTGCAAGCAGCGCCTTTGGCTTGACCGCGCAACCGGACGCCACGCAACAGACGGAGGCCGCGGCAACCAAAGCAACGCCTGCGAAGACGACCACCCAACCGGAAACCACGACGCCGCAGGGCGAAAAACCGGCCGAAGCCCAAAAAGCCAACACTACAGCCGATAAGCAGCCGACGCCCAATACGGGGGAGGCCGCAAAGCCGGAAGCCAAGAAGCCCGAATCCGAGAAAGAATCCAAAGCCGCGAAAGAATCAAAAGCCGGGCCGTCAACCCTTACGGTCAAGAAGGCGCCGATGAAGATCTGCCTTTCCTTGCGGGGAACCTTTGAAGCCGAGACGATGCACGCCATCTCCGTACGGCTCAAGGAGTGGAAGGGCCTCGAAGTACTCAAGGCCGTGGCGCATGGCGCGCACGTCAAAAAGGGAGAAACCCTCGTGCAGTTTGACACGGAAGGGATCGATCGGGTAATCGCCGACCTGCGCGCAGATCAACAGATCGCCGCACTGCAGTTTAAGCAGGCCGAGTCAAATCTGCGGTTACTGGAAGCGTCGACGCCGTTGGAACTAGCGGCCGCGGAGCGGAGCAAGCGGATTGCCGACGAGGACCTGATCCGGTTCTTGGGGATCGATCGCCCCCTCGCGGAAAAAGCCGAGGATTTCATGCTCAAGATGTCCCAGAACATGCTCCAGTATGAAGAGGAAGAACTTCGCCAACTGGAGAAGATGTACCAGGCCGACGACCTGACCGAAGAGACCGAAGAGATTATCCTCAAGCGGCAGCGGGACACGGTGGAACGAGCCAAGTTCTCCTTGGAAATCGCCAGAATCCTCCACGAGCAAGCGATCAAGGTCCAACTGCCACGCACCGAAGAAATCCGCAAGGAGAATATGCGACGGGAGGCGCTCGATCTGGATCGGGCTAAGTCAACGCTCCCCGTGGCTCTCGAACAGCAGCGGCTTGAATTGGAAAAGCTCAAGATGCAGCAGAGCCGCAACCAGCAGCGGCTCCAAAGACTCCTGGCCGACCGCGACGCAATGAAGGTTGTCGCCCCAGCCGAGGGCGTGGTGTTCTATGGCCGGTTTGTACGCGGTGATTGGAACGGGGCCAATAACGCAGCCGACGATCTTCATCCCGGGGGCGATGTCAACGCGGGGCAAGTCTTCATGACGATCGTCGAGATGCGGCCGCTGATCATTCGAGCCACGGTCGCGGAACGCGATCTCCAGTGGATGCATGTCGGGCTGCAGGGAACCGTCGTGGCCACCGCGTATCCAGAACTGAAGCTCTCGGCCGTGTTGAGCAAGATCAACGCCATTCCCTCAATCGATGGGAAGTTTGAGGCCCTGTTCCGAGTCGAGTTGGACAAACAGGCCGCGGCCTTGGTTCCGGAGATGACCTGCACGATCCGCTTGGTGCCCTACTTGAACAAGGAGGCGCTCACCATTCCTGCTTCTGCCCTATTCACCGATGAGTTGGACGACCAGAAGCACTACGTCTATCTGCTGGCGAACGATGGCAAGCCCAAGAAGCAGCCGGTGACCGCCGGCAAGAAGAGCGACGACCGTGTGGAGATCGTCCAAGGTCTCGCGGCAGGAGATCGGATTCTGCTGGAGAAGCCTAAGGACGCCGACGAGTGAGAGCTCCAGGCAGCCTCCACGCTCTCGGGAAGAGGGAATTCCAGGCATACAGAAATCAAGGGACGGTAATGTCAGTCTCTCGCCAGCGCATGAGGATCGGCAGTCTGATCGTCGCCACCCTGATAGTTTTCAGCCTGCCGTACGTGCCTCAGGCCCGCGGTGCAAGCAGGGATGATCAGGCAGAGCACATCCCTCGTGCCGCGCCGGCGTCGCCGGTCAATGCGCAGGATCTCGAAGCGGCCATTGGCCGTGGAATCGACTTTCTCCTGACCCGACAGAACAAGGACGGTTCCTGGGGCTCCGCCCGCCGCACCAAAGACCTGAATGTCTATGCGCCGATCCCTGGCGCTCATCAGGCGTTTCGTACGGCGGTCACGTCGATGGGCATTGCCGCCCTTCTAGAAAGCGCCGGAGGACGGGACGACGCCTTGCAGGCGGTTGCCCGTGGCGAAGCATGGTTGGTCGAGAACCTTCCCAAGCTGCGTCGCGCCGACGGAACGGCTCTCTACAACAACTGGGGCCATGCCTATGCGATTCACGCCCTCGTCCGGCTCCTGGCGTTGAAGCCCGACGACGCGCCCCGCCGCCAGCGACTCCGCGCGCTTCTGAGTGAACAGATCGACATGCTCCAACGCTACGAGTGCATCGATGGCGGCTGGTGTTACTACGATCTGGAAGTGCATGCCAAACGCCCGGGCGGTTCTTCGATCAGCTTCGTCTCGGCGACCGTATTGGTTGCGCTCCACGAGGCCAAGGAGGCCGGGATCGAGGTTCCGGAGAAGTCGATCCAGCGGGCTGTCGCATCAATCCTCCGGCAACGCAAGCCGGACTTCAGCTATTGTTATGGCGAATATCTCAAATACCAGCCGATGCACGAGATCAATCGGCCGGCCGGCAGTCTGGGACGATCGCAAGCCTGCAACCTTGCCTTGCGCTTGTGGGGCGACGACCAAGTCACCGACCAGGTCTTCTGCGACTGGCTGGATCGGCTGTTCGCCCGCAACGGCTGGCTCGACATGGGACGCAAGCGTCCGGTTCCCCACGAGTCGTTTGCGGCCGTGGCCGGCTATTTCTTCTACTACGGCCACTACTACGCGGCCCGCTGTATGGAGCTGCTTCCTTCTGCAGAACGTAGCGGCTATCAGGACCACCTGGCCCAGGTGTTACTCCGTCTTCAGGAAAAGGACGGCTCCTGGTGGGATTTTCCCCTCTACGACTATCACCAGCAGTACGGCACGGCTTTCGCCTTGATGTCGCTGGTGCGCTGCCGAAAGTCACCGTAGCGAGCGCGCCCATTTATCGCTTCTCAGGTGGCCAACTTCATAGTCCTCACGTTCCGCGTAACGCTCTTCCTCACCGCAGAGCGCGAGGAGAACAGTGTTAACAATCCGAGAGGCAACAAATCGGGCACGTGGAACAAAAAACGGACAGCCGCCTGGCGTTACCTACGGCAGCTTCGGCTCGTCGATAATCGGATAGTCGCCGGAGAGGGCCTTGAGGAACTCGACGAGATCCTTCTGGTCCTGCTCGGTCAACTTGGCGTCACGGATCGCCTCCATCTCGGGTGACAAGTTGGGATTGTCCTTGCCACCGCGAGCCATCAGGGCAACAGCCTCTTCGAGCGTCTTGGCCGTACCGTCATGGAAATAGGGGGCCGTGTTGGCCACCTCGCGCAAGGAGGGAATGCGGAACCGCCCCCTGTCGCTCTCCTTACCCGTAACTTCCTGGCGGCCGATGTCGGGCTTCGCCTGATCCATGCCGACGCCCGCATTGCGATACTCATATGTGCTAAACAGCGGCGGCTTGTGACAGTCGGCGCAGCCGGTTCCATCAAACAGATCCAAGCCCCGGATTTGGGCGTCGGTCAGAGCCTGCTTGTCGCCCTTCTGATAGCGGTCGTACGGAGAATTGCCGCTGAGCACGGTCCGTTCGAAGGCGGCGATGGCCATGGCAAACCCCTCCTTGGTCACCCCGGTGCCAAAAACCTTCTGGAACCGCTCTTGATAGTCAGGAATCTTGGAGAACTGAGCGACCACGGCTTCCATCGTGTTGCCCATCTCGATGGGATTCTCCACCGGACCGGTGGCCTGCTCTTCCAGCGTTGCCGCGCGGCCGTCCCAGAACTGGGCGGCTGCATAGGCCGCGTTGATCACCGTCGGCGAATTGCGTCCCCCCCGTTGCTCGTGGATTCCCAGGCTCGTTGCCTTCCGCTCCGACCAGCCTTCCTTGGGGTTATGGCAGGTGGCGCAGGAGATCGTGCCGTCCTTGCTGACGCGTTTGTCAAAATAGAGCATCTTGCCCAGTTCGACTTTCTCAGGCGTCATGGGATTACCGACGGGGACTTGGAGGGCGGGGAGCCCTAACGGGATCTTGGGCAACTCGGCTTTCGCCGTGTTCTTCTCAGCAGGGACTTTGTCCTCGGCTTGGGGCCCAGGCTCTTCTGGCTTGCCCTCGTTGGCCGGTTTCATTTCCGGGGCCCCAGGAGCCTCCACGCCAGTCTTAGACGCAGAACCTTCCTGGGCCTGGGCCGTTTCCCTGGGAGACTGACTCTCGACGACTGACGCCGCAACCGGCGGGTTGTCAGACACCGACGGCACTTCGGTGGGACGACAGCCGGCAGACAATGCTAATGCAGTGAGCGAGCAAACCGTCACCAACCAGGGGCTCTTTGTCGCATCCATTAGGGCACTCCTTGTTCACATCGGGGCTTCACCTCGACCAGCTTGCGGCGACATTCTAGCGGGTTCAGCCAACGATCACAAGCAGTTGCTCAGAGGTAAACGCGGCTGGTGAAACGGCAGCCGACCAGATAGATCCGCCGTCCATCCACCTCCACCGGTTGCACATGCATCGCCTCAGCGCGGCAGAATTTGACGTGGGGGGGTAATCCCAGGGCGACAATCAAGTGGTGAAAAGTGGGAGGATTCTCCAAATAGATGGAGAACCCACCGCCGGAAAGGTCCTTGCACCAGACGGGGAAGAACTCCTCCCGTGTCGGCGATCGTCCCCCAACGCCCGGAGAGATCATCTGGCGATAGGGGGACTTTCGCCGGGGACTGGTTCGCTCCTCAGCGCCCTGTCGACTGGTCGAGCCCTGCTTGCGCGACTCGCTCTGCGACGCGACCTGGGCGGCCTGTTCGTCCCGGATCTGGCGTACGAGAACGCCAAGTTGGCGGCTGACAACCTCAATGAGCTGGACGTCGGCAGGAATGAAGGGCTGCTTCTTGAAGCGGTAGAATTCCAGTGTCCCGATGGTCTTGTCATAGGCACGCAACGGAACGCAGACCGCACTGCGCACACCAAGGTCGCGGAGAAACTCGTCGTTGAACCGCCCGTCGACGGCAATTTCCGCGCTGGTAATCACATTGCCGGCACGCAAGGCATACGTCGAAAGCGAGGATGCCGAACCGGAGGCGGACGGATAGGCGAGGGTTTGACCGGCCTGCTCGCCTTCAACGCCGGCGCCGACGCTTCGGCTCACCAACGTGCCGTTTTCCAGAAGTTCGGCTGCCCCCGTCAGATCGGCCTGGATCACCTCGCCCAGCAAGGCCGCGACATTTCGGAAGAGGGGCAAGAGATGCGGTTGTGGAACCAATGCGGCGATATCCGTGGGCAACGGGCTAGACGCGGCCAGCAACGCTCCCAGGTTCTTGAAGTCGGTAGCCGGCGTGTTGAGGCAGGGGTGGTTTAGCGAATCCATCAGGGACACATCCCAAGACTGTCGGGTTCTTAGCCAGGAACTCACAGCGAGATTCGGCCGGTGAAGCGACAACCGACCAGGTAGCGGGTATTGCCGTCCTGCTCCTTTTTGGCCACCCGCACCACATGGGCCGTGAAAAACGTCTCTTCCGGCTGCCGCCCGAGAGCGACCACCAGGAATTCGAAATCAGGACGCCGGTCGAACAGGAAGGAGATCCCTCCGGCCGAGATGTCGTTGCATTCGACGGGAAAGAACTCCTTGCGCGGAGGCATCCGGTTGCCCGTGTAAAGCGGAGCGATAAGTTGGTAATAGTGGTAGGCCAGACGTGGACTGGCTCGCTGTTCCCGGCGGACACCCGGTTCCGCTGGCTCCTCCTTCTGCAGTGCCATCGCTTCTTTGGCCAGGTCGACCCCGGCGGCCAGATCTGCCGCCTTGTTGACGCGGCTGCGGAGTTCTTCGACCATTCGGGTCGCACGATCGGCAATCTCGCGTGTCTTGCGCAACTCACACTCCGTTTCCATCTGCTGAGTACGGTCGTTGCCGATCATCAGGATTCGGGTGGGATGGCCGCTCTCGTTGGAAACCACCCGGAGCGACCAGACGGCACGGCGTCGCGTGCCGCTCTTCGTGAGAAATGAGCTTTCGAACTCGCATGGGCAAACCCGGGACGTGCTCGTGCTGAGGAAACCGCGGACCAGCTCAATTTCCTCCGGCACGAGCAATGTCTGCCAGATCGGCCTACCACGAAGCTCTTCCAGCGAGAAGCCGGTTACCCGCTGACCGGCCGGATTCACATCGAGTAAGACGCCGCGGAGGTCAAGTGTGAGGCACAGGCTGTCAACCATCTCCAGAATGGACGAGGTGAGTTCCCGCTGTTGGGCATACTGCATTTCTGCGCGTGTCCGCGCGATCGAAGCGATCAGAAGATGGCCCACGGTCTCGGCCACGTAGACGTCGTCGTTACTGAAGTGGCGTTCTTTCTTGGCATACGCACCCAGGACGCCGAATCCTTCCTCCCCCAGACTGAGCGGGACACACAGGGCGCTGATCACCCCCAACCGTCGCAACAAGAGATCGGTGAAACGTTTCTCGGACGCGAGATTGGGAATGACTGCGGGGCAGGCCGTTTTCAATACGAACCCGGCCATCGACCCCTCGGCCGATAAGGGCGTGTCATGCGTAATCGGATTGACCAGCTTGCCATGCTTGTCGGTTGCGGCCACACGCATCACCAAGGTCTGACCGTCGGGGAGTACTTCCCCCACCCCGCCCAACTCGGTCCCCAAGGCCTCGGAAAGCAAGGCCATCGCATCTTGCATCAACACGCTGATTTCCGGCTGGGCGCTTGCCCGGCGAGCAAAGGCCAGCATAGCGGCCTGACGTCGGGAAAGATCTTCGACCGACGTCTGTTCCGGCGCCATGCCGTCGAGGATTAGGTGGAAATCGCCCAAATCGGCTTGCGGCGCATTGTCTCGCGGCAGTTGCATGATGCGGTTCTGTCCAGAACAAGAGGCCCGAGAAGTGTCCCCCTCCGATATGCAAGTATAGGATTCCCTTGACCCATATGTGGCAGATGTACATTAAAACAATGGGGGGACTAATCCCCTCACAATCCGGATCAACCGGTCAACACATGAAACTGACAAGCGCTCTACCCCAAGGTCCGGGGATTTGTCACAATCGATCGTGTGCATACGATTGTTGGACTTGTTCGAAGCTTTCCGGAAGGACTATTCCGTATGGATGAAAACATCGTCGGACGGTGGCCGTCGTTTATCCTTTTTGTCGCGATTTTGACGGGGGTTGTCGGCCTTAGCGTCGCCGAGGCCGTGGCGGCCGACGTCCCCGCCTCCCCTTCGCCCGAGCTTCCGCAATACACCAGTGTCCGCCAATTGCCCGAGGGGATCACGCTGGCCACCCTCTCCAACGGCCTGACCGTCCTAGTCCAGGAAAACCATGCCGCCCCAGTGGCGACCGTCCGCTGTTTCGTAAAAAACACGGGGGGGGCGTTCGCGGGACGCGACGTGGGGGCCGGCGTGAGCCACGTCTTGGAACACGTCGTCGCCGGTGGGACCACTACCAAACGGAGCGAAAAACAGATCGAAGAGATCATCGATACCTTCGGCGGAGCCACGAATGCTTATACGTCCGACTACCTGACCGCCTACTTCATCGATTGCCCAGCCAAGAATACGATGACGGCCATCGAGCTCCTAGCAGATTCGATGCAACGGATCACGTTCGAACCGTCGGAATTCGAACGTGAGCTGCGCGTCGTCAAACGCGAACTGGCCGACGGCGAGGTCAACCGCACGCGGGTCCTCTGGAAGCTCCTGGGGCAGACGATCTACACGCAGCATCCGGCCCGGCACCCGGTGATCGGCTACCTCGACGTGCTTAACAGCACCAGCAACGAGGCGATCATCGACTTTTATCGGGAACGCTACATTCCCAACAACCAGGTGTTCGTCGTCGTCGGCGACGTGAAGACTCAGGACGTCCTGGACCAGGTGGCCCGACAGTGGGCGGGCACGCCGCGGGGTCGAGAAACCTACGTAGCGATGGATGACGAGCCCCAGCAGTTGGACCCCCGCGAGGCCTTCCGGGAAATGGACGGCTCGACCTACGACCTGGTGTTGGCTTGGCCGACGGTGGAACTGGCGAACCCCGATCTCTATGCCCTCGATCTGGCCGCATATATTCTCGGCGAAGGCGATAGCTCGCGGTTGGTCCGGCGTCTGAAATACGAACAATCCCTGGTGCTCTCGATTGACTCGGCCAGTTACACGCCCCACTTCGTGCGCGGCTGGTTCGGCGTGTTTGCCAGCACCACCCCGGACAAGTGGCAGCAGGCCGCAGAGGAAATGCTTCGCGAGGTCTACCGGCTGAAGACCGAACTGGTCAGCCCCACGGAACTGGCCAAGGCCAAGAAGCAGAAGGCGGCCGAATTGGTCTTTGGCCGACAGACAGTCCAACAAGTGGCCGAAAGTCTTGGACGCAGCTTCATCACTGCCGGCGACCCGCTGTTTGACCAGAAGTATGTGGAGAACATCCAAAAGGTTACCGCAGAACAGATCCGCGACGTTGCCCAGCGCTACCTGGTGCCCCAACGACTCAACCGGGTCGTGATCGCCCCACCAGGAGGAGCCGCCAACAACAAAATCGTCCCGACAACCGCCGGGGAAGAAAAAGCACGCCGTCTGCAACTGGCCAATGGATTGCGCGTGATCATCAAACGCGATTCGCATCTGCCGCTGGTCAATCTCCAGGCCTACGTGTTGGCTGGGTCGCTGGTTGACACGCCCGAAACGGCAGGCCGTTCGGCTCTGCTCGGGACTATGCTCGACCAGGGGACCGCCAAGCACTCAGCCCAAGAGATCGCTGAATACTATGATTCGATCGGCGGGCAGTTCACCATGACGGCGGGTCGGAACACGATCTACGGGTCGGTGACGACGCTTCGCGAGGACTTCCCTCAGGCGGCCGCCCTGTTTGCCGAATGCTTCCTGCAACCCAGTTTCCCCGAGGCCGAGTTCCAAACAGCCAAGCAGCGTGCCTTGGGGGCGATTGCGCGTCGGGCCAATCATCCGCAGCAAGAAATCTTCGAGTTCTTCTACGACAAGCTCCCCGCAATCAGTCCCTACCACCTGATCCAGGGCGGTAAGGTGGAGACGGTCAAGGCCCTGACGGCCGCCGATCTGCGGGCCTACCATGCCAAATACTTCGTCCCCAACAATATGGTCGTGACCGTCTTTGGCGACATTGCGCCCGAGGCCGCGCTGAAGATTGTGGAGCAGCACTTCGGCCATCTCAAGCCGGTTCCCGATTTCCCCGCCATTCGCTTCGATCGCCCCAACGGCATTCCGCAGTCGATCGTAGCCCACAAACAGACTGGCAAGCAGACCGGGATGGTCTTGCTCGGCTATCCGGGGGTCAGCACGCTCGACAAGCAGGATTACGCGGCTTTGGTCCTGTTGGACACGATCCTTTCCGGATATGACTACCCTGGCGGCTGGCTGCACAACGAACTGCGCGGAGCGGGCTTGGTCTACTACGTCCACGCCTTCCAGATCACCGGCCCGGCACCGGGCTATTTCGCCATTCTCGCCCAGACCCAGCCGGAGAAGATCACGGAAGTGATTGACCGCATCCAGCGGAACATCGCCCGCGCCAAGGCCGGAGAGATCACCCCGCAGGAGTTCGCCACCGCGCGACAACTCGTACTGGCTCGCCATGCCCAGGAAAACACCGCCATCAGCGAACAGGCCCAGCAGGCCGCCTCCGATGAGCTTTACGGCCTGGGCTACGACTACGACGAGACGTTCGACGCCCGAATCTCGGCCGTCACGCTCGACGATGTCGTGGCCGTGGCGAAGAAGTATCTCGACAAGCACATCCTGGTCACGTCGTCCCCCGCCGCCAGCGACAAAGCGGCCGGAGCCACGCCCGCCACGAGCCGTCGCCCTGCCGCCCGGCGTCTTCGGTAGGGAACGCCACGGAGGACCGATGGTTGTCGTGCTTTCGTGATCCGCTCGTCTTCAGGGGAGTGAAACCCGTGGTCCACCCCTTGCCCCGATTCGGCTCTAGGTGGGCGGCCGTGCGTTTGTTTCGTCAACGAATCTGACGAATCGTTGCCGGAAAGTTTCTGGCGGGGGATGGGGTGGAGGTTTGCCGCACCGCGAGTCTGCAGCACTCGAAGCAAACCTCGCGTCAAGCCGCCGAGAGGCCGAGCAGGAGGACGAACGGTCTGAGGGCCGCTCGTCGCACTCGATCGTGTTTCGCCTTTTCGGTGGGCGTTGCATTGCTAGTCTCCTTTCCGCCTGGGCACCCCAGGTTTTGAGTCTTCATGGAGCTTAGCAAAGCCAAGGGCCGGTTGCGAGCAAAGTTTTTGGCCACTCTCAGCCAACGACCGATGGCGTCTCCATAGTCCTCAGTATCCGCACGCCTTCGCGTGCCCCTCGCCCGCAGGCAGACGCACCGCCTGGCGGAGCGGCCTAACTTTCTCCTGCCCCCCCAATTAGCATATAAGGAATCGGCGGTCCCCGTCGATTTGGCGTGGATTTCGGTTTTCTTCCCATTTTGTCCCACCAAGATCGTCAACTGCTTGCCAATAACTACTAGCATGAGTTTTTGTCTTCCTTTTCAATATCGCTGGACTAAAACTCTTGTCGGTCGATGAATCCTGATCGGTCCAAATGCAGCCTTGAGGCAACTCAAGACGAGGAGTTTGTGCGCCTGTTCAGTGCACATCGGCAGAGGCTGTTTCTGTATATCGGTGCCATGCTTCCTCATTGGGATGATGCGGAGGAGGTTTTGCAACAGACGAGCATCGTGTTGCGGCAGAAGATTGGCCACTACGATCCCTCGCGGGATTTTTTCGCTTGGGCATCGGCGATTGCCTATCGCAATGTGCTCAACTTTCGCAAGCTCCAGCGGCGCCGGCGGTTCGTGTTCAGCGAGGTGGTGTTGGAGAAGCTGTCCGAGACCCAGCTTGCCCACAATGACCTGTTGGAGAGCCGGCGTTTGGCTTTGCGAGGCTGCGTGGCGAAATTGGCGGAACGGGATCGCCAAATTGTCGAATGCTACTACGGCGAAAGCAAGAAGACGGCGGGTGAGGTGGCCCAAGAACTGTCTCGGCCGGTCAACACGATCCAGAGTGCGCTGGCTCGCATTCGCAAGTCGCTTCGCCGGTGCGTTGACCGAGCTATTGCGAGGGAGTCTTGAGAATGACCATCGACAACGAGTTGGAACGTGAGCTGTCGCAACTCGTCGCCCAATATCTGGCCGACTCGGCGACGGCCGAACAGTTCGACCGCTTGCAGTATCTGCTCAGTGTGAGCGAAGACGCGCGGATGTTCTACCTTTGCAGTGTGGGGGTCGACCTGCAACTCTATTCGGACCGGCACCTTCACAAAGCCCCCCCGGCTTCGCAACCGCAGGCGCAACCAAGCATGGCTGCGACGGAGCAGGCTACAGACACTCCCGATCTCGACGACGACTGGATTTACTCCGTGGCCGAAGAGCCACCCCCCCCACCGCCCGAGTCTTTCCCGCCGTATGTGTTCGTCGACGAAGCGTCGGACAACGCCGGCCCGACGGAGTCCATCCTGTCGCGATGGTGGAGGGCGGAGCGAATCGTCGAGATGGCCGGTTCGGTCCTTTTCTTCGTCATGCTTCTGGGGATGCTTTCGTTCTCGGGCCACGTCGCCCCGAAGAATGGTTTGCAGGCGACCAAGGCTGTCGCTCGTGTCACGAATCTGGCCGACTGCCGATGGGACGCCCAGTCGCCGCCCCTGAGTTTCTATGACCGGGTGGCGATCGGCCAGAAGATCGATTTGGCCGCGGGTCTTTTGGAGATCCGCTATGACACGGGAGCGACCGTCGTTCTCCAAGGGCCGGTTACCTATGAAATCCGTTCCGAAAACAGCGGCTTTCTCGCCTCGGGCAAGATGACCGGAAAGGTCACGGGAGCAAACGCCCGGGGCTTTGCCGTCTCCACGCCAACGGTCAAAGTCGTCGACTTGGGAACCGAGTTTGGAATCGAAGTGGGTCAGATGCACGAGACCACCTCCCACGTCTTCCGCGGCGCGGTCAAACTCGTGGCCGCGGCCGAAAGCGGCGAACCGGTCGCCTTTGTCGTGAAGCAGAACCAGGCGTTCCGGGTCGAACCAAACCCGAAACACAAACACTCCGTGGTAATCATCCCGTGCGGTGCAGCGCAACCCCACAAGTTCGTGCGGCAAGAACAACTGTCCCCTTTCGGCCGCTGGCAGGCTCACAGCCAGGATCTCCACCGCGATCCGGCCCTGCTGGCCTACTACGACTTCCAGAAACACGCCGGCTCTCCGTCCGTGTTGACCAACTCGGCACAGGGGAGCAATGCCTTGCGCCACGGCAAGATCAACGGGGCGGTCTGGACCGAGGGCCGCTGGCCAGGCAAGGATGCCCTACAGTTCAACGGGCCGGACGACTACGTCGAGCTTCGGCTGCCCGAGACGATTCGCGACCTGACGTTGGCCGCCTGGGTCCGCCTCGATTCCCTCGGCGACGAGCCGTCTGCTTTGCTAATGAGCGATGCCAACGAGCAGGGCGGATTGCAGTGGCAATTGACCCAAGCAGGACAGATGTGCTGCGACTTCCTTCAGAAAGGCGGGACCGCCGAGGGACAAGACCGACGGCACAATCTCTCGCCGCGTCTGTTCGACGTCGACCGCATGGGCCGCTGGACCCACCTCGCCGTGGTCTACGATCAGACGACCGGGGACATCACGTTCTTCTGCGACGGCCGGCAGGTCAGCACGGCAAAGGCCGTGATCGAGGATGGCCAGACGATCCGTATCGGCGCCGCTTCGATCGGCCGTTGGACAACGCACAATGGCGGGCAGACCCAGGGGAGCCGGAATCTGCACGGCCAGATCGACGAACTGGCCGTGTTTGCACGTTCGCTGGCCCCCAACGAAATTCACCGGATGTTTGAAGCAGGAAGAGGTAAGGATACAGAGAACCGCTAATGGCCTTTGACGACCAAAACGGGTAGGGCGTGGCCGAGCTTGCGAGGCCCGCCAGAGTGGGTGCCTCGCGCCAGGCGGCACTGTTTTCGTACACAGTACACAGTACACAGTACACAGTACACAGTACACAGTACACAGTACACAGTGAGAGAATCGGGCGGATACAACCGCGGCTTGGGGCTGAATGGAGGATGTGATCGCGTAACGTGCCGGAGCGGTCCTTGGTTTGGAAGCGCCGGCGGGAGTCGTTGCCATTCATACTTTTCTTCTGGGAGGGAGTGACATGCGGAGATTACAGGGAACCAAGGGCTTTACTCTCGTGGAACTTCTCGTGGTGATTGCCATCATCGGCATCTTGATTGCCCTGCTGCTGCCGGCCGTCCAGGCCGCGCGGGAGGCCGCACGCCGTAGCCAGTGCACGAACAACCTTAAACAGCTTGGCCTGGGCCTGCACAACCACCACGACACCTACAACCGCTTCCCGCCCGGAGCGGCCAATGACCAGACGCCCTTCGGGACCCTCACGACCGGGGCCGGCTATGGCAGTTCCTGGATGGTCTACATCCTGCCGTTCATCGAGCAGAAGGTCCTCTACGACAAGTGGCAGTTCTCGGGCAACAATTCGGGCGTTTTTAATGCCAACAACATGGAGGCGCAGAGCGGCGTCGTGATCCCGGCTTTTGCCTGTCCCTCCTCGCCGCTTCCCACCCAGTGGGCTAAATGCACGGGCAGCAATGTTTCCGGCGTGACCTACTATCGCATGGCGCCCCATTATGTGGGGATCTCTGGGGCTGACAACGGATTGATTCCCGGCTATACCGAATCGCGAGTGGTCCAAGTCAACCGTTCTGGCCATGTGGGGGGCGGGGGCGTGATGATCATCAATGGCAAGCTTCGGTTTGCGGACATCACCGACGGTTCCAGCAATGTCATCGCCATCAGCGAGGACGGCGACTACATTTATTCTGGTTCCTCCAACGAGACAAAAAACGACTGGCGAGCCTGTCAGACCTGGGGTTGGGCCATTGGCACCGATAGCAACGTTCTCGTGCCGAGCTTCACGGGCAGCGCCGTGTGGAATCTGGACACGATTCGCTACCCAATCAATCTGAAGAAAAACAACTGGACCGGCTCCTGTTCTGCCACAGGCGTGTGTGGCGACTGTGCAAACAACCTGCCGCTCAACTCAACCCATCCTGGCGGGGTCAACGTGCTGGTGGCCGACGGTTCTGTCCGTTTCCTCTCCGAGACCATCACCTTGGAAACGCTTGCCAAGTTGGCCACCCGCGATGATGGCAAGCCGGTGAGCGATTTCTGAAAGGAGTGAATCCATGCGACTGCTGAACATGCTTGCGCTCGGAATCCTTTGCCTCCTTCTGGCCGGCTGCCATCAGGCCTCGGGCTTGCCGGAGCCGCAACGGTTCCCCGTCCGTGGTACCGTGACGCTTGATGGCAAACCGCTAGCCTCTGGGGTGATCTACTTCAAGACGGTTCAAACGGGAGCCCTCGACAACGCCGAGATCAAGGACGGCCAGTTCGAAGGGAAGGCCCAGGTCGGCGACCGGCGCGTAGAGATTTGCTCCTACGAGACGCTCCCGCCCAAGGCGGATGATCCGATGGCCACGGCAATCCAAAGGAATACCATTCCTCCGAAGTACAATCTGGAGAGCACCCTCACGGCCAAAGTCACGCAAGAAGGCCCCAACGAGTTCCGCTTCGAGCTTTCCTCGCGCTAGCCTAAGTCTGCCAAGAGGGAAATTCGGTCCCTTCGCCGGCGGCACTGGGGACTTCCCCCTCCCCTGTGCCATTTGTCTCCCCCTTCACCTCCATCAGGTTGGGAGAGAACATGCCAGCTCCAGACTGTCAAACATGCTCGGCATACAAAAACGGGGACGCTTTTGCGTCCCCGTGGCTTCGGGTATCGGATGATGGTTGGTCGAGCTATTCGTTGACCACTTCGCCGCCGGCCTTGGTGCCCAACGCGCCCCAGACGCCATAGGGACTGACGCCGCTGGTGACTTGGGACGCCGCCGGGTTGCCGGCGTTGATCGTCTCGCTGAAGAAGCGAACCGCGCCGTCGGCCATCACGCCGTTGACCCCGCCGGGATGATAGCTGGTTGGGGAGAAAATCCCCCAGTTGCCGTCCCAGTTGGTGTCATACATGCAACTGGGCGCATTGGGAGCGAGCACGGTGGTGAAGCCCGTGTAGAGGGGAACCCCGTCGCACCAGCGTGTTCCGCTTCCGTCCCGGGTGGAAACACCCGATTTATACTCGCCATTCGAGCCGCGGGTATTGAGGCAAAGCGTGGGATTCGTGTCGACGCTGGCGATCCCCGTTGCGACTCCGCTAAGGATCTTCTGGCCGGCGCCTGAGCCGATCCCCCGTTCGCTCATGGCGAGCGTGTTGCTCGTACCGTCGGTGACGTCGCGGAAGCGGCTTACGGAGATGTAGGCAAACAGGCCCCGATTGTTCGAGGAGCCCGTGTTGTCGTTGATCGTGTCGCCCATGCAGAAGCGATAGTTCGTGCGTCCCGTGTCGCTGGAGCCCTTGGTGCCGCGCGGGTCGGACGGGCACAGCAGGGTTGGCACCTGGGCTTTCCAGGGCGTGTAGTTGCCATCCCACGGGGCCGGTCCCCACGCATGATACGTGGTACCGTTTTCCGTCAAGGCACCGGAGATCTTTTGATACAGAGGGGCTTGTTCCATAAAGGGCAAGAGCCCGACAAAGCCACTGCGGCGCCCCCAATTGTAGTCGCTACTGCCTTGGGTGGTTCCCCCTTGCCGGAACGTGAAGCAGCCAAACGTGTCGTGGTAGTTGTGCAGCGCCAACCCGAGCTGCTTCAGGTGGTTGGTGCACTGGGAGCGGCGGGCCGCTTCGCGGGCAGCCTGAACCGCAGGCAACAACAGGGCGATCAAGATGCCGATGATGGCGATGACCACCAACAGTTCAACGAGCGTGAATGCACGCCGGCTCAAAGAACGATTCATGAGAACGATTCCTTAACAATAGAGCAAGAGAACAAAAGCCACCGATCCTTGCCTCTCGTCTCTGACCGGGCCTCTCCCTCTCTTGTACTAGATGCCGGCAGAGATTGCAACAACTATTTGGGAGATGTTTTTAGAGGGGGTGCCTTGCTAGGGTGTCAAGATGCCGCCAATAGGTGGCGTGTCCGCTCAAGACTCGGGAACTCCCCGCGCCGTGACGATTGACCAGCGATGCGGGAAGGGACTATGATGGTCCCGGAAAAGGGCAGTCTCCAGCCGTTTTCCGCAATCGATGGGGGGGTCCCTTAGAATTGCAGTTGAGGCAAAGTCACTCTGTGGAGGATGCCAAATGGTTCGCTCTCGATGGGGATGGTCAGGTGGTCTGCTTGCCCTACTCGTTCTGATAGGGTGCTCTTCGGGCGATGGGGATCGTCCGAGGCGCGTTCCGGTCACGGGGAAGGTCGTTTACCAGGGCAAGCCGGTGGAAGGGGCGCATGTGACGTTTGTTCCACAGACCCAAGGGCAGAGTCCGGCGTTTGGCACCACGGACGCAGCGGGCGCGTTCAAGCTCAGCACATTTGACGTCGATGACGGCGCCCAGCCCGGCGCATATACGGTGACCATCTCCAAGACGGTCACCGAAGGAGGGCCGGCCAGTTCCGAACCGGTGAACACGGGGGCGCCCCCGCCCTCTTCAAAGACGACCGACCTGTTGCCGCCGACGTATAAGACTCCTGCGACTTCCGGTCTGTCGGCCACGGTGAAGGAGGGTGCCCCCAACGAGTTTTCTTTTGAACTGAAGTGAGCCGGCCCGTTCGTGTGGCAAAGAGGACAAAACGGGGACGCCGCAGCGTCCCCGTAGCTTTCTTTGGAGCCGTGATCGGCGAGGTTACTCTTTGACCACTTCGCCGCCGGCACTGGTGCCCAACGCGCCCCAGACGCCATAGGGACTGACGCCGCTGGTGACTTGGGGAGCGTTCAGTTCGGCCAGCAGGCGGGGGAGGTCGGCCAGACAGCGGTTGAGTTCGCGGTGGAGTTGCTCGATTGCGGGAGCGATCTGTGAGGCGTCGCCGGCTCGGCCGAGTTGTTCGAGTTGACAGGCCCGTTGGCGGAGCGGTTCGGCGGCCAAATTGGCGGCGACCCCTTTGATGGCATGAGCGTGCCGGACGAGAGCCGCCAGGTCGCCGGCAGCGAACGCTTCGTCCAACTCGGCCCTTTGGCGTTCGGCCCGATCGGCGAACGTTTTGAGGATCTCCGAACAGAAGTGGGTATCGCCCAGGCAGTGTTCGAGCAATTCGTCGCGTTGGAACGGCGAGGCGGTGGGAGCCGCTTCGGAAGAAGGACGTGGGGCGGGAGGCGGTGGCGCGGGGCGCGGGGGTAGGGGCGGAAGGTGGCTGTCGAGGAATTCGGTGATCGTGGTAATCAGG
>CAZLDQ010000091.1:0-22056 GCA_964558295.1 uncultured Planctomycetaceae bacterium | reverse complement strand
GACGGCAACGACTCTTCTCTGGGAGAATTAGGATGCAGATCTACGGTCCGGCTCAATTGCATGGAGCCCAAACCCTCGGCGCCCCGCACACCGCGCGGTTGTCCACGTCGCAAGCGTCCGGTCAATCCGCCTCGATCCAGGATGAACTGCAAATCTCTGACGCTGGCCGTCTGATGGACCAGATGCAGGAAGTGCCCGACATCCGCCAGGACCTGGTCAATCGGATTCGTTCGCAGATTGCTGCAGGCACGTATGAGACGCCTGACAAGCTTGGAGTGGCGATCGATCGATTGTTGGATGAGATCGGGTAAAGTCGCATGCCGGACGACTTCTCACTGCGTGCCGTCCCGGTTAAACACTCTCCGTGGGAGCAGTTTGCGAAGTTCCTCCAGGGACGCGGCAAACGAGTTACCCGGCAACGTCAGCAGATCGTCGAGCAGGTCTTCAGTCATCACGACCACTTCGACGTCGAAGAGCTCATGGATCACCTGCGCGACTTAATTGTGCAGGGGGAAGTCAGTCGGCCGACCGTCTATCGAACGCTGGGCGAATTGGTGGAGGCCGGCCTGCTCAAGAAGATGGCCCTAGGTGACCGGAGTGTTTACGAGCACGAATACGGTTATCCCAGTCACGATCATCTCTATTGTCAGGTCTGCAACCGGCTGATCGAGTTTCACAGCGATGCCTTAGAGCAACTGCGTGACACGGTCGCCCGCCAACATCGCTTCACGGTTCTCGGGCACCGCATGTTCGTCACGGGCATTTGTGCCGACTGTCGCCGTCGGCAGAAACAGGCAGGGGAGCGCGAATGAGGATCAGTGGCCATTCAGGCGTTTGACCTGGGCCATTCTCCTCAGACCTTTACATCCCCCTCCAGCTCCTGCGTCGGCGGATACTTGGCCCGAATCGGCCCAATCACCTCGGCGAGAAACTCGTCGACCTGTTCGGGAGCGCGGCCGACGAATTTGGCCGGATCGAGAGAGGCGTGGAGGTCAATTCCGGCAAAGGCCGGGTCGGTTGCCAGCCGGTTCAGGAGGTCGTTTGGGCCGCCTTCTTGCTTGACCACCGCGGCCGCGGCCTGACTGTGCTGGCGGATCCGTTCGTGGAGTTCTTGCCGATCGCCGCCTGCTGCCACGGCATCCATGAGGATGTTTTCCGTGGCCATGAAGGGGAGTTCGGCTTCGAGGTTTTTGCGGATCACTTGCGGATAGACGACCAGCCCTGAGGTGACGTTCCGGCAGAGGATCAGCACGGCGTCGGTCGCCAGGAACGACTGGGGGAGGACCAGCCGGCGATTGGCGCTATCGTCGAGCGTGCGTTCGAACCATTGGGTGGCGACGGTCATCGCCGGGCTCGATTCGAGGCTGATGACCAGCCGGGCCAGCGAGCAGATCCGTTCGCTCCGCATCGGATTTCGCTTGTAGGCCATGGCGGAGGAGCCAATTTGCTCTTTTTCAAAAGGCTCTTCCACCTCCTTGCGATGCTGCAGAAGCCGCAGGTCGGTGGCCATTTTGTGGGCGCTCTGGGCAATTCCTGAGAGCACGGCCAGCACCTGGGAATCAATTTTGCGCGGATAGGTTTGGCCGGTGACCGGGTAGGCTTCGGCAAAGCCGATCTTCTGACAGATCAATTCGTCCAAGCGTCGAACTTTGGCGTGGTCGCCGTGGCACAGTTCGAGGAAACTGGCCTGGGTACCGGTGGTCCCCTTGGAGCCGTGAGCTTTCAACAAGGCCAAGCGGTGTTCGATTTCTTCCAGGTCCAAGACGAAGTCATACGCCCAAAGGCAGGCCCGTTTGCCGACGGTCGTCGGCTGCGCCGGCTGCATGTGGGTAAAGGCCAGACAAGCCTGATCGCGATACTTTTCGGCAAACGTCGCAAGCTGGTCGATCACCGTTACCAGTCGGGTGCGGATCATTTGCAGAGCTTCACGTAGCAGGATGAGGTCGGTGTTGTCGGTGACGTAGCAGCTTGTCGCCCCAAGATGGATGATCGGTCTGGCCTTGGGGCAGCAGTCGCCGAAGGTATGCACATGAGCCATCACATCGTGACGCAGACGCCGTTCATAGCTGGCCGCCACGTCGAAATCGATATCGTCGAGGTGGGCCTTCATCTCGGCGATCTGCTCGGCGGAAACCGGCAGGCCCAACTCGGCTTCGGCCTCGGCCAAGGCCACCCAGAGCCGCCGCCAGGTGCTGAACTTGCGCTGTGGGCCCCAGAGCTCGCTCATTCCACGGGAAGCGTAGCGGACGATCAAGGGGTTGTCGTAATGCAAATGGGTTTCATTCATCGATGTAGGGGATGTCATGTGCTTCACACCACTCTTTGGCAATTTCCGTAAACGCTTCGTCTCGGTAGGCGTACCACTGTTCGATTATCCCGAGATCATAGGCCGTGTCCTTGAACCGTCGAAAGGCCCCTTTTCCTTTGATGGCATGCAGCAGACGGTTGGAGGCCGCTTCATCTTCCACGGAGTAGCAGAAATCCTCCATGATGCGGTATTCATCAAGGTCGAACTTCGACGGGATGGGGATAAAACGCCCTTCGGTATCTGCGGCGATCTGCCGGGCTATTTCGACACTGTCTTCTTCCCAGTCGGGGATGTCGTCCAGCGGCTCTTCGTCTTCCGCCGCTCTCATATCCTCGTCGGTTATGAACACCAATTCGCCCGTCTGGCAGTCGTAGTATGTTGTGGACTCGTCGGACTGCATGCCAAGGTGGTCGGCGAGATCTCTGAGTTTGGCGGGTTTGGTCATACTTCAACTCCCTGTGACTACCGACTCTGGGCTTGTTGGGCCAGGTACTGCTTGGCCAGCTTGATCCATTGCTTCTGTGCCCGCCGGTAGTACCGCGGCGAGCGCCGGGCGCGGATTAGGACCTCGCTGAATAGTTCGAACGCCTGACGGTGTTCGCCGGTCCGGTCCAGCAACAAGGCGTAGCGACAGCGGACCTCCTCCCCTGAGGAGGACTTCAGCATCGTTCGGTAGACTTCCAGGGCCTCCTTGACATCGTCGGTCTCCTCGCAGGTTCTCGCCAAGAGGAGTTGTCGCTCTTCCTGGTGGAAGCCGGGGTGGACGCCGGTCAGTCGCTCGATTGTCTCCTTGGCCTCGGCAAACCGCTGGCAGAGGAAGTAGGCATAGGCCAACTCCAGCAGTACGGCCGGGTCGTCCTTGAATACGCCGGTCAGGCATTTCTGATACAGGTTAATCGCTTCGTCATGGCGGCCTGCGTTCATGTATCCGCGGGCCAGAGCCTGACGATTCTTCACATTGTCGCACAGATCCAACTCCTCCTCAAGCTGCCGTAATGGCCGCCCCGGATTCACGATGGCGATCAGCCCCTCGCCGGCCTTTTTCACGGCCGAACCGGTCGACTGGGAGGGGAGCAGTTCGACGATGAAATAGGCGAGCGAACCAATCCCTGGCATGAAGAGGATAATCCAAAGCCAGTAGTAGGCTCGCCCGGTCTTGACGGCATGAACGACACAGGTCAACTGCAAGACAAGCAGGAGTATGCCGAGAAACTGCATGTGCCCCCCCGCAAAGACGGAGTCCGGAATTGAAGGTCCAAGCTTGGTAGCTTACATGTTCGTCACATCATCCACGCCAGTCTCGCCGAGCAACTGATCCATAGCGGCGGCCAGTTCGGCGTTGTGATGGCTGTCTTCCGCATAGATTCGGCAGATCCGATAGCTGACTGGGATTTGTCGGAACAACTCCCTTGCGTCGAGCCCGCGGATCTGATCCCGGGCCGGATCGTAGAGGAAGTTCTGGCCCGAGGCGGGCGCTTGGGTGCCGGGACGGTGGACGTGACGCGGCGGGTCGAACCGCAACGGCAGGTCGCGCAAGTCCTTCGGCAGCCGGGCTCGTACGGCGGCTTCGAAGAGTCTTTCGTTGCTGAAGACGCTCGTGTGTTCCGCTTCGCCCGGCTTGAAGAAGATCGTTCGTTCAACCGCCATTTTCCATCGCACGTTTCGGCGGAGCATCTGCTCCCAGTGTTGGCCGAGGCGTTTGAGGACTGGCTCCATGCTGCGCGACCAAGCCGAGACGCGATTCAGCAGCGACCACTCGGTCAGGTGCAAGTATTCGTCCAGGTGTTCCAGGGGATTGCCAGGGAAGATGAACGGCTTGCTTTCCACGAACAGTTCCTGGAGCGACAGGTCGATCGCCCGAACGGTGCGGTGGAAATAGATTGTTCGGAAGAGTTCCGCGCGGACACTGATGAATCGCACCAGGGCGGAGAGGCCCCGTTCGTGGATCGTGAGTCCCTTGGGGGTAAACGCACTGTAGTGCAGGAGCCGATCGAGGTCGAACGCCCGGGTGCTGTAGCCCGACATATAGGCGTCGCGCAACACGAAATCCATGTTGTCGACCGTGTACAGCCCGCTGAACAAGGCGCGGAGAAAGCGGAGCCATTGCGGCAGGGAATCGGCATCGCCGTCCTTGGGGCGAATGATCAGGGTGGCGATCTCGTTGGGGTCGAGCGTCTCGTGAGGTTCCAGGCGGCTGTAGGGATTGCGTCGCACGCGTCGCACGAGGTCGGCCAGCTCGTGGCGAATGATTTCCGCCCCGACCAACTCGTGGGTCAGGCCGTAGTCAGACAGGTAGAACTGGTCAAAAAAGTGACCGAAGGGTCCATGACCGACGTCGTGCAGTAGCGCGGCCAGCCGCATGAGCGATTCGACATAGCCCCGGCTGGGGGTGCCTGGGCAGGAGGCGAGGAGGCTTGGATAGAGCCGCTCAATGACGCGGCTGGAAAGGTGCATAGCCCCCAGGACGTGCTGGAAGCGGGTGTGTTCAGCGGTGGGGAATACCCACCAAGCCGTCTGTAGTTGATGGATTTGCCTCAGGCGCTGGATCCAGGGATGATCGATGATTTCACGTTCGGCGATTTCGCCTTCGGGGAGTCCGGCGGGCGCAGTAAAGGTGATGTAGCCGTGGATGGCATCGTGGCTGAGGCTTTCGTTCTGGTAGTCCTGAAAGTAGTGCATAGGCAGATTATCCCATCACGGCCCAGGGCCGTCTAGGAAGGCGGCCGGTCTGTTTGGGTCGCTGGGGGGGCAAGGTGGGGAGTGTGGCCGTGCATTGGGGATGCTCCTTCCACGGAGTGGTGGGTGGCAGGCAGTCTGCTGTGATTGCTTGTGGGCGGGATAGCGGTTGCGCAAATCTCCCAGTTTAACTGATTGACGGTGACGGTCCCACATTGGAACGCGGTGTGCCCAATTGGCGAGGCCCAGGTTCCCGGACCGCTCTAGCAGAGTTTCCTCAGGCCGACTACACTCAGGCCTACGACTTTGTGTATTGGGGAAGGTATTCAGGAACCTATGGTTTTGTCTTACGAGGAGGTGAACGTGCCGCGGACATGGATCTCGACCCTCTGCTTGTCTGCTGCGTTAGTGGTAGGGGGACCTGCTGCTTGGGCACAGGCAGGCAACGCGAGCGAAGACCTGCTGCCTGCTACGACGAAAGGCTTCTTTTCGGTCACCAATTTGTCGGATCTGTCGGCGCATTGGAATAAGACCCAACTGGGGCAGTTGATGGAAGACCCGGTGATGCGACCGTTTTCCGAGGATCTCCGCCGCCAGATGCAGGGGCGTTGGTCGGGCCTGCGCGACAAGCTGGGGTTGACGTTGGAGGATTTGGAAGGAGTCCCTGGGGGGGAAGTGGCCGTAGCGGTGATCGAAGTTGCGCCGCGGCAGTCGGCCGTGTGTGCGCTGATTGACGTGACGAACCGTCAGGCGGAGGCGCAGGGATTGCTCAAGAAGGCTGCGACCCGACTGATCGCCCAAGGGGCCAAGCAGACTGTCACCACGATTGCCGAGACCTCGGTGCTTGCTTTCGCCTTGCCGCAGCAGGGAGGGCACACCTATTACTTCCTCAAAGACAATCTCCTTGGTGCGACGAATGATGCCAGTGTGATCCAATCGGTGTTGCAGCGCAAGGCGGGTCGGTCGGGGGAGCGTCTGGCCGACGTGGCGGGTTTTCAGGGGGTGATGAAACGGTGTCAGAAGGACGCCGGCGATCAGGTTCCGCAGATCCGCTGGTTTATCGAGCCGATCGCGTATATGGAGCTGAATCGGGCGAATCGGCCGGAGACGCAGCGGCGGCACACGCGGCGCGGCAAGGACATGCTCGACATCATGAAGAATCAGGGCTTTACGGCCATCCAAGGGATTGGTGGGTTTATTAGCGTGAATGTTAATCATACGCAGTTGTTGCATCGCACGGCGATCTATGCCCCGCCCCCCTACGCGAAGTCGATGAAGATGTTCAAGTTCGTCAACAACGGCGAGGTGACGCCTCCGGCGTGGGTTCCCCGCGAAATCGCCACCTACACGACCTTCTACGTCGACTTGCTCAACGTGTTCGACAACTTCGGACCGCTGTTCGACGAGTTGTTCGGCGAAGGCGAGACGGATGTCTGGAAGGATACGCTCGAAGGACTGCGCGATGATCCGGACGGGCCGCGGATCGATTTGCGGGGTGAGTTGTTTGCTCACTTGGGAAGTCGGATCATCGTGCTGAGCGACTATCACTTGCCGATTACGCCGACCAGCGAGCGGCTCCTGTTTGCCATCCAGACCAAGGATGAGGCGAAGGTTGCGGCGGCGATCCAGAAGGCGATGGAGAAGGACGAGACGATGCGCCGCCGGGAGTTTGAGGGGCACACGATCTGGGAGAGCATTCCTCCGGAAAAGAAGCCGACGACCGCGCCGGTGATCGAACTGGGGCGTGTGCCGGCCTTGGGACCGGACAAGGGGGAAGAAGACGAGGAGGCTCCGCGCTTGCTTCCCAACCAGGCGTTGACCGTGGCCAATGGCTATCTGATGGTCGCCTCGCATTACGACATGCTTACCAAGATCCTCCATCCGGTGGACCCGAAAGACTCGTTGGCCAAAGACCTTGACCATCGGGTGATCGAAGCGGCCAGCCGGCAACTGGGGGCCACCGAGGGCTTCTTGTGGTCCTTCTCGCGGACCGACGAGGAGTATCGGCCGACTTATGAGTTGATTCGCCAGGGCAAGATGCCGCAGAGCGAAACGCTGTTGGCCCGAATCCTCAACTCGTTCGGCGGTCGGGACAACAAGGAAGGGACGCTGCGCGAGCAACGGGTCGACGGCTCGAAGATGCCCGACTTTGACTACGTGCGCCGCAATTTGGGCCCGGGCGGCGGCTTTGGCACGGCCGAGGCGGACGGTTGGTTTCTCAAGGGCTACATCCTTCCCAAGCCGTAAGGCGGCTGGCGAGGGAGTGAGGACGTTTTGAAGCGAGCTTCGAGGGACGACAGGTTGAGTGTCGTCCCTTTTTTTCATGGGGGAATGTCGAAGGACGAACGCCAAATGACGAAGGAATGACGAAGTCCGAATGACTGAATGATCGGAGTTCCACGGCGCTGAGGCTTCGTCATGGGGGCATTCCTTCGGCATTTGTTCCTTCTCGAGCCTCGCTTGCATTCGCTTTTCAGGCCGTTTACACTGCCCGGAAAATGAGACGCTCCCCTGACACGCGAGGACCTCGTAATGCTCCCACCGCTGGCAATCCTCTTGGTCGGCATCCTGACCGTGGTCGTGATGATTGTCGTGCTGCGGGTCAACGCGTTCATTGCCATGGTCAGCGCAGCGATGCTGGTCAGTGTCCTGTCGATCGACGAGCCGGGGACGGCCGAACTGGCCGAACGGATTGGACGTGTGGCCGCGGCTTTTGGCGAGGCGGCGGCGAGTGTGGGGATCGTGATCGCCTTGGCCTCGGTGATCGGCAAGTGTCTTTCCGATAGTGGGGCGGCCGACCGGATTGTGCGTGCGTTCTTGGGGTTGCTTGGGGAGAAGCGGGCAGGGACGGCGCTGTTGTCCAGCGGGTTCGTGCTGGGGGTGCCGGTATTTTTCGACACGGTCTTTTACCTTCTGGTGCCTCTGGCTCGCTCGCTTTGGCGGCGGACTCACAAGGACTACCTCCTCTACGTGTTGGTGATCGCGGCGGGCGGCGTGATCACGCACACGATGATCCCGCCGACGCCCGGCCCGTTGATCATGGCCGAAAACCTGGGGATCGACATGGGGACGATGATCTTGGTGGGGGGCATGATCGGGGTGCCGATGGCCGTGGTGGGACTGGTCGCCAGCCGGATCATGAATTGGCTGTTGGACATCCCGATGCGGCCCTACGTGGGCGAGCCGGAATTGGAGCCGTTGGCCGACGACGACCTGCCGCCACTTTGGCTTTCGCTGTTGCCGGTGATCTTGCCGGTGATTCTGATCTCCTCGAACACGGCGGCCCGAGTCTGGGCTGACGCGGAACATCGCGCCTTGCTTTCGCCGGGCGACCTGGTTAATCCGGCCGGGTTGGCTGAACGTCTGACGGCGGCACCGCAGGACCCGCGGGGCGGGGTGGCGGCCTGGGTCTGGGAAGCCCTCCCGGCGGAAACGCAGCACGCACTCGCGCACGCCAGGGCGGCGTCGGCCGAGATTTCTCCGGAACTCCAGTCGCAACTGCAAGCCGACCTGAACAGTGTGTTGCGCAGCCGCTGGTTCTATCGCGACGAGGCCTACTTGGGAATCACGCTTCCGCAGGCGGCGAAGAAGCTCCTGCGTGGCCGTGAGAAGATGCCCGAAGCGGAGGTAGAGCGGCTCAATCGCTTGCTGTTGGAAGCCGCCTTTGCCGGGCAGATCCGGCCGCACGAGTGGGAATCGCCGCGGCGCAAGGCGGCCAACATTGCCGCTGCCTTGGGCAACGCCAATCTGGCACTTCTGCTCTCGGCGGCGATTGCCCTGTTCACGCTCCAATACAAACGACGGCTCTCGCTGGCGGAACTGGGCAAAGCGACGGAGGTTGCCGTGATGAGCGGCGGGGTGATTATTCTGATCACCTCCGCAGGCGGTGCGTTTGGGATCGTGCTCAAGGAAGCGGGGATCAAGGAGTCGATCCAGAGCTTGCTCGGCGGCAGCGGCGGGGGGACGGGCCAGATGATGCTCATGGCCGGCTTTGCCGTTGCCAGTCTGATGAAACTCGCCCAGGGCTCGGGCACGGTTTGTATGCTGACCACCTCGGCGATGATGGCCGCGATGGGCGCTTCGTCGCAGATGCTCGGTTTCCATCCGGTCTACCTGGCCGCGGCCATTGGCTGCGGCTCGATGACCGGTTCCTGGATGAACGACAGTGGATTTTGGATCTTCGCTCGAATGTGCAATCTGACGGAAGTCGAGACCTTCAAGTCGTGGACGCTGCTGTTGGTTATTCTGGGCGTCAGCGGGCTGGGGATCACGATGCTTTGCGCGGCCTTGGTGCCGATGGTCTGACGACGCGGCGTTGTTTTCGTCAACAGGTTGAATTCTTGGTGATTCCAAGTGACTGCCGGGGGAGGGCGTAAGACTCCATCCTGCCCGGCGGGGAACCAGGATGAACTGCGTGATTCGTGGGATTCTTCCATGGTTCATACGCTTCTCAACAATCCGGCCGTTGGTGGCCAGGATTGATCTTAGCGGATCGCGTGGCCCAATTTCCAGAACATTTTCTCCGCTCGTGAGACCTGGGAGGAGCGGGGATTGCGCAAATGCATAATCGCATTGCGCAAATGGAAATTGACAGGGTTTTGTTCTCGGGCATCCTTATCTCCAGAGGGCCAGACTCGCGTCGTTTCGAGGTGTCCTGCCCGGTGCCGCAGACTTCTCCAATGCGGGCATCGTAGGGATCATGCGACAGGGTCGATTCGTCATCGTAGCACAGTTTATTGCTCTTTTCTCAACGGGGAGGTGTGAAGATGAATCGTCGCGTATCAAGAATGGTCGGGCGGGGGTTTACCCTCGTGGAGCTGTTGGTGGTGATCGCAATTATCGGGATTCTGATCGCGCTGTTGCTGCCGGCCGTGCAGGCGGCACGCGAGGCGGCACGGCGTGCGATGTGTTCGAATAACCTGAAGCAGCTTGGGGTCGCCTTGCACAATTACCACGACACGTATCGGACTTTGCCGTATCTGTCGATGAATGCGACGAGTGCCAACCCCTATGTGAGCGGTCTGGTGGCGATTTTGCCGTTTGTCGAGCAGAAGCCGCTGTATGATCAGATTACCTCGAGGAGCACGTTCAACGGCGTCAGCTACGCGCCCTATGACCAGTATCCGATAAGTTCGGGCTATGAGCCATGGAAGGCGATGATTTCCGCTTATTTGTGTCCCTCCGATCCGGGCTCCAGCCAGCGAAGCTCCGTAGGAAGCTTCGCAGGCGGTGGACGCAACAGCTATTGCTTTAGCGTGGGGGACTGGACGCCGACGGTCTGGGAGACGAGCACGCGTGGCCCGTTTGCCAGCCGAAAGACGTTTAACTTTCGCGACATCACCGATGGTTTAAGTAATACGATTGCGATGGGCGAACGCTGCCTTGGGACAACCGGTGGGCAGGTCAAAGGGGGAGGCGTCGACAACCAGTCCAGCGCGCTGGGTAGTGCTCCTACGTCGAACAGCCCGATCGTTTGCATGAGCACGCTGGGCAGCGGGGGATGTACAAGGCGGGGGTGGAATATTCCACGTATCGTGGCGGCGGACTATGGTTCGCGGGGTTCCCTTCGACAACGATGATCAACACGATCCTGCCGCCCAACGGTCCGACCTGTCTGCGAACGACCTCGGGTATGGAACAGATGCTTGTGCCGCCGACCAGTTATCATCCCGGAGGCGCGACGATGCTCTGGTGCGACGGCGCGGTGTCGTTTATCAGTGAGACGATCGACACGGGGAACCTAGCCCTGGGAAGCGTATCGGCGGGGAACTCACCGTATGGTGTTTGGGGGGCGATGGGCTCGAAGGGCGGAGCCGTTGCAGAAGCCTTGAGGTTGGGGGGGCATTGCCCTATGGCCGGAGGGTTCAGGGGTTTAGGGGGCAGGGATTAGGGCTCCGAGGAGACGTTCGCGTGAAGGTTCTGAACCCCGAACCCTGAACCCTTCAATCCGTGAAAAAGATTCTCACAATGTTCGACGTTGGGAAGATCGACAAGGGGAGACTCTATGCGGCGTGTTCTCTGTCTTCTGCTGCTCCTTGCCAGTAGTGGCTGGATTGGTTGCGGCGGCCCGACCGGGCTTGCCGAGACGGTCGTCGCCACCGGTACGGTGACGTATCACGGTCAGCCGGTCGGCGATGCGACGGTGGTCTTTGCACCTGAAGGGCCGGGACGCGCCGCTACTGGCCGGACGGATGCTAAGGGCCGGTTTCAGTTGACGACGCTGGTGCCGGGAGATGGGGCCCTGTGTGGCAAGTATCGGGTAACCGTGTTCAAGACCGATGTAGCCGGCGGGATGAGTGAGGAGGAATCGCTCGCGTATGTCCAGAAGCATGGACGCCCGCCGACGGTGACCACCAAGGAAATGTTGCCGGTCAAGTACAAGACGGCCGAGACCTCGGGGCTCAGCGCCGAGGTGGTCACGGGAGGCCGGAACGATTTCTCGTTTGACCTGGTGGACTAGCTTCTTCTCGGTGTTGCGAGCTGAGGGGCACTCGGGCAGGTGGTGGCGGATGGCTTGGGTTGGTGGGCGAGGATTCGGTTTCCGAGTGCCTTGTTCTTGTTCACTTGCACCGCCACGGGAGGGGGTATTCTTGACGCCATGGGGGCTGCGCAGGCCGGGGCGCCCGATCGCTGCAATTGCGTGCTATAGTTCGACAACGGCTCTCTAGTGGGGGTGATTAGGGACCTCCAGGCGTGCCGTCCGTCGTGACTCTTTGGCACCTTGCCCTTGGTGGTTCTGCGATGCTCCAACACTGTCTCCGAAAACGTGTCATGGTTCCGGTTGCCGGTCTGCTGGTTGTCTATACCGGATTGCTCACCGGATGTCAGGAAACGCAGACCGAGTCGACCGGTCCCATGGCGATCCCGGTCACGGTCAGCGTGCCGCTTGTGAAGAAGACGGCCGATTATGAGGAGTTCACCGGCCGGACCGAGGCGGTTGAGTCGGTGGAGATCCGCGCGCGTGTGACGGGCTACCTCAACAAGGTCTGCTATACGGAAGGGTCGGAGATCAAGCAGGGGGATCTGTTGTTTGAGATTGACCCACGACCGTTTCAGGCCAAGTATGACCGGGAGGTGGCGATGGTCAAGGGACGCGAGGCCGATTTGAAGCTTCGCAAGCTGGAACTGAATCGGGCGAAGAATCTTCTTCCCGACAAGGCGATCAGCGAATCGGACTACGATCAGGCCGTAGCGGCCTACGAACAGGCCGTGGCGGCTTTGGCAGCCGCGCAAGCGAGTGCTGACGAGGCCAAGCTGGAGTTGGACTTTACCCGGCTGCTTGCCCCGATTGCCGGGGTCATCAGCCGCGCTCAGGTGACCCCCGGCAACCTGGTCAATGCCGATCAGACAGTCCTGACGAGTGTGGTTTCCGTGGACCCGATGTATGTCTACTTTGACGTGGATGAGGATACGGTTCTCAGCATCGGGCAGGCGGTCCGCGAGGGGCGGATCCAGGTGAAGGGCGAAAACGAAGTGCCGGTGTGGATGGGGTTAGCCAATGAGCAAGGCTTTCCGCACCAGGGGATCCTCGATTTTTCGGAGAACCGGTTTGACGCGGGGACAGGAACGATCCGGCTCCGCGGTGTGTTCAAGCCTCCCCGGCCTGCCGTCGGAGGCCGGGTGCTCATGCGCGGCTTGTTTACCCGCGTCCGGCTGTATATCAGCCCGCCCGATGCGGCGTTGATGGTTGCCGAGCGGGCGTTGGGGAACGACCAGGGACAGAAATACCTGTTGGTGGTCAACGCCAAGAATGAGGTGGAATACCGGCGCGTGACGGTGGGACGTTTGGACGGGCAGTTGCGGGTGATCCGCGAGGGAGTGCGGGCTGGAGAGCAGGTGATTGTTCACGGTCAGCAGCGGGTTCGTCCGGGGGACACGGTGGTGCCGAAGCTAGTGCCCATGGAAACGCTGGCCGGTCCGAGTGATTGGAAAACGGCCGCGGTCGAGACGCCTGCCGCGTCTGTCTCGCGTGAGAATTCTGGGAAATAACCGCAGGAACCGCCATCGTGTTTTCTCGATTCTTCATCGACCGCCCGATTTTTGCCGCCGTGCTTTCGATCGTGATTACGATCGCGGGCCTGGTGGCGGCATTTACGTTGCCCGTCGCCCAGTTTCCCGACATTGCCCCGCCGACGGTCCAGGTCTCCTGCGTCTATCCGGGGGCCAATGCCAAGGTGGTGGCCGACACCGTGGCCGCGCCGATCGAGCAGCAGGTCAACGGTGTGGAAGACATGCTCTACATGTCGTCGCAATGTACGAACGACGGCCTGTACAGCCTGACGATCACGTTCAAGCTCGGCACAGACTTGGACATGGCCCAGGTGCGGGTGCAGAATCGCGTGGCGATGGCCGTGCCCAGTCTTCCGGAGGCGGTACGGCAGACGGGGGTGACGACCACCAAACAGTCGCCCAACCTGATGCTGGTTGTGAACCTTGTCTCGCCAGACGGGCGCTACGACCAGCTTTACTTGAGCAATTTCGCGACGCTCCAGGTCAAGGACGTCTTGGCCCGGCTGGAGGGGGTGG
This sequence comes from uncultured Planctomycetaceae bacterium, assembly GCA_964558295.1. Classification (GTDB taxonomy): domain Bacteria; phylum Planctomycetota; class Planctomycetia; order Pirellulales; family Thermoguttaceae; genus JBDKTH01. The sequence continues at coordinate 8,546 of CAZLDQ010000091.1, read as the reverse complement.
GGAGCGTGGGGCTCTTGGGCCAGCAAGACTACAGTATGCGCTTGTGGCTGGATCCGGAGAAGCTGGCTGCCCGGGACTTGGCGGCCGGCGATGTGATTCGTGCGTTGCGCGAGCAGAACGTCCAGGTAGCGGCCGGGCAGATTGGCCAGCCGCCCGTGCCGAAAGGGCTGGACTTCCAGTATACGATGAACGCCGCCGGCCGGTTGACCACTCCGGAGGAGTTTTCCCAGATCATCATCAAGACCGGTTCCAAGGGGCAGGTGACCCGGCTGCGCGACATCGGCCGGGTGGAGCTGGGGGCCCGCAGTCAGGATCAGATCTGTAAGCTCGACGGGAAGCCGACGGTCGGGTTGGGTATTTTCCAGGTCCCCGGTTCCAATGCGGTGGCCACGGCCGAGCGGATTCGGGCGGAGATGGAGAGGCTTCAGAAGCACCAGTTCCCCGCGGGGTTGGAATACCAGATTGTCTACGATACGACGCCGTTTATCGAGGAGTCGATCCACGAGGTCTTCAGCGCGCTGGTGGACGCGATTCTGCTGGTCGCGCTGGTCGTGCTCTTGTTTTTGCAGAACTGGCGTTCGACGGTCATCCCGCTGGTGGCCGTACCGGTGTCGCTGATCGGCACGTTTGCCGTGATGGCCTGCCTGGGGTTCAGTCTGAACAACATCTCGCTGTGTGGGCTGGTGCTGGCGATTGGGATTGTGGTCGACGACGCGATTGTGGTCGTGGAGAATGTGGAGCGCTGGATTGCGGCAGGCTACAAACCGCGTGAGGCGGCCTATAAGGCGATGGAAGAGGTGACGGTGGCCGTGATCGCCATCGCCTTCGGCCTCAGCGCCGTGTTCATCCCGACTGCTTTTCTTTCAGGCATCACCGGGCAATTCTACCGGCAGTTTGCCTTGACGATCGCTACGGCGACGCTGATTTCGGCGTTCAACTCGCTCACCTTGAGCCCGGCCTTGGCCGCGATGATGCTCCAACCGCACGGGGCCAAGAAGGATTGGCTCACGCGGCTTCTGGACTGGGGATTCGGCTGGTTCTTCCGCGGCTTCAACAAAATGTTCCAGCGGGGTACGTCGGTCTACGAGCGGCTTGTGGGGCTTTGCCTGCGCGGCATGGCGATTGCGGTGTTGGTTTACGTGGGGCTGTTGGGGTTGACGTACTTCGGCTTTCGCACCATCCCGACCGGGTTTGTTCCCAATCAGGACAAGGGCTATCTGCTGGTCTGTGCGCAACTACCCGATTCGGCCTCGTTCGAGCGGACCTGTGATGTGACCGAGCGGATGGAGAAGATCGGCCTGGCCGTGCCGGGGGTGAAACATGCGTTGAGCATTGCCGGGCAGTCGTTCTTGATGAACGCCAACGGCTCGAACTTTGCCTCGATGTTTTTGATCCTCGATCCCTTTGACGAGCGCAAGGGAGCGGAACTCCACGCTGATGCGATAGCCAACAAACTGCGCGAGCAACTCTTCCTGGAGATCGAGGACGCGGCGATCGCCGTGTTCGGTGCTCCGCCGATCGACGGCCTGGGCAACGCCGGCGGCTTCAAACTGATGATCGAAGACCGCAAGAACCTGGGGTTGGAGACGCTGCAAGCGGAGGTCGACCAGTTGGTCGAGCAGGGCAACCGCACGCCTGGGCTGGTGGGCTTGATGGGACTATTCCGTGCCAATACCCCCCAATTGTTCGCCGAGATTGATCGGACGAAGTGCAAGACGATGGGCGTCGAACTGGACGCGGTATTCGAGGCGTTGCAGGTCTTTTTGGGCGGGTACTATGTGAACGACTTCAACGAGTTTGGCCGCACCTGGCAGGTGAACCTGCAGGCCGACGCGAAGTTCCGCCTCCACCCGGAGGACGTCAAGCGGCTGAAGGTTCGCAATGCCGAGGGGCAGATGGTGCCGCTGGGCGCGTTGGTCCAGGTGCATGATACGAGCGGACCGCTGCTCATCAACCGCTACAACACCTACCCGGCTGCTGCAATCAACGGCAACTGGGCTCCCGGCGTGAGTTCGGGCGAGGCGATTGCCAAAATGGAGACGTTGGCCGAGAAGCGGCTTTCGCCCGGCATGGCTTTCGAGTGGACGGAACTGACGTTCCAGCAGATCGCGGCGGGAAACACGGCCCTATTCATCTTCCCGCTCTGCGTGCTGTTTGTGTTCTTGACCCATGCGGCCGAATACGAGAGCTGGTCGCTCCCGCTGGCGATCATCCTGATTGTGCCGATGAGTATTCTCTGCGCGTTGGCCGGCGTTTGGGTGCGCGGGATGGACAACAATCTGTTCACGCAGATCGGATTTGTGGTCCTTGCCGGTCTGGCGTGCAAGAATGCCGTGCTGATTGTCGAATTTGCCAAGCAACAGCAGGAACAGGGACTAGCGAGCCGTGAAGCGGCCGTGGAAGCTTCGAAGCTTCGTCTGCGCCCGATCATGATGACCTCGCTGGCGTTCATCCTGGGCGTGGTGCCGTTGATGCTGTCGAGCGGGGCTGGGGCGGAAATGCGCCAGGCGCTGGGGACCGCCGTGTTTGCCGGCATGCTGGGCGTGACGTTCTTCGGTATCTTCTTGACCCCGGTCTTCTACTGCCTGCTCCAACGCAGTCGTCACGGCGGGAACACTCCTTAGGATAAGCGAGTTGCCGTTGAGGAATTGCCGAGTTCCGAGTAGGGACGGCGAGGCGGGTGGCACGGGGCAAATGCAACGGGTTTGCCCGTCGCATTTGTCTGGCTCGATGAACCGCGGCTGATTCGGTTGGAGGGGAGGTGGAGCGGTTGGTGGGGCCCATCGATTCTCCCGGCCAGGTGCCTTGGAGAGGTTTGCCACTTTTTTCGCCTTCACCTGGCTCGTCCGGTGAGGGCCTCGATGCGGACCCAGAAGGGATGTTGGCGGTCGCCGCGGGTGCGGACGTCTTCCAAGATGGTTTCGAGGTCGCCTTCGAGCAATTGCTCGCGGACGTTGACCCGCTTGCCGTTGACGACGATGTTCACCTTGCGCTCGAAGTTGACCATCTCGGGGGAGAGCCAGACGCTGACGCGGCCGGCGCCGGTGCTGATGTAGAGGCCGTTGGTTGGGGTGATCGAGGCTTCGGTTTCGACGGCCTGGGTACCGCGGTCGGGCGGCCAGGTGGCTGGCTCGACGATCGCCTTGGGGGGCAGTTGCGCCAGCTCGACGTACCAGAAGAAGTTGTCCCAGGTGCGCATCGTGTTGACGGTGAACTCCTTGGGGAAGAAGTTCCGCTTGAAGCGTTCCATCCAGTCGAAGAGACGCTGGATCTCGTCGGAAAAGTTCTCGTGGCCGCGGCCGAGATACTCGACGACGGTCGTGTTGAAGCCACGCTTCAGATAGCGATCGAGATCCCGGGAGTTGAGGGTCATTTTGCCGCCGTCCAACTCGCCACCCACGCAGTAGAACGGGAGGAGCTTGGCGTTTTTCCAGTACAAGGAACAGTAGCGGTCGGTCTGGGCGACGATCGGGATCACGCCGGCCCAGAGGTCGGGATGGGCCAGACCGATATCCCAGGCGGCGTTGCCGCCGATCGAGTGGCCGGAGAGGTAGACCCGATCGGTGTCGATCGAGAACCGCCGGCAGGCGTCGCGCAGGCTGTCGAGCACGGCCGCGTGTTCCCGGGCCGTGTAGCCGTACTGCGTCTGATGCTCGGCGAGCCAGTCGGGGGCGATGACGATATAGCCGTGGCGGCTCGCCTGTCCCATGCGTTTGCCCTCATGCCAAGCCCCGGCCCACCAGTCGATCTGCTGGTCGGCCGTCGCGCCGACGCCGCGGAGGGTGACGATGGCCGGGTAGCGTCGCAGGGGATCGTATTCCGGTGGAAGCTGGACGCGGTAGGGGACCGGCGGCGCGGGGGGCAACCCGGGGACTTCCAGTTGGTAATAGCCGGGCGTGTCGGCTGCGGGGGCTGGGGTTTCCAGCGGCGGCTTCATCTGGACGAGGAGTTTGGCGACCAGGGGTGGTGTGGCTCCTTCTTCGGAACGGAATTGTTCGAGGATGCTTGCCCGGCCTAAACGTTCGGACGTGTTGAGGTACTGGCGGACCAGGTCGCGAACGCGGAGCAGCGACAAGGCCACCGGCAGCTTGACCGTGGTTGTCGTTTCGCCCAAGAGCCAGCCGCTGATGGCCAGCGAGAGTTTTTCGGCCGGCAAGAGACTCTGGTCGCTGGCCATCTGGCGAAAAGCCGCCATGCGACGGAGTGTGTTGGTGTTCAACTCGGCTTTCAGTTCGTCGTAGAAAGGCTCGATCTGCTTGCGCAACTGGGTGTTTTCGATTTTGGCCAGGAGGGCGGCGAACTGTTGGAGGATCTCGACCCGCTGGGATTCGAGCTTTGCGTCTTCTTCGATCAGCTCACGCACGGCTTGGAGGGTTTCGCCGGCTACGCCCTCGGAGGGAAACGTCCGCAAGGCGGTGCGGACCAAGGCGTGTTGCCCCGACTGGCGGCGCAGACGCAGCTCGGCCAACAGTTCTTGGGCCGACATCTGCCGTAGCGCACGGATCGAGGGTTCCAGGTCCTTTTTGATTTCGGGTTTGTCGGCAAAGTCGGCCAGAATTGCCTGTAGTTCCTCGTAGGCTTCTTTGTACCGCTCGCTTTGCAGGTAGAAGCGGGCGACTTTTTTGCGCGCTTCGAGATCGTCTTTCTTGATCTGCCTGGCGAGGATCTTGTTGATCGTTTCCCGGGGGAGCGAGGAGGTGGCGATGCGCATGTCCCAGACATGCGAGATTCCCTCAACCTTGGTCCAGAGGGGCGTGAGTTCGGTGATTCCCTGGATGATGTCCACTTGGCCTTGAGGGGTGTTCATCGAGAAGATCCGCCGGCCGAATTCGTCGAACGGTTGGATTTGGAGGATGGGGCCAAGACTCTTGACCGCCCGGCCCGTGCTCACGGTGCGTTGGCGGATCATGAACTTCTCGAGAACGGTGTCCGTCTCGTCTTGACGGAGGTCTTGTTTCTGGTAGGTCGACACATAGGTCCGCCGTAGATCGTCGTCGATGAAGAGGATCAACTGTTGTGGGCCGGAACCGTCACGGCTGACCGGTTGGGGCTGCTCGGAGAGGCCGGCAGTGAGTCCGAGTTTGCCTTTGAGCACGCGGCCATCCTTGAGGACGAGTTCCACGGCTGGGGCACGCTCGGCGCAAGTGCTGACGATCAGCAGCGACGTCAGTCCCCCGAGCAGGATTCGTCCGAGTGGTCTCATGGTGCGGTGCGCGTTTGGGGCGAAGAGGTGGGAGAAAGAGACAGCGGTGGCTGGCAAAAAACGGGCCTGGAGCCAGCGTCCCCTTCTCCCATTGTGATCGATGGGGAGGGGAAGTCAAGAAAAGGGGCACCAAGAAGAGGGGTTGCGGCTAACTCGGTTTGCTGATCGCTTCAAAGGCGGCGACCAGTGCCAGGTCTTGGCGGGGGGGGACACTGCGGAGATCCAGCAGGAGGCGGTCGTGCTGTACCCGGCCAAGGACGGGGGGAAGGCCGGCGCGGAGCGCGGTGGCAAGGCGATCGGCGGTCATCGTGGCCGGTTTGACGGCGATGCACCAGGTGGGCAACTGTTGGGTGGGGAGCGGACTGATGCCAAGGCCGGTCGTGCCGGCGACGGCCTGGGCCTCGGCGACGATGCTGGTGGCGGCGATTTGCGGGGCGAGCCGTTCCGCACGATTCTTGAGGTTGTCGGCCGCCGTGCCGAGTAGTTGCAGGAGGGGGATGGTACGGCGAGCCTTTTCCGGATCACGATAAAGCCGCAAGGTGGCTCCCAAAGCGGCTAGCGTTAGCTTGTCAACGCGCAAAGCCCGGGCCAGGGGATGCCTTTCGATTTGCTGGATGAGCGTTCGGCGTCCGAGAAGGATTCCGCACTGGGGGCCGCCGAGGAATTTATCCCCGCTGAGGAGCACCAGGTCGGCCCCGGCCTTGATGCTTTCGGCGGCTAGCGGTTCGCCGGAGAGACCGAACGGCTGTAGATCGAGCATGGCGCCGGAGTTGATATCGTGGATCACCGGTACCTGCTGACGGTGGCCCAATTCGATCAGATCGCTGAGCGAGACGGTGGCCGTGAGGCCGACGACCTGGAAGGTGCTCGGGTGGACGAGCAGCAAGGCGGCGGTCTGCGGGCCGAGGGCCTGTCGGTAGTCGTCCAGATGGGTCAGGTTTGTTGTTCCCACTTCGCGGAGCAGGGCTCCGCTGGTGGCGACGAGTTCGGGGAGCCGGTAGTTGTCGCCCAGGTCGCCCAACTGGCCGCGGGAGACGAGGACTTCCCGGCCGGCGGCCAAGGCGGCCAAGGCCAGCAGCGTGGCGCCGGCGTTGTTGTTGACGACCAGGGCGGCCTCGGCCCCGGTCAGTTCCTTGAGCAGTCCTTCCACGGCCTGGATACGGCGCGCCGGTTGGCCGGTGGTCAGGTCGAGTTCCAGGCTTGCATAATCGCGGGCAACGGCGTCGATCTCCTGGATTGCCTCTTCGGCCAACGGTGCCCGGCCGAGGTCGGCGGGCAGGAGGAAGCCCGTGGCATTGATCAGCGGCTGCAGTTTGGGGCGTTCGACTTCCATGATCCGCCGGGCGATCCGGTCGGCCAATTCCGAGACGCTCGGCAGCGTCATCTCTGAGGCGGCGTTTTGCACTTCGTTGCGGACCTCGTCCAAGACGGTCCGCACGGTGGAGACGACCGTATTATGACTGACCCGATCGACGATCTTGCGGACGGCCGGGTATTCGAGCAGTTCGTTGACCGAGGGGATGCTGCGCAGGGGATTGGGGGACATATTAGAGGTCTTCTGGTTGCAGGCTTGTCTGCTTGGCGATTCTTGCCAGCATTCGTAGGCGGATTTCCTCCGCATCGTGAAATGCGAACACGTAGTCTGGCCAGTCAACTCGGGACAGTACCCGATGCGAGCTACCCGCTTGGCGTTTGATGCTCCAGCCGATTCTCTGGAGGGCAGCCAGGACAAGGCAGGCTTTTGTCGACCGCCATACGCTCATGTGGTCACCAAGAAGGCGTCCAGCACTTCTGGGATTTGCTCGCCATGCTCTAGCCGATCTGCGAGAACCCGCAACGTTAGTGCTTGGACTCGGAGGACGGCTTGTTCACGTGTCTGGCCGTAGACGATCGCGCCAGGAATAGCTGGCACTTCGGCAAGCCATCGGCCATCGTCCTCACGTTCCGTTTCAATCGAGAGCCTCATTCGGGAGCCTTTCGTCCGTTCGACCACGAAGTGCTTCCATGATTCTCGTGATCGGCTATGCCTGGAGTCTTTCGAGGGGCGACGCACCGCAGTCCGATATCATGCCCCACGCATGAATTATGTACACGTGGTCAGGGAGCGTCAACCGCGGGAGGCGTGGCGCAGGGAACGGGCAGGCCCGAGAGAGGGGCGGGTTTTTTGGCGGCCCGGCGAGCGGTGTCACTGCGGGGCGTCGACCTTGGCATTGGCGACGCGGGCCGTTTGCTTTGCTTTGGGGAAGGGGTCCTTTTCGACCTCGGCGGCCAGGGCTCGTCGGTCGAACTTTGCGTTGGAACCGGAGAAAAGCGGCGGCAGGTCCATCGATCGGCCCAGTCGGTTTCCGGCGGCGCCACAACCGGTGACAAGAAGGGTCATGCCGAGGAAGCCCACAACCAGAGAAGTCTTCGTGCGGAACATGGCAGGGAAACCAGATTGTTGATTGCGACGTTTACGGTCGGATCGGCTTCAGGTCCATCCACTCATTGAGCGAGCGCGGCGGATCCGGCTCTTTGGGGGCAAACCAGGAACTCAACCACGACGATTTCTCTTTCTTGGTCTGCTTGACCCAGGGGTTGTAGGGGTGCGGGGCCTTTTTCTTGGGAGCCGGTTTTTTGGGCGAGAGCGTCTGGCCGACTTGCCCAAAGAACTCCTTGGTCTCCTGGTTTATCTTTTGTAACGTCGATGGTTCTTGACTCGTCTTTCGAACGCTGGCCGACTTGTTCGTCGAACTGGAAAAGGGCCACGACCAGCCTTCCGCCTCGGCCATCTGGCCTCCCAGCCACACGGCCAACGCCAATGACAACAGCGACGTGCAGGTGTGTTTCATCGGACCACCTCGTGAACGTGCGACGAACGTAGGAAAAGAACATGGAATCAAGGGCGCCGTGGCACGAGACTCTGACACGGCATAGGACGGGGAGTGTCGCAGAATTGGGGTGAGGCGTCCAGGGCGGTTTTCGGGAGACGTAATGTGGAGGTAAAGGAAGGGAAAGAGGAAAAGGAGGAGAAAGGGAACGAAGAAGAAAGAAGAGAGAAGGGCGGATGAACGATGCCGCCGAGCCAATGAAAGCAGGCCGCCGCTCGCTCTGTCTTGTGAGTCTCTCCTCCTTTTCTCGTTTCTCCGTTTTTCTCTTCTTTTCCACCTTGCCTTGTATTTCTCCCCTCCCCTTGGCAAGCAATACGTCTCCAGGACACAATCAAGGGCGGGGATTCTGTCAATTCTGGCTGGGGAGGATCTAGCGTGATAGCAAGCGAAGCGAACCTGGACGCAGTAAACGGGGGGATTTTTGCGAGGCTCGACAAGCTCAATGAGTTTGAGCGGCAACCGGTGGCGGCGGA
>CAZLDQ010000090.1:8309-22470 GCA_964558295.1 uncultured Planctomycetaceae bacterium | reverse complement strand
GAGGAGGCCGTCACCTACCTTAGCCGCTGTGCCATTTGGGCTGAAACACTACACGAACGAATCGCTTGTACGTTTCGTAAGCATTACCGTCGCGTAGAATTCTTCGTGCCCAGTCACGCCATGTCGGCTGGCACCGTTCTTGTCCTATCCGGCGATGCAATCCATATGGATTACTACTCTGTCCTGGGGCCAATAGATCCTCAGGTACAGAACCATGATGGTCGTTGGATCCCGGCGCTTGGGTATCTTGAGCAGTACAAGCGGTTTGTCCGAAAGTCCAAACAAGGGAAGTTGACGCCAGCCGAGATGGCTTTCTTCGTTCATAATTTCGATTCAGCGGAGTTGTACCAGTACGAGCAGGCAAAACAACTCTCAATACGATTGCTGAAAGAGTGGCTCGTGCAGTACAAGTTCCGGGATTGGACGAAGACCGAGACTCGCGGCTTGAAAGTCACGCGAGCGATGAAAGAAGAGCGGGCAGAATGGGTAGCGGAGTTCTTGAGCAACACCCGAGAGTGGCATAGTCACAGTCGGGGTATTTCAATGGCAACCCTACGGAAAAAAGCTAAGCTGAAGATTGACGATTTCGGCGAGAATTTGGACCTGAATGGAAGCCTTAAGGCATACCACCGGCTGCTGTCCGATTACATGCTGCGGATCGGCGCGAAAGTTGCTGTCCATGTAGAAGGAAGATTCCGAGCAATCTAGCAGGGGACAAAATGAAGACAGCGCAAAAGAAAACAAAGAAGGTGACCTTGCAGTCGCCGACGACCGGAAACGCCATGATTGAGGAGGTGGGGCGCGTAATGGCCGAAATCAGCCAAGTTGTTCCGAAGCGAGGGTTTCGCCTTATTCATCCGTTTTCGAGGATGGGGCGGCAATTGATGACGCAGCAAGCACGCGAACAGCGATAACAAGGCGGTGAGCGCACCTTGACAGACACTACCGTTGTGAGAAATGCTGGCTAGGAACTCTTGAAAGAGTTGACCGGCCCGCGGGCCTCAGGAAGTGAAGAGTGTATCGATGGCGCGAGCCAGGCGGCGGAAATCGGCCGTGGGCATGGCGACCGTGTCCCAGCGGGGCGAGATCTGGCGGCAGTGGGCTGTATAGTCGGCCAGCGTCACGCCGACAAAACCGTAGAGTGCCTCGCGGAACTCGAACAACTGCTCGGCCGGAAGCGGCGCCCTATCGCCGACGATCAGGTAGGCAAACACCAGAAGGCCCCGGAAATTCTCGCCAAACAGCGATTCCCACTGGGCGAGGCTCACCAGGTCGTCGCGTGTCGACCAGTTCTTCCAGTACTGGTCCTCGGCCGAGGGAAACCGCCGTCCCTTGACGTCGACCAGCCAGGTGCACGCTCCAGGCTGCGAGACGATGAAATCGAGATTCTTGATCGACTCTCTGTTGTCCAACACGCTCCGCTTGGCCTCGTCGACCGCCACATACGGCAGTCCCCGGCTGCGCAGGTACGCCTCAAAGGCTGCCTCGTAATGGTTGTCACGATTGGCCATGGCAGCTAATGGGGAATGATGAATGCAGACTGCAGAATGTGAGTTCACAGACTACAGCCGCATTTCTCTTCGTTCTGCATTCCAAATTCATCATTCTGCATTTCCCAGGATTTCTCTCACCGCGGCGACGATGCTTGCTGCGTTGAGGGGGACGTCGCGCTGTTCGGCTTTTTGGAGGTCTTTGAGTTGGCAAGTACCAGCGTTGAATTCGTTCTCGCCAGCGATCAGGGCCACACGGAAGCCGCGGCGGTCGGCGTATTTCAGTTGCTGCCCCATTTTCTTCGGCTCAGGGTAGAACTCGACGCCGATTCCGGCCGCGCGAATCGCTGCGGCCAGACGGAGGTAGTCAGCCAAGCGGGTCTTGTCGAAGTAGACGATCAGCACTGGGGCGGGCGTGGCCACTTTTTCGATCATTCCGAGTTCTTCCATTGCCGCCAAGAGCCGGTCCAACCCGAGCGACGCGCCGATGCCGGGCAACTCCTGGTCGGTGTAAAGCCCCGCCAGATTATCGTAGCGCCCGCCGGAGCAGACGCTGCCGATCGTCGGCAGGGCATCCAAGAACGTTTCGTAGATCGTACCCGTGTAGTAGTCCAATCCCCGTGCGATCGACACGTCGAGCTTGAGCCTAGTCTCAGGCACGCCTGCCGCGCGCACGCCGGAAAGCACGTCGTTGAGCCGGGCTATGCCGTCTTCGCCCAAGGGGTTGCCGGCCACCAGCGGCCCGAGTTGCTTGAGAATCTCGTCGTTCGAGCCGGTCAGCTGGGCCAGCCGGAGTACCTCACCGGCCTGCTGGTCGGTCGTGCCGGCCGTTTCCCGCATTTCCGCGGTCACGGCCTCAGGGCCGATCTTCGACAACTTGTCGAGTGCCCGAAGGACCGGAGTCGTCTTGTCGACCAAGCCGAGACGATCCAACAGCCCTGAGAGGACCATCCGATTGTTGATATGGATCGTAAACGCTTCGAAACCGATTGCGTTTAGAAGGTCGTGGATTACCAGAGCCGTTTCAATGTCCGAGGCGACCGATCGCGTGCCAATCGTGTCGAAGTCGCACTGCATGAACTCACGGTAACGGCCCCGCTGCGTGTTCTCGCCACGCCAGACCGTAGCGATGTGATACCGCTTGAACGGCGTGCCGATCTCGTTCAGATGCTGTGCGGCAAATCGGGCAAACGGTACGGTCAAGTCAAACCGCATCCCTACCCATCGCCCGCCGTGATCCTCGAACTTATAAAGCTGCTTGTCGGTCTCATCGCTCCCTTTGCCCGAAAGGATCTCCAGATACTCCAGCGTCGGTGTGTCGATTGGGCTGAAGCCGTAGGAACGATAGACCCGCTTCGCTGTCTCGATCAACCGCTCCCGCGGGATCATTGCCTCGGGCAGATAGTCACGAAAACCTTTGAGAGTACGGGGGAGGATGCGTTTGGATTGGCTCACGGCGGGAAAAAGGGGCTAGGGATTGGGGATGAGGGACTCGAGAGAATCCAGGATGACAATCGGGCCGATTTTCACCGCATTCTTAACGCCTCGGGCTTCGGACTTCGCAGGCTGCCGTTGCGTTTGGGAAGCAGCACCGCTTCGGCATATTCTTGGATCTGTTCGGGCGTCTCGAAGTAGTGGTCGTAGACCCAGTCATCGTCGTACTCACATTTGTCGGTCGTATAGTCACGGCACACTTGGGGGCGGGTCTCGTAGTTCCCGCAGAGGTTGTCGTCGCGGAGCTGCTTGCACTTGTTGTAGATCAGCACGTACCACGCCCCGTCTTCGATGAACATGGTTGCCCGCTCGTGGAGCAGAAACCAGCGGATGAACTCAAAGTCCTCCATCTCGGTGGGGGTGTCGAAGGGCAATGCGAAGTAGCGACAGCACTTGGCCGGGCAGTAGGTACACAGGCACTCGCCAGCCTTGAGGTTCTCGCGGTTTGGCTTGGTACGCGTTTGGGGAGCTTCGTCGATGGTGTCCATCCAGCAGATCCTTCGTGAATGTCGCAGCAGGGGAGAAAAAGGACGGAAAAAAGCGGAAAAAGCAAAGCAAGGAAGAAGGGGATTATGCCCCTTTTCTGCTTTTCCATTCTTCGGTCTGACTCTTTCCCATCTGCTCCTTATTTTCGCATTAGCGTAGCAAACCAGGGCATGTAGCACCAGCCAACCGTAAGGGTGGGGGTGGATTTTAGTAAGAGGGCCACGTGGGGCAGGACGAACGAGGGGAGTACGATCCGCTCGGCAGACTCGACAGAATTGGCGATTTGCGATCCGTCGAAGCCGCGATTGATCACTGGAAGACTACTTCAGTTCCAGTCTGAGGACGAACTTGTCACACGTGTTGTTGGTGCAGAGGAACGTGTTGGGTTAAGGAGAGGTATGTAAATCCGCTTCATGGTGGTTTCTCGTGGGGGGAAGAAGTGGGCTAGCGGTTGAGTGCTGGCGTTGATTTTGAGGAGTGTCAAAATGGCTTCAACACGCCATGGGGGGCGTTCCTGGTCTTTCAGGACTCGGGGCAAAACGTCAAGAAACGCCGACGGCCGCCAGTATGGGCGGCCGTTGGGAAATGGCCGGATGAGCCGGCGAGCGGCTAGACGCCGGCAGCGACGGCGGTTTTCTTGCGTTCGGCGATGAGTTCCTTTTCGAGGCTGGCGGGCACGCGGCGGTAGCGGGCGAACTCCATGCTGAAGGTGCCCTGGCCCTGGGTCATGCTCCGCAGGTCGGTCGAGTAGCCGAACGTCTCGGCCAGCGGCACTTCGCCCTCGATTCGGGCGTTGACGCCACTGATCTCGGTGCTGGTGACCATACCGCGGCGAGATGTCAGATCGCCGACGACGTTGCCTTGGAACTGCTGGGGGCATTCGATCTCGATCCGCATCACCGGTTCCAACAGTACCGGCTTGGTGCGCGAGAAGACTTCGCGCATCGCAGTCTGGGCACAGATTTGGAACGCCAAATCGGAGCTGTCGACCTCGTGGTAGGAGCCATCGGTAAGCGTGATGTGCAGACCGACGACCGGATAGCCGGCCAGGGGGCCCTTGGCCAGCGTCTTACGGAAGCCCTTTTCTACGGCGGGAATGTACTGTTTGGGAATGCGGCCGCCGACGACCTCTTCCTCGAAGAGGAAGGTCTCTTCGGAGTCGTCAGGAAGGACGTCCATGCGTCCGATGATGTGGGCATACTGACCCGATCCGCCACTTTGCTTGCGGTGGCGGACATCGAACTCGGCCGCTTGGGTGGGGGCTTCACGGTAGTTGACCTTCGGGGCGCCGACTTCAACGTCAACTTTGAACTCGCGGCGGATGCGCTCGACGTAGATCTCCAGGTGCAACTCGCCCATCCCGGAGATGAGCGTCTCGCCGGTTTCTTCGTCGGTGGTTACCTGAAGCGTGGGATCCTCGCGGCGGAACCGTTGCAGGGCCTTGGCCAGCCGATCGGTCCCGCTTCGTTCCAAAGGCGCGATAGCCATCTTGATCACAGGATCGGGGACAAACATGTTCTGCAGAGTACAGTAGGGGTATTCTGAGGCATAGGTGTCGCCACTGGCGCAGTCGACGCCGAGGACCGCCACGATATCGCCGGCCTCGGCGACGTCAATCTCTTCCCGCTGGTCGGCGTGCATTCGCACGATACGGCTGAAACGCTCTTTCCGGCCTGTACGCTGATTGTAGTAGGAACCGCCCTTTTCGAAGCGACCTTGATACAATCGCATAAAGGTCAGTGCGCCGTACGGATCCTCGACGATCTTGAAGGCCATCGCCACAGTCGGCTTGCTGGGATCGGCTTGCAGGCAGACTTCGTGGTTGGGGTCGTTGTGGGCCATGGCCTTGGTGTCGATCTCGGTTGGGGCGGGGAGGTAGCGGAGAATGGCGTCCAACAGCGGCTGCACGCCCTTGTTGCGGTAGGCCGACCCCAAAAAGACCGGCGTAAACTGCTGGCTGAGCACCGCAGCTTTGATCACGCGATGAAGCAGTTCCTCGGAGACTTCTTCTTCGCCGAGCAATAGTTCGAGCAATTCGTCGCTGTACATCGACAGCGCTTCGAGCATTACGTGACGAGCCTTGTTGGCTTCTTCGACCAGAGCGGCTGGAATCGGTTCGCGGCGGACCTTCTCGCCGTTGGCTCCGTCGAAGTAAATCGCCTGCTGGCTGACTAGGTCGATCACGCCTTCAAAGTCGGCTTCACGACCAATGGGGATCTGCATCAAAACGGCATCGCAATCGAGTTTTTCCCGAACCTGACGGACCACCTTAAACGGATCGGCGCCGGTGCGGTCCATCTTGTTGATGAACGCCAAGCGGGGAACGTGATAACGTTCCATTTGCCGATCGATGGTGATCGACTGCGCTTGGACTCCGCCCACGGCGCAGAGGACAAGGATTGCTCCGTCCAGTACCCGCAGGCTGCGTTCCACTTCGACAGTGAAATCGACGTGTCCCGGGGTATCGATCAGATTGATTTGAGTCTCGCCCCAGCGGACCGAGGTGGCGGCGCTGGTGATCGTGATTCCTCGTTCCCGTTCCAGATCCATGTAGTCCATGGCGGCGCCATCACCGTCGCCGTGGACTTCTTCCATTCGATGGATCCGGCCAGTATAGAACAGGATTCGCTCGCTCAGAGTAGTCTTGCCCGAGTCGATATGCGCCGAGATACCAATGTTACGTAGTCGTGTCAGATCCATACTTCGTTAAGTGCTAAAAGGAAGGCGGTGCTAGTGCAGTATTGTAGTCTGTCCAACAATTCTATCCTTGTTGGATTAGGTCTGTATTTGGTCGTAGTCCCAGCACGTGCAAAAACAGTACCACGCAACTGGCCTATGAATGGTCCCGGCAGACTGTGGAGGCTGGGCCTGTGTTCACTTTACGTATCGGCCAAGTCACGTCAGAGGCACGACCGAGGGAGGACCGCGTGCCGGGCGGGGCATCTGAGAGAAAGACTCTCAAGATTTTCCCGAAGGGAGAGGGGCCTCATTATGGCAGGATGCGCACACCACCTCCCTGGTTAGTCATTTGATTATACGCTGAAGTAGGCAATTCTGCTAGGCGCAATGTGCGAAAAATCGAGAGAGCCCCCGGAATCTTCCACGGAATGGGGGGGACGATGAAGCAAATCGGAAGTCCGATCTGCCAAGAGTCGGGCGAGTCTCAAGGGCTCGTGGCCGCCTCGGATACTCGTGCTTCGGGATTTTCCCCCCCACCGTCCTAGAAAGGTCGCACCACGGACAGATTCCGCCAGTAGTCTAGGAGGGTTTCTACGGAGAGGACGCCGCCACCCATGCCACTCTTATTGATACCTGCGTAGGGAACGCCATGCGGGAAGAGGTTGTGAGCGTTGATCCAGCTGTTGGCGGCCACCATGGCCTCAGCTACCCGGGTGGCTCGGGACAGGTCGGTAGTCCAAACACTATTGGCCAAGCCATATTGGGTGTAGTTGGCCAAGCGAATCGCCTCGGCTTCGTCGGCGAACGAAGTCAGATAGGCCACTGGCCCGAAGATCTCTTCCTGGGCGGCCACATTGTCCAAGGATCCCGCCAGTAGGGCTGGTTTTACATAGTAGCCGTTGCATCCGGCCACTCTGGCCTCGCCTCCTTCGAGTAAGAGCTCGGCCCCTTGCTGCTGGCCGCGGTGCAGGTAGCCGAGGATCCGGTCGAGTTGTTTTTGGTTGACCACCGGGCCCATCTGCGAGCGTGGGTCGAACTGGTAACCGATGCGGATCTTTTGGAGTCGTTGGACGCAGGCGTCGACAAACTGATTGTAGATCGAGCGTTGAATGATCCAGCGGGTTGCATTGCAGCAGACTTGGCCCGCGTGGAAGGTGATTGCGCCGACCAGCTTGGCGGCGGTGGCTGCCACATCGACGTCGTCGAAAACGACGGCTGCGCCTTTGCCTCCCAATTCCAGCTTGACGGGGACCAGATTACGGCCGCAGGTCTCGGCTACCCGTTGGCCCACTTCTGGCGACCCGGTGAACGACATCCGTTTTAGCCTGGGGTGACCGGCCAGGGCGGCGCCGGTTACTTCGCCGAGGCCGGGAACGATGTTAATCACTCCGTCGGGGATGCCGGCCTCCCTGGCAAGGTGAGCCAAGTAGATCGTTGAGAGCGGGGTATCTTCAGCCGGCTTGAGGACCACGGTATTGCCCGCGGCCAGGGCCGGGGCGATTCCCCAGCCGACCAAAAGGATTGGGAAGTTCCAGGGGAAGATGAAACCACAGGGTCCCCAGGAGAGCCGGACGGTCCAGGCGTCATGTCCAGCTATGGCCAGGGTAGTGCGACGCTGAACGTGCTGGGCGAGGTCGGCATACCAGCGGATTGTGGCGATGAAGTTTTCGACGTCCCCTTCGGCTTGCCATGCAATCTTACCAGAGTCGAGGGCTTCGATCTGCCCAAGGACTCTCTTTTGTTTTTCGACCACGTCGGCAAGGCGGTGCATCAGGGCGCCGCGCTCGTTGGGGGGAAGCCCAGCCCAACCTGATTCGCGGAAGGCTTTCTCGGCTGCCTGGACGGCCTGGTCTACCTCGCTAGGCTGCAGGGCGGACACTTGTGCCAGTAGCTGGCCCGTGCCCGGGTCGCGAGTCTCAAAGACCTGGCCGCCAGACGCGTCGATGTCCTGTCCAGCGATGACCCCCTTCAGAGGACTCTTGCTGAGAAACGTCAGGACCTCAGGAAGTAGTCTCACTCCGTCTGCTGTCGACATCGTGGTTTCTCCCTTGGGGGCGCTCGGTTGAGCCGCCAGGCAGTTGACGGTTGCCGTAGCAATGGGGGAAAGCTTCTCGGGTTGGTGAAGCATTTTGGTTACCATATATACCTGGGAGGGGGCATCTTGCCAAGTAGGCCGGTCGATTGATGTGGCCGTGTTGGGCCCAATCGCAATCGACGGCCAGACTTGTACGAATGGGGAAGCCAGAACGATGAGCTACCGCCCGTCTCCTGACGTGAACTCACGCTGTCGCATCGCCGGTCTGGTTGAGGTGGAGAACCTTGGCGGGCGGAAAACCATTGAAGGAGGTCGAGGAGGCGTGACTATAGGCGCCGATGTTCTGGCTGTAGACGAGATCGCCCAGTTCCAGGTCGGGCAACTCTTCGGCCAGGGAGAGTGTGTCGAGGGCGTCGCAGGTTGGGCCAAAGACGGAGCAGATCTCGGTTGGGGCCCGTTTGAATGCCTTCAAAGGGTACTTGCAGTGATCAAAGAGAATACCCGAGAAGGTGTGGTAGACGCCATCGTCAATGTAATAGCAACGTTTGCCATTCCGTTGGGCTTTGCCGATCACCTTGGCAACGGCCGTGGCCGCGGTGGCGACCAAGAACCGGCCAGGTTCAGCGAGAATCTCGATATGCGGCGGGAAGAGACGATCGAGTTCGGCATTGATCCGCTTGGCTAAGGCCATAAATTGTGGTACGGCACTGTTGTACGGGGCGGGGAAGCCGCCGCCGATATCGAGTAGCTTCATCGTATAGCCGCGTTCTTTGGCTTCCTCGAAGATTCCGGCGGCCAAGTTGAGGGCCTGGATGTAGTTCTCGAAATTGGTGGTCTGGCTACCCACATGGAAGCTCAATCCCTCGACGACCAATCCGGCCTTGTGGGCAGCGTCGATCAGATCGACGGCTTCACCGGGAGCAGCTCCGAACTTGCTGGAGAGTTCGACCATCGCCCCCGTGTTGGGCACCTGGATCCGCAGAGCCAACCCGGCATGCGGCGCGTACTTGGCGATTTTCTTGATCTCTTCGTGGTTATCGTAGGTCACCAGCGGCTTGTATTGGTCCAGCTCGGCAAGTGTTTCGTTGGTCTTGATTGGGTTGGCGTAGATGATCTTGTCCCAGATGAACCGCTGCCGTTCTTGGGGCGGAAGGTGTTTGATGTACTTGTAGACGATGAGGAACTCCGGCATTGAGGCCACATCAAAGCTGGCTCCCACCTCGTAGAGCGTCCGTACGATCGCCGGATCAGGGTTGGCCTTGACGGCATAGTAAGCCTGTACTCGAGGCAGGTGCCGCTTGAACTCGGCGTAGTTCTGCCGCAACTGTTCGTGATCGACCACGAACAACGGCGTACCATGCTTCTGGGCCAATTCTTGAAGGAGATCCGGGGTTACCATACAGGGCGTTCCTGGCCGGGGGGAGAGGGCGGAAGAATCCGTTGCGGCAGAGGG
Source organism: uncultured Planctomycetaceae bacterium (assembly GCA_964558295.1). Classification (GTDB taxonomy): domain Bacteria; phylum Planctomycetota; class Planctomycetia; order Pirellulales; family Thermoguttaceae; genus JBDKTH01. Next base: position 12,833 of record CAZLDQ010000090.1, on the reverse strand, counting down.
GCTGGGGTTAAGGGTTCGGGCTTCGAAGGCAGTCTACAGTGTACAGTTGGCAAGGAGAGATTATCGAGAAGGAGCGGCTGTTGCTCAATCCCAACTTCAAAATTCTCTGTTCCCCAACCAACCGCAGAGTCTTGAACCTTCAACACGGTTCACAGAAGTCCGCCTGACGCCCCAGTTCCTCGCCTTAGTCGCCGTCGGTGATCAGGAAGTTTTTGAACTGCCAGGGGTCGTTCCAGTCGATCACGGGCCGGTTGAAGCCGTTGAACATGTTGACGTAGTGCTTCAGTGGCGTCCAATCCGATGGGACCGAGAGGAAGTCGCCAAGGTACGGTTTGGCGATCTGGAGGATGTATTCGTGGGGGAGGTCGTCGGGGACTTTTACACCCTGGGAGGGGTTTGTGATTGCCCACATCGCGGCGGCCGCGACCGAAATGGCGACCTGCATTGTTGTGGCGTTTTGGTGTGGCACCAAGCGGCGGGCCTCATTGATTGTCAAGCGGCTGCCAGTCCACCAGGAGTTGTAGGGGTGTCCCATCAATAGGGCTCCGAGGATATCCGCACCACTGGTGATCTCGTCATAAAGAATACGGAGTCGGGGTTGAAGTTGATAATCGCGACCTCGCAACTCCGTGAGCGAGTTGAGCGCCGCATCGCAAGGGCAATAGGCGTAGTGGACCGTGGGGCGGTAGATCGGTTTACCGTCTTCCCAAACGGTCAGGTGGTCGGAGATCGTAAAGGCCTCGCCGTGGCGGATGACCATCCCGTGGATTGGGTAGTCGGGTACCCAGGAGACGACCCAGGTGTTCATGCCCATGCGGGCTAAGCAGATCTGGTTCTTGGGCCCCCTGGAATGCTCGAAGGCCAGCAAGGGTAATTCCTTTTCGTGGGTTCCCCATCCCATTTCCGCCGTGGTCGTTCCTTCCTCGCGGAGCCCTTCGATGCTCCAGGTGTTGACGAATTCGTCTACCTGCTTGGGTTTGTCGGTGATCTGTGTATCCCGTTCGCTGCAATGGATGACCTTGACACCCAGCTTCATGGCCAAGCGGTTGAAGGCCTGATCCTGGAGCAGTTGCTGAAGTTCTTCTGCATCTTGACCAGCGACCTTTTTCTCCGTCAGCAGCCGCTCCCCAATATCGATTAGACCTTGCTTGACGAAATGGGAAATCAGTCCTGGGTTGGCTCCGTGTTCCAGTACGGCAGTGGGGCCCGGAGTGGTCCACTGTGCAAGCATGTCGCGCAGGGCCATGTGGCGATGGTAGAGGGTTCGTTCCGTGGGATGCTTCTTGTCGCTACCTTCGTATGGGTCCCATACTTCGACGGAGGTGTTCAAGTACAAGACGCCTCGGTCGTGACACCACTGGAGAATATCGCAGCAGTCGATATTCCAAGCCAGATCGACGAGCAAGTCCCCGGCCGAGAGGTGTTTTTCCAGGATGATGCCCATGTTTTCCGGCGTGATTCGTTGCTGTACGAATCGTACGCCTTGCTCGGTCCAGGGCTGGAGAAGCTCTGTCCGATCCTCGAAGTCCAACACGGTGATGTTCTGGTAGGGGACCTTAATGTGGGCCAAGAAGATCGGCAGCGCACAACGCGCGACCGCGCCGTAGCCGACAAACAACACCCGATTGTTGAATTGGATCATCGAATCCCCCTTTCCATACCCCCCGAATATCGGAAAAGAGTACCGGCCGCGTCACCGAGCGTGTTGGCAATGCAGCCACAGAAATCCGATTGTGTCGATCCAATTGGCGATCGTCAAGCGGCTGCACGTCTGGGGGGAACCCCGCTTGTACCTCGATGATCGGGCATTACGCTGGGACACTTGTCAATGTGGCAGGCGTGTGCTGTTGGTGAGATAGGCTGTCTGGAAATCATCAACTCCTTTGTTCGCGCAACTGGCAGAGTCGCTTCAGTTCGCGAGGGCGAACTTGGGATAGTGCGTAAGAGGTAAGCATTGGTAGGGCGAGACTCGTTCCCAGGTAGTAGACGACGGCATCCGGGAGATGCTGTGGATCGACTTTGCCCTAACTGACTGTTTCGTGAGGCATGGTGCCTTGATAGGAGCACATCGTAGATTCGCACGACCTGCCTCGTGGAGTCGAGTATCGTCGGCGCGGAAATCACCGGGACGTAGAGCTTGCAGTTGAAGGCGAAATGCGGGTTGTGATAAGAGGTTGGCGCCAGTGGCGACGATCCCGTCGACAAAGCCGGCTTCGATGAGCGGGACGATACACGATGCGCTCAACCCGGCTGGAGTCAGCGCGCCGGCCAGCGTGAGGTCGACGGTCACCTCGGGGTGAAGCATCTTTTGGGGGAACTGGTGGGCCACCTCGCGCAGACGGGCTGCCTGATTGGCCAGGAAGATCTAGTCCGTGAGATCTGTCACGCATTCCCCGCCTTAGATTCGGTCGGGCAGGATTCTCCGACGAGCCAAGTACGGATCATGTTCCGGCCGTTTTTGCTCTCTGCAATCCAACCCCAAATTCTCCGTTTGCATTTTGCATCGGGGGGGGTGCGGGACCATGATATCCCCAGGGCCCAGTCCGGATCAGCCGCAAATGCGTCACAAGGACGGAGGAACTTCGACGTTACCACCTGGGGCCGCTTTCGGCTAGTCAGAACCACCAGCCAAAGCTAAGGCGATGGTTTTGTAGACGAGCTTGGCGGCGAGGAAGTCAGGGGCCGCAAAGGCCGGAATCGGGGCCAGTTCGACCACATCGAAGACCGGCACGTATGCGGCGGTTCGGCAGATTGTTCGGATTACATCAAGCGTGCGCTGCCAGGAGAGACCGCCTGGCTCCGGCGTTCCTACGGCACTCATGATCGACGGATCCAAGCCGTCCAGATCGATGGTTAGATAGACGTACATGTTGCGGACGAATTCGGCCAACTCGGTCAAAAAAGCCGAGGAGTCGGCTGCTTCTTCGGCAAACACAGTCTTCACCCGATTGCTCGCACGACGAAAGGTCTCTTCTTCGGCCGAAAGACTGCGAACGCCGATTTGGAACACGGGGCAGACCTCCAAGATCCGGCGGGCGGCACAGGCATGGCTGAAGGGAGTGCCTTCGTACTGGTCGCGGAGGTCGGCGTGTGCATCGATCTGTACGGCTACCAGTTGTTCCTGCGGAATCGCCCGTGCTAAGCCGCGGGCCACGCCAGCGGAAATCGTGTGCTCGCCACCGAGGATGGCCAGCAACTTCGGACGGGGCGAGCCGGTGAGCGTGTCGGCCACGACGTCCTCGATCGTTTGGACCATTGCCTCCGGGCAGCGATGGACCGGCCAGAGCGGATTCATCGTATGGATGCCCAACGCGACAGCCGGCTCGCCATCGAACTCATGGTCGTAGAGTTCGACTTGGCGTGAGGCCTGCAGGATCGCGGTGGGGCCATTTCGTGTCCCCGCACCATAGGAGGTGGTGGCCTCATAGGGGATTGGTAGGATCCAAACCCGCGCATGGGTAGGGTCGGTCTGATCGTCCGGAAGGCCCAAGAAGTTCCAGGGCGCCTGGAATCGTTCGGTATCGTTCATCAGGGGGGCTCTACGGGTAGCTATGGGTACGGATAGTTGAATGCTGGAGAATAACCGTTTCACCGGCGGGAAAGCCCACCGCGTCTTGCGGCAGACGTTGCCCCCGGTCAAAAGGAACTCGTGGTGGGCTTGCCCGGCGCGCTAAATGTAAGCGTTGATCGGGTAAGCTACAAGACTTGCTCCGGGGTGACTTGACTAGACTTGATCATTTGGCTAAACTGCCAAGTGTTGTCGGCCGATATGAGAGGACTGATGGACGTCGAAACGCAAGCCCGATACGAAGCCCGTGCCGCGATCGTTAAGGCGATGGCTCATCCCACGCGTTTGTTTATTGTGGATGAGCTAGCCAAAAGTGGGGAGCGGTGCGTCTGTGAGTTGACCGAGATGGTGGGAGCTGACATGTCGACGGTCTCCAAGCATCTGGCCCAGTTGAAGGCGGCGGGAATCGTTGAGGACGACAAACGTGGCTCGCAGGTTTATTACCGCTTGCGGGTCAAGTGCGTCCTCAGTTTCTTTGACTGTGTGGAATCGGTGATGCAGTGTAACGTTAACAGTCAGCAGCGGTTGCTGACTTGAGTGAGGAAGCTAGCTTCTTTTTTTGCGGCGACGCTTGGCGATTTGGCCAAGACGCCAAGGCGTGTCGCTTTGCGGAGGTGTCTGATGAGCAAGGACGGGAAGGTTTTCGCTGCGATTGTGACGATTTTTCTCGTCGCCTATTTCCTGCCGGTGACCGATCCGAAGATCCAAACGGCGATTCTGGAAGCCTTCAAGATGCTTCAGTGGTATGCGCGGCAGCATACGCTGGGCTGCGTCGTGCCGGCGATGTTCATCGCTGGCGCCATTGCCACCTTCCTTTCCAAAGATGCCGTGCTGAGGCACCTCGGGCCACGGGCCAATAAGGTCGAGGCCTATAGCGTGGCCTCCGTGGCGGGTACCGTATTAGCCGTCTGTTCGTGCAGCGTGTTGCCGATGTTTGCCGGGATTTATCGCGTGGG
>CAZLDQ010000090.1:0-8299 GCA_964558295.1 uncultured Planctomycetaceae bacterium | reverse complement strand
GCCCCGCCGCGCGGCACCGCCGCCGGCTGGTCGTCGACCGGGTCGCGGCCGCGCGGGGCGCGCGGGCCCGCGGCGCCGCCCGGCCCCCGCGGCGCGGCGGGGGGGGGGGGGGCGGGGGCCGGCGGCGGCGGTCCTCTACTCGGGGCCAGCGATCAACGTGATGGCCATCTTTCTGACGGCCAGTGTGTTGGGCCTCCAACTCGGTGTGGCGAGGATCATCGGGGCTGTGGTCTTCAGTATCGTGATTGGCGTGCTGATGGCGATCATCTTCCGCAAAGACGAGACAGCCCGCACGGTTGCTGCAATGCAGATGCCCGAGCCTCCGGCGTCGAAACACGCCGGGTGGCAGATCGGCTTGTTCTTCGTCAGCATGATCGCGTTTCTCGTGTTCAGCGACTGGGCGAATCCGAGCAGCACGGTTCTTCAAGTCAACGGTGCTCCGACCGTCTCGCTGGTCCGGGGTGGAACGGCGCAGCTTCCGGAAAACGCGGAGTTGAAGGTCGACGTGATGGAGGAGACCACGGGGGATCTGACGCTCCAGTTGCGCGAGCCGGTGGGAGGACTGAACAAGGGAACCCAGTTCACCTTGCCACGGAGTGTGATTGCCCCGGACTCGGTTCGGCAGGTGGTGTCGGAAGGCTACGAGTGGACGATGGACATCTACCGGATCCGCTGGTACATCGCCGCCGTTTGGGCGATTGCTGTGTTGGGCATGGTTTGGATGTGGTTTGATCGAGACGAGGTTTCGGAGTGGATGGGGAACACGTGGTTTTTCGCCAAGCAGATCATTCCGCTGCTGTTCGGAGGCGTGTTTATCACCGGCTTTGTGGCTACGCTGTTGCCGCCGGAGTATGTGGGTCGTTGGGTCGGCGGGAATGGGCTCATGGCGAACTTCATCGCCTCGCTGACGGGAGCGCTCTGGTATTTCGCCACGTTGACGGAAATTCCCATTCTGCAAGCACTCCGGAGCCTTGGCATGGGGGATGGCCCTGCTTTGGCACTCCTGTTGGCTGGGCCGGCTCTGTCATTGCCGAGCATTGCGGTAATCTATTCGGTGCTTGGATTCAAGAAGACGGCCGTGTTTGTCTTGCTGATTGTTGGAATGAGCACGCTGGTGGGGATGACCTACGGCGCGTTTGTCGTTTGAGCGAGGAGTGTTAGAATGGGGCGGTGAGTTCATCTACTATCAACAGGGATGAGGAAGGAGTTGACGATGTCGAAGCTGATTCAAGTGTTGGGGCCGGGGTGCCCGAAGTGCGCAAAGCTGAAGGAACATGCGGAAGCGGCCGTGAAGGAATTGGGCATCGAGGCCTTGGTGGAAAAGATTACCGACATCAGCGTGATCGCCGGTTTTGGCGTGCTGATGACCCCGGCTTTGGCTGTGGACGGCGAAGTGAAGGTCGTTGGCAAAGTGCCGTCGGTCGAGGAACTCAAGAAGCTGTTGGCGTAGTGCGGCATGGGACAGGGGGCAACGCAGGGGGAGTCAGTTAGGGGTGTTCTGGGGTCCGGTTTCTGAACCGCGAATTCCTGAATCCCACCCCCGCCCCCTTCCGCGCACGTTTCGTGGATTCGCAGGCCTAACTCAGGAGAATACGGATGGCAGAAGCCCAGAAGTCGTGTGACTGTGGATGTAGTGCGGCCCCCAAGCTGATCTTCGCTTGCTCAGGCGCGGCCGATGTGGGACAGATCAGCGACGTAGCGGCTCGGCAGTTGACAGCCGAAGGAGCCGGGAAGATGTATTGTCTGGCTGGAATCGGTGGCCGGGTGAGCGGGATTGTGGCGACTAGCCAAGCGGCACAGACGATCCTCGCCATCGACGGTTGCCCCTTGGACTGTGCGCGGAAAACGCTTGAGCAGGCAGGTTTTACCCAGTTTGAGCATCTTCGGCTGACTGATCTGGGGATGCAGAAGGGCAATTCGCCGGTCACCGAAGAACGGATTACAAAAGTGGTTGCCCAGGGCAAGGCCCGGCTGGCCTGCTGAGGGAGGATGTCGACGGTGCAGACGTTTCGCCTGCTCTTGATCTTGCAGGCGAGACGGCTGCGGCACCAGATGTTGCCGTATGATTCTGTTTTGGTGGAATCATCGGGCAAGCCGAGCGAGGAGTAATGGCATGGAGCTAAAGAACGCGGTGGCCGTCTGTCTGATCTCGCTGTTTTCAGCGACTCTTGTAGTCTTGATTGCTCGATCGATGGACCAGCAGGGGGCCGCGCGGCTGGAACCGCACCTGTTGGCGATTGTCGAGGAGCTTCGGGGAATTCGTTCCCAGGGCGGAATTGTCTCGTCGCCAGGAAATGCCGGCGAGAGTGAGGCCATCCGTGATGGGGTGGTCGTCTACTATTTCCACGGCAACAAACGTTGTCCAACCTGCCAGGCGATTGAAGCACAATCCCACGAGGTGGTTCAAACACAGTTTGCCTCCCAGTTGAAACGGGGGGAGATTGTCTGGAAGGTACTCAACTACGAGCAACCCGCCGGGGCGCCGTTTGTCGAGAAATTTGAGATCCTGATGCCCGTTGTTGTCGTGGCGCGGATGAAGGACGGCCAGATTCAGGATTGGAAACGACTCGACGAGGTGTGGGGGCTGGTGGGGGACAAGCTGGAGTTTGGTGCGTTTGTCAGCAACGCGATTCAACGAATGCTGGACGTGGGGCAGGAGTCCGCGCCGGTGGTGCCGAAGGAAGAGGAAGCGGCGATGCCGCCGCTACCGGCCAAATTGCCGGTTCCGTCGTCCTCGGCCGATCTTCCGCTTCCCAAGTAAAACGGATCTTGATTGAAAAGGAGACCAAGTGATGAGACACGCGACCCTGATTGTGGTGGTTTTGGCGGCTGCCGGGTTTCTGGCGTCGATGTTCCCGACCGGCGTTTGGGCCGCCGACGCTTCGGCGGATCGCGTCGTGGTGATGTATTTCCATCGCACGCAGCGTTGCCCGACTTGCCAGAAGATGGGGAGCTACACGGAGGAAGCCGTGATGGGCGGGTTTGCACAGGAGATCAAGGCCGGTAAGCTCTCGATGCACTTCATCAACTTTGAGGATGCAAAGAATTCTGCCTTCACGCAAGGCTACGGAATTACAGGTCCCACGCTCATTGTGGCTCGCGTCGCCGGCAACAAGGTCGCGGAATATAAGAACTTGAAGGAGATATGGATGAAGTCGCGCGACAAGGCGGCCTTCATTGAATACGTGCAAGGGAATGTCCGGGATTACTTGAAGTAGCATGATGGTTACCTATCTGCTCTACACCACCGCCGCCTTCTACTTGGGCGTGTTGACGTCGATCAGCCCTTGTCCGCTGGCGACGAATATTGCCGCGATCTCCTATGTGGGGCGCCGCGTGGGAAACTCGCGTTCCGTGCTCCATGCCGGAATGTTGTATACTCTGGGGCGTTGCCTGCTCTACCTGGCCTTGGCCGTCTTGCTGACCAGCACCGCAATGTCGATTCCGATGGTCTCGGTCTTCTTGCAGAAGTACATGCAGCTCGTATTGGCTCCGGTATTCTTGTTGCTTGGGATGTTCTTGGTGGGATTGATCACCACGAGCATCGGCGGCGCGATGATGAGCGACAAGATGCAGAAACGAATTGACACGATGGGCATCTGGGGGGCCTTGCTTCTCGGTGTACTCTTTGCCATGTCGTTTTGTCCAACCTCGGCCGCTTGGTTCTTCGGCCTGGTGGCCTTGATGATGGGGGCCGAGGCCGGAGGCATCACGGCGATTCTGACCAAGGTGGGCATCAGCCTGCCCGAGACGTCATTGCCCGGTGGAACGCTCGTATTGCCTCTTGTCTATGGCATTGGCACGGCAGTCCCCGTACTCTTGGTAGCCTTTTTGTTGTCCTACAGTGCTCAATCCGTGGGAAAGACCTACAACGCGCTGGCGAAGATTGAGTGGTGGGCCCGGCAGTTGACCGGTTGGATCTTTGTGCTGCTGGGAGTCTACTTCTCGTTGAAATATGTGTTCGAGGTCGTGTGATTATCGGGCGACCGCATTGAACCGGCGAGCTTGCTGCGCAACACGGCGAGCAAGTTCGCCGGCTAATCGCTACTTGCCGAGTTGCATCAAGCCCCAGGCGGTGAGCACCAAAAGTCCCACGGCGATCCAGGCCAACGCGAAACCGATCAGATCTTCCCGATACCGGAAGAAGAAACCTCGCCAGCGGGCGGCGGTGAACCAGCCGGGCAGGTCCAAGAGGAGGAGGTCCTGACCTCGCTCGGCGGCCAGGGGTTTCGATTTCCCGTCGGGCAGGCTCTCGCCGTCGCTGGAACGGTTCATGTTGTCGAAGAACTGTTCGACCCGTTCCTTGTCTTCCGGCGGAGTCAACAAGCTGACGACGATAAAGGCCAGCGTTCCGGCAAGCATTGACCAAGCAAACGGGGCGGGCAGCCACTTGTAGACGATCTTCAATTCACCGGTGGCGGCGTAGTTGATCGCGTAGTAGACGATCAGCGACCCGAGGCTGGCCGCCACGGCTCCGTAGCGGTTGGCCCGCTTCCAGAGAATGCCGCCAAGGATCATGATCCCAAACAGGCAGGGGAGCGTTTCGTTGAAGAGGAAGGCGTCGAGGACCTGATCGACGATCAGGGCGAAGCCGACGCCGAGCATGGTCAAGGCCAACCCCGAGAGTCGTCCGACGGCCAAGAGTTCCTTGTCGCTGGCGTTGGGACGCATATAGCCTTGGTAGATATTCCGCGTGAACAGCGCGCCGGCGTTGACCATGAAGTTGGAACAGGTCGACATGTTGGCGGCCAGGATACAGGCGACCATCAGACCGGTGAGCCCCGGAACCAAGAGGTGGAGGCAGGCGAAGCCGAAGGCATGTTCCTTGTCTTCCAAGACGATCTCCTGCTGTACGACCATCGCGGCGACGATCAGGCCGGTGAAGGCCCAGCCGATGGTGCAGAACCGTTTGACCATCGAGCCGTAGGTCTGGCCGATGCGTCCGGCCCGTTCGGTGTTTCCGGTGGCGTTCATCGTCAGGATGTGGGGCTGCGCGGTGATGCCGATCAGGCCGTTGAGCGTGAGCATGGCGATCATGAACCCCCCGACGCCGCTGACCTCGCTGTAGAGATGGAAGAATTCGGGGCGGAGGGTCTCCCGCATTCCGGAGAATCCGCCGACCGCATGCAGGCCGGCGGGGATAAGCATGAACGACATCAGGAGGATCAAGAAGCCTTGGATGAAATCGGTGTAGGCTGAGGCGACGAGCCCGCCGAAGAAACTGTAGAGCAAGAAGGCGCCGACCATCATCACGACCACGCCGTTGGCCGAGATCAACTCGCCGCCGGTAGCCACGGAGATCGCTTTGCCGGCCCCCTTGAGCATTGCTCCTTGGTTAAAGACGAAATAGGAGAGAGCAAACAGGGTGTACAAGAGGGCCAACCCAGGGCCGTAGCGGTCGCCGACCATCTCGCCGATCGTGGTTCGCTCGCAACGACGATACCAGGGAGCCATCAACCAGTAGAAGGGGGTGATGAGCAGGTTCTTCCACTGGTACCAGATCGTGGCGAAACCGAACTGGTAAGTGGCTCCAGCTTGGGCCACGGGGTTCTCGGCATGGGTACCCGTGCCGAACGACTGCCCGACCATCACCCACCACGGCAGCTTTCGGTCGCCAAGAAAGTAGCCGCCGCTGGTTCGAATCCGTCGCGCCATCCAAAGGCCAAAGGCTGTAATGCCGGCGAAGTAGCCGACCAGGACGAGCCAGTCGAGCGAGGTGAACACGGCGTTGGGGGCAGTCATCATTTGAATTCCTTGGAGGACGCGAGAATCCAAAATGCGAAGTGGACGTATCGGTTTCAGCTACGATCGGGACGTTGGGCCGGATCGGACGTGACGAACAGACAATCGATTTTCGCCCCTGGCTCGCGGGGACGCAACTGAAGCCAGCAGCGTCCGGTGGGCAGATCGATTGGCGTGGGGGTCCAGGATTGGTCTGTGGTGAAGCATTGCCAGATCCAGTCGGGATTGACGCGAAGATGCCACGTACCCAGACGCTTCTCGTCGCCGTCGAACAAAGTGACGTGGAAAGAATCGCTTTCCTGATTCGGGGCTCTTACGCGGGCCCAGAGGTAGTAGCGTCCGGCTTTGGTTACGTCGAGCGGCCAATAGACGCTGCCGGCCGTGCGGCGCCGCTCGGCCGGCGGTGGCTGCCAGATGTAACGGGCGGCAGAGGCTTGCGAGTCTGCGGCGGTGGTCATCTCATAAAACACGAGTCCTTGCTCCGCCTCTCGATAGACGCCGCCTTCGGGCGGAACCTGGATCGGTTCGAGGGGATTGGCCTGTGCGATGAGGGAACGGATCGGCTCCACGATGGCCAGTTTGGGACGGCCGATTTCAAGGCCGTCGAGTTCAAGCAGGGCCCTCGTGGGCTCGGGCTGTAATCGTACCAGCCCGTGGGGGCCGTAAGGGGCGTCGGCAGTCACTGAGACGGGGCCGTCCTCGCCCGACACCTCAAAATGGAGCCGGCTGCCGCTGACCTGGTAAACGGATCGCGGTTCGTGTTCAAACCGTGCGCGCCAGGCATCGAACTCCGCGTCGGTCTTCAGTCCGCTGCCGATTCGCACCCAGAACGCTGCGCCGGGTTCCGTGGTGGGGCAATCGCTCTTGTGGCTTACGGTCAGCCGAAGGGTCTGGCAGGTTGGGTCGTCTACCAGGACCGCAGCCGCGGGCGAGCCATCTTGTGCGCGAGCCCAGAGCAATCGAACCCCCACGGCGGCCGACCCCAGGCGAAGCACCAGTGAATCGCCGAAGGCCACCGGCAGTCGGGCTGGCTCTTCGGGTTCGCCTGGGGGAAGTGGAACGGGCTCTCCTCGCAGCCAGAGGCCGTCTACGTCGCGACGCAGCACGAAATGGCTTTGGAGGTTCGTGACGACGGCGTTGGCTACGTCCTCCGGACGGAAGACGGCCAGTCCCAGGGCGTCGCGTCCACGTTGGGCCCCCGCCCAGAAGGGTTGCAAGTGCAAGGCCTTGCGGTGTCGGGCGGAGCTGGATTCGTAGCGATCGAGGCCGTAGGGGTCCTGGCGTCCGTCGGCGATGAAATAGCCGCGAACTTCGTTTGGGTCACCTGGGAGATCGACGGTCAAGGGCATGTCGTGCAATCCGTAGCAGGCTCCGGCGCAACTGAGCGTCACGTCGAGATAGACGGCGTGAGTGCGTGTCTCACGTTGTTTGACGCCCCACGACTGGCGAACGAGTCGTGGATAGCGGGTCAGGTTCATCTCGCGCAGCGGGGTAGGGGGACGCCACAGTCTGCCGTCGAACTTCACCCGTGGGTCGACCTCGGGGCCGCCGTTCCCTGTGGCGTTGTCACTCAGCCAACCCTCCATGAGCAGGTGCCGATGCAGGTAGCCCAGTCCGCACGGGTAGTCGTAGGTGCGGCTCTGGGCCCCTGCCAAGCGGCTGGCCGGGGCGAACCAGTTCAGGGCGATATCGGTCCAGAAGAGGTCCAACAAAGCAGCCGCCTGTTGGCGGGCGGAATCACGCTGAGCGTAGGAGTGGATGAACAAAAGCCCATCGAGGTCGATGCCATAATACGTTGGGCTGTCGTACTCCTGGATGCCAAATGCCCAGGTCCAGAGCAAGAAGGCGTCCAATCGCCGATAGCCTTCTTCGGCAATCTCGGAGCGCGAGAAGGTTTCGCCCAGGACGATCAGATTGCCCGCGTTGAGCAGGGCGATGTTGGTGTAGCCAGCCGGCGGGCGATGACGCAGGCAGCCTTCGATTGCATGGACCAGCAGCGTTTTGAGCGACTGCCTCGAGGGCTCCGGCAACCAGTCGCGGTGTCTGAGCCAGATCGGCAGGCCATCCTGCACGCAGAACTCGACGGCGTTCTGGTCGGTCACGCCCGGGTCGCGCCACGACCATTTGAGATTCCCATAGGTCGGGCTTGTCGGATCGCGGTCCTGCATCTGCGTGGCCAGCTCGAAGAGTCGTTCGATCCGCTCGGGGAACTGCCGGGCTTCGCACAAGAGGAGGGCGTAGCTCAGCAGCGTGCGAGCGCCCATGGTCTGGTAGGGGCCGTCGTGATCGAGCCGCCGCCAGAAGGGGCCATATTGGCCGAGCGCCTTCTCGATCGCCGCTTCCCGATTTTGGGGATTGCCAACACACGCGCGGGGAGACGCAATCAACAAAGCCCCGAGGCTCAAGGCTAGAGGGAACACCGTAAAGAAACGCATGAAGACTCCTGACGACTACGGGGCGATGACTCGAACTCTTGGCATACGAAGTGGGAACGGAAGCGAGGCCGCATGTGCGTTTCGTCAACAAGCCCCAAAAAGCGTTTGGGGAAAGTTTCTGG
>CAZLDQ010000089.1:0-22668 GCA_964558295.1 uncultured Planctomycetaceae bacterium | reverse complement strand
CCCACCCCCGCCCGCCCGCCCCCCGCCCGCCCGGGCCGCGGGGGCCGGGGGAGAGAATGATTACGTGTTGCTTAAGGATTCCCCCGACGATTCCCCCCGGCGGCATCCCCGCCGCCTGTCCCAAAGGAACCCCGATGACCAACTTTGCCCGCCATACCTTCACCACGTTACTGGCCACGTTGTTGCTCTCCGCTCCGGCTCAGGCCGACGACAAGGAGAAAGCCGAAAAACTGTTCAAAGACGGCGTCGCCCTGGTGCAAAAGGGGGATTACGACGAGGCGATCAAGACGTTTGACAAAGCGATTAAGCTCAATCCCGAGTTCGCCTACGTCTACAACGCACGCGGCAGTGCCCATTGGGGCAAAGACCAGTTTGACGAGGCGATCAAGGATTACGACCAGGCGATCAAGCTCAATCCCCACGAGGCCGAGTTCTATCGGAATCGGGCAATCGCCTACATGGACAAGGGCGACCTCGACAAGGCCCTGGCCGACTACAGCCAGGTGTTGGGCTTTGATCCCAAAGACGCGATCAGCTACTACGGTCGCGGGATGATTCACGAGGCCAAAGAGAATTGGCCCCAAGCCCTGGCCGAACACACCAAAGCGATCGAATACAATCCGCAGTTGGCCGAAGCCTACAACGACCGCGGCATGTGCTACTGGCAACTGGGCGACCTGGACAAGGCCCTGGCCGATTTCGATCAGGCGATCAAACGCAAGCCCCAGTTGATCGACGCCTACTACAACCGCGGCTGCGTCTATGCGGGGAAGGAGCAGTACGACAAGGCGCTGGAGGATTTCAATCTCGTTCTAAAGACTCAGCCCGGCTTCACCGAAGCCTACATGGACCGCGGCCTGGCCTATCGCAAGAAGGGGGACTTGGACAAGGCCCTGACCGATTTCGACTCCGCCCTGCGTCTGAACCCCGATGAAGTCGGCGCCTACCTCCTTCGCGCCTACACCTACAAGAAGAAAGGGGACACCGAGAAATTCGAGGCCGACCTGGCAAAGGCCAAGAAGCTGGGCGCGACCAAGGAGCAGCTCAAGGAGGCGGAGAAGTGGTAGGAAGGGAATGCTGAGGCATGAAGGGGAAGGACGAATGTCGAATGTCCAAATGACGAAGGAATGACGAAGTACCAAAGCACGAAGGATCGGGTGGCTCGGCCTGCCGCCAACCCTTCGTGCTTCGTCCTTTAGGCTTCCTGCGACATTTGGACATTCGACATTCGTCATTTTTCCCCAGTCCCTCCCTTGCCCGGTGGTCGTGCATGATCGGGCGGATTTTGCTAGGATAGGAGGGATACCAGGTGGATGCTAGCGGCGGACGTGGGTAGAGAAAAGGGATGTTCAAGCAGGTGGTCAAGCGCGGGGCCCCTTCAGCCGGCGGGAAACGCGGCGGGCAAGTCCGGCGGCGAAAGGGGGGCGGACGGCTAACACGGGGGCTGACAGTAGCGGGGATGCTCCTTGTGCTGGTGGGGTGTCGGCCAGGGAATAGCCAACGCGAGGAAAAGTCGTCGCCCCCGCAAGCAGCGCGTTCGGAGGTCGATCGAGGGCCGGTGCGGCTGACCGTGGAAGTCCAGCCAGCCCGGGCAAGGCTTTCTGATGCGCCCAAGCTGACGCGCACCACCCCCCCTGAGGCGGGCGGGGCGGTGCGCAAGCCCCCCTTCGGCGAGGCGCTGGGCGACTTCATCCTTCGCGACTTTCGGGAGCCGCTGCCCCGGGTGGAGGGCAACCGGGAGGTGATCCAGCAGGTCTACTCGTTGGAACCGACCCGCACCGGCAAGCTGTCGATCGCGCCGATCAGTGTTACGTTTGTCGATCAACGCCCGGGGCATGACGGCAAGGAGCAGACGCTCACGAGCGATGCGTTAACCGTGGAAATCGCCTCGGTCGTTGACACGGAGATCCCCTCGCTCGACAAGCTTCGGCCGTCGGTCGGACCGGTCGAGCTGCCGCCCGAGCCGAGCACAATGCGATGGCTCGGGCCGCTCGTGGCTCTTGGCCTGTTGGCCATCGCCGTCTGGGGTTGGCGACGCTGGCGGCGTGGTCGCACGGCCGAAGAGCTGCCCCCGCTTAACCCACGCGAACTGGCTCAGGTGGAACTGGAGCGTCTGCTGGAGACGGGGTTGGCCGACCGAGATGTAAAGCAGTTCTATGTGGAACTGACCGGGATTGTTCGCCGCTTCATCGAGCGGACCACGGCCGTGCGTGCCCCGGAACAAACCACCGAAGAGTTCCTGCGCGAGATTGGCCGCCAGGAGACGTTCCCGGCAGACGACCGCCGACGTCTGGCCGAATTTCTTGCTTCGGCCGATCTGGTGAAATTCGCCGCGTATCAGCCACGGCGTGAAGATGTCGAGGAGAGCGTGCATCGTGCCCGGGCGTTTTTGCTCCTGGAGACTGACGAGGTGGCCGCATGACGGGCTTCCGCTTCCAGGATCCGCTCTGGCTGTTGGCGCTCGTGGCAGTGGCGGCCGTGGGCGTGGCGGCGATGCGCCGGCGGCGTGGCGTGGCCGTGCTCTACTCCGACGTCCGGCTGGTGAAACGGCTCCCCGTGACGTTGGCCCTGCGCGTCAAGCGACTTCTGCCTTGGCTGCGAATGGTGGGGTTGGCCCTGATCGTCGTGGCCTTGGCCCGGCCGCAGCAAGGGCTGGAGCAGTTTCGCATCCGGACGGAAGGCGTGGCGATCCAGATGTGCATTGACCGTTCTGGTTCGATGCAGGCCATGGATTTTCACCTCGACGGGCGCCAGGTCAACCGGCTCACCGCGGTCAAGCAGGTTTTTCGTGACTTCGTGGCCGGGAAAGACCAACTCGCCGGGCGGCCCAACGATCTGATCGGACTGGTGGAGTTCGGCGGCTATGCTGACAGCAAGTGCCCACTGACCCTCGACCACGGCGCCCTGCTCCAGGTGCTCGACACAGTAAAAATTCCCGAGCCGATCCGCGACTCGGCGGGCCGGGTGATCAACCATCACCTCTACGAAGAAGATATGAGCACGGCCCTGGGCGATGCGGTGGTCCTCGCCGTCGACCGGCTCAAGGACATCCAGGCCAAGAGCAAAGTGATCATCCTGCTGTCGGACGGCAAGCAGACGGCCGGCGTGGTCGAACCGGCCGAGGCGGCCAAGACAGCCAAGACCTACGGGATCAAAATCTACACGATCGGCGTCGGCTCGACAGGCTTGGCGGCGATTCCTGCCTTCGATCTGTTCGGGAACCTCAGCCTCCAACCCCAACACGTCGAGTTAGATGAAGAGACGCTCCGGATGTTGGCCGACACGACCGGCGGCCGTTATTTCCACGCCGAAGACACGGCAACCCTGGAACACATCTATGCGGAGATCGACCGCTTGGAAAAGAGCCGCTCCGAAGGGCGGTTGTACACCGAATACCGCGAGCTGTACCTGTACGCTTTGCTCCCTGGCTTGGGCTTGATCCTGTTGGAGAGCGTCTTGGTTTCCACGCGGTTTCGCTCGTTGCCGTAGCAGTGAGACAGTAAAATCGCGGCAGAAAGCACGTTCGGATCACTAACCTCACGCACCTATGCTTTGGACCCATCCACACATCCTGTTGGGCCTTTGGCTCCTGCCGCTGGTGGCCGGGCTTTTGGTCTATGCGCAACGTAAACGGGCGGCCGCGGCGCGGCAGTTCGCCAGTGCGGGGATGGTCGGCCGGCTGATGCCGCCCGAGGCCGGGTGGCGTCCGTGGGGGAAAGGGGGCTTGTTCCTCCTGGGGTTGGCCTGCCTGATCGTGGCGGCAGCACGTCCCCGGTTTGGCGTCTATGTGGAAAAAGTCTCCCAACAGGGCGTGGACCTGGTAGTGCTCCTGGATGTCTCGCGCTCAATGACCGCTGAGGACGTGCTCCCCAATCGCCTTCAGCGAGCCCGATGGGACATCGAGAGTCTGCTCAACCGGCTGGTGGGGGATCGCGTGGGGCTGGTCGTGTTTGCCGGCAAGCCGGTGCTCAAGGTGCCGTTGACGACCGACCAGGGTTTTTTCCGGATGGTGCTCAACGAGGTCGGTCCCCACAGTGCGCCACGCGGCGGCACGCTGATCGGCGACGGCATCCGCAAGTGTCTCGACATCCTCCCGGACCAGCGCGACCACGACCAGGTGATCGTGCTGATCACTGACGGCGAGGACCAGCAGTCGTATGCCGAGGAGGCGGCTCAGAAGGCGGCCGAGCGGGGCGTAAAAATCTTTACCGTCGGCCTGGGCGATGCGCGCGAGGGGGCACGAATTCCTGTACGTACAGCACGCGAGGAGAAATCGTTCCACTACCTCAAGTACGAAGGCCAAGAGGTTCGCTCTAAGCTCAACGAAGACTTGCTCAAAAAGATCGCCCTGACCACCGGCGGCGCGTACATCCCGGCCGGTACGCAACTTTATGACCTGGGCCAAATCTATACGGATCACCTGGCCAAGCTGACACGCGGCCAAATCCACGCCGAGAAGCGGAAACGCTATCGAGAACGTTTTCAATGGTTCGTCTGCCTGGGTCTGGGACTGCTGTTGATCGAGATGCTAATTCCCCCGTATCCCCGGCCCAACGAAGATACTCCTCCGGCGTTCACGAACCATGCCGCCGGCGGGTTTGCCCGGCAGGCTGTCGCCGCAATCCTTGTCTTGTTTCCCCTCGCCGCTTCCGCCGGGGCCGAGCCCAACGTCGTGGAAAAAGTGCGTGAAGGAATCGGCTATTTCCAGAAGGGCAACTACTCGGGTGCCGCCACCGCGTTCCATGCGGCGGAAACGGCGCGGCCCGACGAGTTGCGGATCACGTTCGATCGGGCCTGCGCCCTGGCCGCCTCGGGCGACACGGATAAGGCCATCGAACTGTTCCAAAAAGCGGCCGTCTCCCGCGATCCGGCGATTGCCGTGGGGAGCCGCTACAACCTGGGCAACCTGGCGGCGGCCAAAGCGAAGCAACTGTTCGGCAAGTCGCCGCAGGATGCTCCGCCCCAGGTGCGGCAGGATGGCACGACGCTGTTGCTCGAAGCGGTCGGCCACTACCGCGACTGCCTGGAACTCGACGCCGAACAGGCCGACGCCCGGCACAACCTGGAATTGATCCGCCTTTGGCTCAAACAGATGGAGGCTCTTTGGCAAGAGCGGGATCGGCAGAAGGAACGCCAGGAGACGAGTCTGTTGGACTTTCTTGCCAAGCTCGAGAGCCGGCAGCGCGCGTTACGTGAAGAGGCGAAGCCGCTGGTGAACGAAACGGACTCTCCCAAGCTGCGCCAGGCGTTGACCCGTCTGGCCACTTCACAGCAGGAATTGGGCGAAGAGATCGAACCGCTCAAGAAGAAGCTGGCCGAAGCGATCGGGCCGGCCCAGGCCGGCGCGAAGGCCAATTCGGCGTTGGACCTGTTCAACGATCTGGCCGATCAGGCACACGGCGCGATGACCACGGCCGCCGAGCGACTCACGGCGGTCAAGACAGCTGAAGCGGTTGCGGCGCAAGCTCAGGCCGTCGAGAAACTCAACCAGTTGTACGTGGGGCTCGTGCCGTTTACCCAACTCCTTCAGCGTGCCTTGACGGATGAGCAGGCGTTGGCCGAACGAGTCGAGGAAGTGGCCAAAGCCGAGGAATCGCAAAAGCAGTTCGACTTTGCCTCGTCGGCTTGGGAACAGAAGTTCTTCGCCGGCTGGAGCGAGACGCTGCCGGCCAAGGCCGAGCAAGAATTGAGTCAGATGGAAGCCGCCCCGGCCCCGGCGGCAACGCCGGGTGACGAAAAGGCAGCCGAAGCGGCGAAACATCAGTGCGAGTGCGTCAAGCGGGCGTTGAAGAAGGCGATCGAGTTCGGTCCCGAGAAGCTGCGCAAGCCGGCCGCCGAAGCCGCCACGCTCCTGGAGAACCAGAAGCCGGCTGAAGCCGTCGTCCAACAGAAAGAATCGCTCAAACTGCTCCAGGAAATCGCCGACCTGTTGCCGAAGCAGAACCAGCAAGATCAGAACCAGCAAAACGACCAGCAGGGTTCCAAGCAGGACGACAAACAGCAAGACCAGAAACAAAACCCGGATCAAAACCCGGATCAACAGCAAGAGCCGAAGCAAGAGCCGAACAAACAGAACCAGAAACCGCAGCCAAAGGCCCCGCAGTCGCAGCAGCCCAAGAAGCAAGATCTTTCGAAGCAACAGGCGGAGAGCGTGCTCCGCAAGGTGCGTGAACGCCAGCAGTACCGGCGGGAAATGGAGCGGCAGATTCAGCAGTTCATCGTTCGCCCCGAGGCGGTGGAAAAGGATTGGTAGTCGTGAGCAGGGACACTTCTGAGACAATTCGCCTTTCGAGCACGGCGCGTCAGGTCCTCTGGCGTGCCGGTCTGGCGGCGCTGGCGGTGTTTACCCTCGCCCCGCTCGCGGACGCCGCCGAACCGCAGCCGAGCATCACCACACAGCTCAGCCATCGCGAGGTTTACGAAGGTCAGGCGGTCCAGTATCGGATCACGCTCCACAATGTGGACGCTCCCGTGGAGCCGGAATTGGGCCCCTTGGACGATTTTCACGTGACCGCCTTGGGCCCGCGCACGTTCGAATCACGTCAGGTGCGCATCATCAACGGCCAGCGGGAGGAGACGGTTGATCGGGCACGCCAGTACGATTACCGGCTCGTGCCGCGCAAGACCGGCACGCTGGAGATCCCCGCCCCCAGCGTCCGACTGGCGGGTAAGGTGCTCAAGGGCGAAAAGCGAAGCCTGAAGGTCTTGGCCCCCGACGCTCAAGACTTCGTCATCGCCGAAATCAGCAGCGACCGCTCGTCGGTCTATCCGATGCAGACCTTCACTGTCACGCTCACCGTGTTGGTCAAGGGACTCCCGAAACCGAATGCGAATCGTGACCCGCTCTCCGTGCAAGACTCGCCGCCGGCGATGCAAATTCCCTGGGTGCTCGACAACCAGTTGCCCGACGGGCTCAAGCCGCAAATGGAACAAGACCGCTGGCTTGCCTCGCTTCATCCCGACACCACGTCGGGCCTGAGCATCAACGGCTTCCGGCGGCCCACGCTCTTTACGCTCATGGAAGACTCCCCGATGGCCTTCACGGGTCGGGTCAGTCAGATCAAGCGTCGCGACAAAGACGGCGAGGAAGTCCGCTATTGGCAGTACGCTTTCCCACGCACGTTTCACGCCAAGAAGCCGGGCACCTTCCGCTTCGGTCCCGCGACCGTGCAAGGGGCCTTTGCCACGAGGCAGAGCGAACGCGGGCTGATCGGCCAGGAGATCTACACGGTGGCCAAGCCCATCGAGGTGATCGTCAAAGACGTCCCCGAAGAAGGTCGGCCGGCGACGTTCACCGGGGCCATCGGCCAGTTCCAACTCTCGGCCGAGTTGAAGCCCCAACGGGTTCGGATCGGCGACCCGATGACCCTGACCCTTACGCTCCACGGCGAGGGAACCTGCGAGACGGTCCGGGCTCCCGACCTCGCCGCGGTCAAGGAAATTACCGAGCATTTCCAGATCGACGCGGCTACCGAGGAAAACGAGGAAACCAAGAGCCAGTTCACCTACAGCCTGCGTCCGATCGACGCCGAGGTGAAGAGTTTTCCTGCCGTAGCGATGAGCTATTTCGACGTTGAGTCGCAACGCTATGAAACGCTTCGCACCGAGCCGATCCCGATCGAAGTTGTCAAGGCCGTTCCGCTGTCGACCGACCAGATCGTGGCCACGCCTCAGAGATCCGGGGAACAGAACGACTTGAAAGCCCGTCGGGAAGGGACGTTTGCCAATATCACCGACTTGGCCGCGGTGCGCGACGAGTCGGTGCGGCCGGAGCGTTGGCTCGTGGGGCTCGGCAGTTTGGCCGGGCTTTACGTGGTGCTGGCCGCAGCGGTCGTCCGGTTCCAACGCCTCACCGGAGATCCATCGTTGCTCCGGCGACGTCAGGCGGCCGGCCGTGCCCGGCGCCGACTTCACACGGCGCTGGCTTCACTCAGCGTCTCGTCGAGCCGGCAGGCGACCGACGGCCTCCAAGCGGCCGTCACCGGGCTGGTGGCCGACGTGGCCGATCTGGCCGAAGCGGGGCTCACGCCCCGCGAGGTTCGCGAACACCTGCAAACGCTCGGGGTGGCCGACGCACTGGTCCAACGCACCGGCCGCTTGTTGGACGCCTGCGACGCCGCACGCTACGGGATTGTCGATCAGACGCCGGAGGCCCTGGGACGCGAAGCCGAAGCGGTGCTGGACGAACTGATTCAAACCCTCAAAGCCAAGAACAAGTTCCGCTGATGAACCCTGCGGTTGCCTTCCCTGAGACACGCGTCGCAAACGCCCCGACTCCCACGGTGTCGATGCTTCTGTATCGAGCGGCCGGACTGCTGCTTGTGGCCATCGCCGGTTGCAGCCGCTCCGTTGACCTGGATGTTTCCCGCACGTTTCAGCAGGCCCAGGAAGCGTTCGACAAGGCGGCCACGCCCGACGATTTTCTCAAGGCGGCCAGCCTGTACCAACAGATCCTCGATCGCGGCGTGCGGTCTGGTGCCGTGCTGTACAATCAGGGGAATGCGTACATGCGGGCAGGCCACCGCGGCCGGGCGATTGCCGCCTATCGACAGGCGCTGCGTTATCGACCGCGCGATCCTTATCTGGCCGCCAATCTCCGCTCCGCACTAGGCGACGAGGCCTTGCCCGGCACGCGACAACCGCTGATCGCCTACCTTCTCTTCTGGCAAGACTGGCTCAGCTATCCAGAAAAGTTCCTCCTGCTCGGTCTTGCCGCTCTGTTGACCTTTGCCTGTGGCCTGACCGGTCTGGTGCTCCGCCGCCGGCTGTGGCGGCGCGTGGCCGCGGCCGGTCTGGCGGCCACGCTCGTTCTGGGACTCTCGGCCGGCTATGACTGGTACCGTTTCGACCATACGGTCGAGGGCGTGATCGTCGTATCGAAAGCCGTCGCACGCAAAGGCAACGCCACCAGCTACGAGCCCGCCTTCACCGAACCGCTCGTCGAAGGTACCCCCTTCCACCTCCTCGACCGCCGCGGCCCCTGGCTTCTCATTCGCTTGCCCACCGGGCCGGAGGGATGGATCCAGGCGGAGGACGCGGTTGTGTACTGAGTAGTGGATGGTGGAACTATCCCCTCTTCCCTCCCCTTGTCTGGAGGGGTACACTGAAAGAGGCAACTTTGTTCGGATCGAGGGAGATCGCGTGATGGCGGAAAAGTCGACGTGGATTGTTGAGACCTGTGAAGCTACATTCCAACAGGATGTGATCGAGCGGTCGCGGGACGTGTTGGTGGTAATCGACTTTTGGGCCACCTGGTGCCAGCCCTGCCGTTTGCTCGGGCCGATCCTGGAGAAATTGGCCGAGAAGTATCAGGGCCGGTTCGTGCTGGTCAAGGCCAACGTCGATGAGATGCAGATGGTTGCCGGCAGTCTCGGCGTGCAGTCGATTCCGGCCGTCTTCGCGGTGCGCGAGGGGCAAATCGTCGATCAGTTCGTGGGCCTCTTGCCCGAGCCGCAAATTCAAGCCTGGATCGACCGGCTGTTGCCCAGCGAGGCGGAAAACCTGACTGATCAGGCCGAGATGCTGGAACTGATCAATCCGGCCGAGGCGGAAGCCAAATACCGCCAGGCGATCGAGATGCAACCGGCCGACGCCAAGGCACGCACCGGCTTGGCCCGCGTGCTGCTCGCCGCAAACCGGCTGGACGAAGCCCAGACGATCCTTGACGAACTGACCACCACCGGTCTATTGGACAGCGAAGGCGAGCGGCTCCGCGCAGAATTGCAGCTTCGCGTCCAGCAAAAGGAGATCGGCGGTGTCTCCCAGGCCCAAGCGGCCGTGGCCGCGGATCCGGAGAATCTTGCATTGCAACTGAACCTGGCCAAAGCGTTGAGTGCCGACAGCCAGTTTCAGGACGCGATGGACCTTGCTCTGAGCCTGATCGAAAAGGATCGCGCAGGCGTCGGCGAGGAAGCCCGCAAGCTGATGGTCCAGATCTTCCACCTCCTCGGCCCGGAAAGTGCACTGGCCAACGAGTATCGCCGCAAGCTGACGATGCTCCTGTACTAATCTTGATGGTCTCTGACGAACAGAACCGGTAATCGATGCTGTAGGGAGCACCCTCTGTGGCATTCTGGGAAGCAGAAATGACGGAACGCCATGGAGGACGTTCCCTACAGACCATTGGGGCTAGGCTCTACCGCGAGGGATACGGCCCAAAGACCTTGGTCACGCGATGGCTCTCCGAAGTGTCGTCGACAATGACCACGCGATACTCGTTTCCGCCGGGGGCGACACGCAAGACGATGTGCCCGTGGTCGCTGGCCAGTTGGTCGATGCCGGGGATTGTCTCGCGGACGGTCGGGTGCACGTCAGTGGCGAACACTTCGCGTGGGCCCGGGTAGAGGTCGGTCGATTGGAGACGCTGCCACACGATCGGGGTCGGATGGCCAGCGTCCCAGACGGAGATGGTCCAGACACGAGCCCGCAGCGTGGCCACGAAGAACTCGTTTTGCGAGTCCAGATAGCCGTGATGGTTCAAGATGGCCGCATCCACGGGGCCAACGACTTTGGCCACCGGCGTCTCGACGTCGTGCCACTCCAGTTTTCCTTTGGGCCGAATTCCCGGGATGTCGCCGCCGTTGAAATAGTCGAACTTGCCGTAGCGCAAATGGAATGACGCGCTGCACATGTTCTCATGGGGCCAGGCGGCCCGGGGGATCGTGTCCAGCGCGGGAAATCGCTGTTCGGTGGCCGTTCCCTTGCCGGTCCAGATCTCGCCGTTGGCGCCGATGTTGCGCAGCTCGAACTCGGGATACTTCTTCGGATCGCGGCACAAGACGATCTGATCGTTGCGTCCCGGCGTGAAGCGTTCGATCTTCATGCCGTTGTGCTCGGTCTGCCACTTCACGAAATCGCGATAGTTCTTGATAAAGGGTCGGTCGAGCGCGCTCGGGTAGTTGTAGTCGGGCCAGGCGCGGTCCATGAGCTTGCCGATCCGGAGGCTCTCGCCCACCTGCGTCAACCCGGTGAGCTTGTAGGCCCCCGACGAGGAGAGCGGCGTGGACTCCGAGGGGCAGCCCAGATGGTCTTCGTGAAAGTGCGTCAAGAGCACGTAGTCGAGCACCGGCTGCGGATCGTGACGCAGGGCATGGCGGATGTAACGCACGACCCATTGGCCGGCAGGACGCGTGCCGTCGGGCCGATCGGGCGTATGCCGCGGCGTTTTCAGCGGCAATTCGCCGCAATCGACCAGCAGCGTCGTGCCGTCGGGGAAAATCGACAGGCCCGCATTGCCGCGCCCGGAGCTGATCTGGTGGATCTCCAGCATTCCCGGCTGCCAGGGCGTAATCTCCTGGCCCACCACATCCTCGGCACGGACCGTCAGGGGACTGATCGAAAGAAGACCAACAAAGAGCATCAGGTGCAGTCTCATCGGTGCAATTCCCTTTCCCCCGCAGATCCTACGATTCCGGCGTCGCTTGGCGACACTCCAAGCAGACCATGTCCTGCATCTTAACATGCCAGCGGGGGGACTTCCAGTTTTCGCCAGGCAAAGGGATGGCAAGATTTCCTGCATCCTTGTGCAGGCGTCCGGCCGGCCGTGGCTTCGGCATTTTGCCGGAGGCTTGCTTGGCAGCCTTCGCGGCCAGGCAGGATGCTTGGCTTACAGGACACAAGCGAGACGCTTATACTACAACGCACAAGCGAGACGCTTATGCTACAGGACACAAGCAAGATGCTTATGCTACAGGACACAAGCAAGATGCTTATGCTACAGACATAAGCAAGATGCTTATGCTACAGACACAAGCGGGACGCTTATGCTACGATCGGGGCAGGATGCCTGGATCGACAACTGCTCGGACGATTTGCCGCACCCCTGGGCGGAAACCCTACGGCGACGAGGTTTGCTTTTGCTTGGCCCACCAGGCGGCCACGTTCTTGCGGCCGTCGGCGGAGGTGAAGCGGTAGCCGGTTACGCCTGCTTCGGAGAGCAGTTCGTCTCTGGTCATCTCCAAGCCGAATTGGCCTGGATCGTGTTGGTGACGCTTGAGCAAGAGTGCAGCGGCCGTGGCGCCCAGGTCGGGCGCCGTCTCGTTCTGTTCGACCAGCGTCATCGAACGAGCGATGAGCCCGGCGAGCCACGCATCGACCTCGGGCCAAGGATCGCGTTGGGCAATGGCCAAAGCGGCCATCCATTCCAGATGGCGGGGCGGCGCGGAACTGGGAGCGAGGAACCGTCCCGTGGCAATCGCCGTGAGCAACCCGGGAATCGCCTCCTTCGTCCCTTCTGCAGCCAGCAACGCGGCCACCACGCCATGTCGGCTCGACCGGCCGCCGACCCGTTGCATCACACTGTTGAGCCGCATCGAGCCGGGCAAGTACTGGTTGACAAACGGCATTTCTTCGGGGGCCAGCGGCTGATCGTCAACCGCCAGGAAGAAGTCGCCGGCAAACCGGGAAACCTCGCGATAGTCAAGTTGAGCCAGCAGGACCAGTTCATCCCGGGCCAGCGGTTGCTGGCGACGAAGAAACCGATCGAGCGTGCGCCGGCTGAGCATGCGAAGACGCTGGGCTTCATCGGTCCGTACCTCGTGATCGTAGGCCATGCGGCGTCGTGGCGTAGGCAGGTTCACCAGGTGGAAGATCGCGCCGTCCCGCATCGGATGCGGAATGGCCACGCCGACGGGATACTCCCCCGGCGTCAGGTTGCTGCCGCTCACACAGTGCGCCGCGGTGTCGTTGATCCAGTCGAAGTGGCTGGGGCGCAAAGCCCCTTCGGCTAGGCTCGGCACATTGACCAACAGGCGTTGGGTGCCCAGATGATGATGTCCTTCCCAATACTCGGCGACCATCGCCGGCCGCGTCTGCTCGATGAGCGCTTGGAGCCGTCCGGCCGCCTCCTGGCTCAACCGGCCGGCCGCCAGACGGGCTTCGGCTGCCTGCTTCACCAGCGGCACATACTCGTCGCGTGCCAGCAAGTCCCACAGTTCCCGCTTAGCGACCTGCGCGGCGTGCTGCTGCGCGGCCGGGGCTTTGAGGGAAACCGGTCGCACCAGGTCGTTCGTCCAACGCTGAATCTCGTCGGCCGAAACGGGGGGCAACTCCCAGTCGGCCGGATCGGTCAGCAACCAGGCCGTCCGCGTCTGCTCATACATCCGCTCCAGCCAAATCGGTGCATCGGCCGATAGCCGTGGATCGGCCAAGCGCTGCTTGAGTCGCTGGAGAATGCGCGAGACCGACTTCGGGTTGCCGAGGAACCATTGGAGCCGCTGCGACGCGCTGAGACGGACGCCATACGAATCGTCTTCCAACTGCCGGAGGAGCCGGTCCAGCTCGTCGGCCGTGATTTGCCCGGCCGGTTCCGGGGGCGTCTGAGGGAGTGTTCGCCGGAGCAACTCCACCTGCTTGCGCACCTCCAACGACGTCTGAGGCGATACCAACACCCGGGCCAATTCGCTGGCCAACAGTTCTTTGAACGGCGTCTGGTCGGCCAGTTCCCGAAGCTTAGCCGCTGCCTGCTGGCGAGTGTGGAAATGGTCCGCATCAAGCTCCTTGACCAAGTGGGCCACTTCCTGACGAACCTGTTCGGCCGACTTCGGTGACGCGACAGCCGGGGCAGGCTCGTCTCCGTCCGCGCTGGGCGACAGCCCGAGCAAGCACACAAGAATCAGAATCGGTCGACTCATCAGTTCGGATCGACAAGCGTTGGTACAAGGAGGAGGTTTTATGACGAGCAGCGGCAAGCCGTCGCGTGCTGAAACCGAAGTGCTACAATTTGCGTGCCATCAGGCGGCCGTATGGTGCTAGCGTGTCTAAGCACAGTGGTCTGGGGTGGAGCCAATGGCAGCCACCGTGTAACAATGCGCGTTGGAACCGTTTCTGTCCATCGATCTTGCAGACCCCCGTGTTTTTCGATACAAGCGGCCCGTTTCCGAAGTCGCGCGCCGAAGATCTGTGGAGAAGGGATGATGAGCCGAAGAATGCTTCTCGTCGTCGGACTGGGAATCGCCTTGTTTCCCCTGTTCCCGCAAATTGCCCAAGCTGATTTGCCCGATGTGGAGACGATGAAGGCGGCCTTGCAGACCGCAACCCCCGAAGAGGATGGATTCCTCTATCGTGTAATGGAGAAGGTCGAGACCGGAACGCTGCCGGTTGCATTGGTCGAGAGCACCTTCCTGTGGGCTCGCCAGAAGCCGAGGAACAAATTCCAGTACTTCAAGCGGGGCTTGATCCTCCGTGCTGCCAAGGAGGGGATCGCCCTCTAAGAAGTTTTGACGAATCAAAGCAGTAACGGCTTCTGTAGGGAACGCCCTCCGTGGCATTCCCTACTGGTTTGGTTCATCAAACCCCATACGAGGCTCTTCGGTCGCATCCTACCGCGTCTGCAACCGAGCGGCCGTCAACGTGTTGTGCAACAACATGGTGATCGTCAACGGGCCGACCCCTCCCGGCACGGGGGTAATCTGGCTGGCCACCTCCTTGACCGCCTCAAAGTCCACGTCTCCCACCAGCCCCGTCTCGGTCCGGTTGATCCCTACGTCGATCACCACGGCCCCCGGCTTGACCATCTCGGGGGTGACAAATTTCGGTCGCCCGATGGCCACCACCAGGATGTCGGCTTGCCGAGTTACTGAGGGGAGATCCTTGGTCCGGCTGTGACAGACGGTCACCGTGGCGTCGCCGCCGCGTCCCCGTTGCACGAGCATAATTCCCATCGGTTTGCCCACAATGTCGCTGCGTCCGAGCACGACTACGTGGCTTCCGGCGATCGGAATACCGCGTCGCAGGAGCAACTGTTGAATGCCATGCGGCGTGCAGGGCAAAAACCGCGGCCGGTTCTGCACGATCAGCCCCACGTTTTCCGGGTGAAAGGCATCGACGTCCTTCAGCGGATTGACGGCGTCGAGAATCCGGCTCTCATCGATCCCTTTGGGCAACGGCAACTGCACAAGAATCCCGTGCACCGTGCGATCCTCGTTCAACTGGCCTACCAAGGCAAGCAGTTCCTCGGCTGACGTGCTGGCCGGCAACTTGTGCAAACGGCTTTCGATCCCCATCCGCTGGCAGGCCTGCTGCTTGTTGCGCACATAGACCTGACTGGCGGGGTCGTCCCCCACTAATACGGCAGCCAGACAGGGCACCACCCCCGTCGACTTGACGAACGCGGCCACCTCTTGGCCGATCTCGGCACGAATCTCCGCAGACAACGCCTTGCCGTCAAGAATGGTAGCGGTCACAGACAATTCTCCCTGGGGGTGCGACAAACAAGCGAACCAAGGCTCCCATTCTAGCAGATGTGCTCTGCCTGTCAGGGGGAGCGGCCAACGATTGCTGTGGTCTTTTTATGGGGAACGGGGTATTCTGGCTAGACATTTCGATCTGCCCCGCTAGAATCGCAAGGAGACCAAGGTCATGATGTTTCTTGGTTTAATTATCATTCGGCCGGTCTCCTCATACGAATCCTCCCCCTGGTCCGTGTTTTGGTTTCGTAGCCCATGACCGATCCCGCTCCTCTTAGTCCCGTGGAAAAGCTTAAACTGGCCAGTCGCCATTTGCGCGGCACGATCGCCGAAGAGTTGGCCAACGACAAGGAGTTCTTCGAGGAACAAACCTCGCAACTCCTCAAATTCCACGGGATGTACCAGCAAGACGACCGCGATCGAGGCAAGGCACGCGGACCGGACGGCCAGAAGCTGGGCAAGGCCTATTCGCTGATGGTTCGGACCAAGATCCCTGGCGGCAAGCTGACCAGTGAACAACTGCTGGCCCAGTTGGACCTCTGCGACACGATCGGCAATGCGACCTTGCGGATCACCAATCGCCAGGATCTCCAGTTCCATGGAATTCTCAAGCACAATGTCCAAGGGTTGATCCGCAAGATCCACGACGTGCAACTGACCACCCTCGGGGCTTGCGGCGACGTGGGACGCAATGTGATGTGCTGCCCGGCGCCGATCCGGCGCGATCCGGTACACGAGCAGATGCAGGCGGCCGCCGCCTTGATTTCCGATCATCTCTTGCCTCGTACCCGGGCCTATCACGAGATCTGGCTGAGCGATCCGAGCACGGGGCAGAAGACGCTTTGCGGTGGGGAGGGCGAGGGGCACGAGATCGAACCGCTCTATGGCGACGCCTATCTGCCGCGCAAGTTCAAGGTGGCCATCGCGCTGCCGGGCGACAACTGCGTCGACGTCTACACCAACGACCTGGGCCTTTTGGCCGTCTGCGAGAACTTCCAGATCGTCGGCTATAACGTCCTGGTTGGCGGTGGCATGGGAGTCACGCCGAACAACAAGAACACGTTCCCCGCCTTGGCCCAACGGATGTGCTTCATCCGGCCGGACCAATTGCTCGACGTCACCACGGCAATCCTGAAGGTCCAGCGCGACTTTGGCAACCGCGAGGACCGCAAACGGGCACGGATGAAGTACCTGATCGCCGACTGGGGGCTGGAGCGGTTCAAGGCCACGGTGGAAGAATACTACGGGCACCCACTGCCGCCGCCGCATCCGGACGACGTTTGGGGCTTCGACGATCACATCGGCTGGGGGGATCAGGGGGATGGACGCTGGTTCTACGGCCTCAACGTGGAAAACGGCCGCCTTCTCGATCGGGAGGGCTTCGAGTTGAAGTCGGCCATCCGGGAAGTCTGCACTACCTTCTGCCCGGGCATCCGCCTGACCGCGCATCAGAGTATTCTGTTTACGGACATCTCGCCGTTGGACTGCAACGCGATGGAAGACGTGTTCCGTCGTCGGGGCGTGAAGCTCGATGACGAGATTTCCAACGCCCGGCGGTGGTCGATGGCCTGCGTGTCGTTGCCCACCTGCCCGTTGGCCGTCACCGAGAGCGAACGGGTCTTGCCCCAGGTGGTCGACCAATTGGAGATCGAGTTGGCACGGCTCGGCCTGGACAGCGAGAAGTTCACCGTTCGCATGACCGGCTGCCCCAACGGTTGCGCGCGCCCCTATAATGCCGACGTCGGCCTGGTGGGCAAGGCACCCGGCAAGTATACGATCTACCTGGGCGGCCGACTGTTGGGCAATCGCCTCGGCTGGATCTACCAGGACCTGGTTCCCTTGGACGCGATCGTTCCCACCCTGCAGCCGATCCTGGTCTACTTCAAACAGCAGCAGGAGAACGGCGAGTCATTCGGCGACTTTTGCCATCGCAAGGGCGCGGCCGACCTGCACGCCTGGGCCGAGGCCTACTTGCGCGGCAGTGCCTGACGGCCGGAGATTCTGCGACGCTCCGAGGAACCTTGGATTTTGTGGGGGCAATCCATGCTTGCGGCCCACCAAGCCGTTCTCAATAGAGGATCCAACCAGTGAGACATCGATTGGCCTTGGCGACTATGGTCGTCGTCTGCGTGATTTTGGGGATGACCGGAGGATGCGAGAACCGCGTGGAACGAGTCCGCCCGCCGGTGATTGATGCCTCGGCCGCCGGCCGGGAAGCAATCGCCCAATACGATGCCAACCAGGACGGAACGATCCACGGCGAAGAACTGGAAAAGGCCCCCGCCTTGAAAGCCGCTCTGAAGCAGATCGACGCCGGCGGCAACCGCCGACTCACCGCCGGCGAAATCACCGCGCGGATTGTCCAGTGGCAGAAGTCGAAGCTCGGGCTGACCACGGTCCGCGGCATGGTCCGGCTGAACGGCAAACCGCTCTCCGACGCCACGGTGACCCTGGTGCCGGAAAGGTTCCTCGGCCCGAATATGCAACCGGCCACCGGCAAGACCGACGCCAGCGGCGTCGCTTCCCTGAGCGTGGCCGTGCCGCCCGAGCCGGGGCTCTTGGGAGTTGCCCCGGGATTCTATCGCGTGGAGATCTCGAAAAAGGTCGATGCGACGGAGACCGTGCCGGCCAAGTACAACACGCAAACCACCCTCGGCCTGGAAGTCGCCCTGGATGCCGACGCCATGGCCGATGGCGAGGCGACCTTCGACCTGACAAGCCCGTAGTCTTCCGCGGTCCTTCGATGCGCGACCTGGACGATCTGTTTGCCGCCCTGGGGCAGAGCGCCTTTCGCCGCCGCCAACGGCTCGGCGCCAAGGATCTCGCCTATCTGGCGCAACGCACGTTGCCCGTGGTCCTGGACCATGCCCGGCAGTTTGTCGTCGAACGTTTGGCTCCCGCGTGCCCGCCGAACGACGGGCGTCAGACGCCGATGCGTGGCCATCCGGTTTTCGTCGCCCAGCACGCCACGGCCACCTGCTGTCGCGGCTGCTTGGCCAAGTGGCACCGGATTCCCGCCGGCGTCGAACTTTCCCCCGCGGAAATCGATTACATTCTCCGCGTCCTCCAGCGTTGGCTTGTTGCCCAACAAGTGCCGACTGTCGAGCAGGCGGACTGCCACGAGGAGCAGCGTTGGCTCTTTGAGCGATAGGGCAGACCGAGCTTGCGAGGCCCGCCCCACAGACTTAACAGGAACAGGACCAACAGTTACACTCAGAAGATGGCCATTCCGAATGGGATCACCATGGGCGACTTCGACAAACAGACTACCAGGGAGAACCGACCGTGAGTTGGTTGCTGTTTCTGGATGAAAGTGGGCATGACCACAAACAGATGCCCTACGAAGTGCGTGGCGGAGTGGCGATTCATGCCAGCCAACTGTGGCCATTCATTCAGGCGATGCAACGGCTGGAACTCGACTGCTTGGGTTGCCACCTGCCGCTCTACAAGAAGGAGTTGAAGGGCTGTACGCTTTTGGGCCAGAAGCAATTCCGTTTCGCCAACCAAGACGTCATTCTGGCCGATGAAGCCCGGCGCAAGCACTGCCGCGCATTTCTTACGAAAGGGCTGGAGAAGAAGAACCCAACCCGCGAGGAGTTCACGGCCTATGGTCAGGCGTGTCTGGCAATGGCCACCGGTATCATGCAGTTGCTCCAAGCCCACGGGGCGGCTCTATTCGCGGCGGTCGTTCCCCGCAGCATCCAGCGGCCTGCTGATTTACACAGTGAAGAATACCTGCGCAAGGACCACGTGTTCTTGTTCGAGCGGTTTTTCTACCTTCTGGAAGAGAAGCAGAAATTCGGCTTGATCGTGATGGACGAAGCGGAGAAGACCGAGGATCGTCGGTTCGTGCGGCGTATGGAGCGGTACTTCACGAAAACCGCCCCAGGGCAGTACCGAACAACGTGGATCGTTCCCAGTCCGTTCTTCGTTGCCTCGGACATGAACTACGCCGTGCAAGCGGCCGACGTTTGCATCTACTGTGTGAACTGGGGCTTCCGCGTGGACAGCATCGGCATGAACGCGCCAACCAGGCCCGAGATTGCGCAACGATTCGGCCCGTGGCTCAATCGGCTTCAGTTCCACGGGCAGGGCTATCGGGATGGCAACGCCTTCGAGAGTTTCGGAATCGTCTACGTGCCCAATCCCTACAGTGCGCGATGAGCGCAGAAAAAAAGAGGCAATGCCATCGAAGCCACCCGAAAGTCGCTCCTAGGCCGAGCCTCCAATAGAAGTATCGGCGAAGAAACGGCCAAAGTCAAGGGTCACGACAACACACCGCTTTCTGGGGGGCGCTGGCGTGCATCATCTGGCCGGCAGCGTGATAGCCAGGCCCGCCCTGCCGCCTTTCTTGACGACGCACCCGAGATGGGATTAGGCTTTGCCCCGGGGGCAGGAATCAGGGGACGCAGATCGTGTTTGAAATCCCCGGCCGCCCTCCCTCGTTGACCATTCTTCGCCAACGGGATTCGGCTCACGGTCCCATTGAGCCGAAGGGGTGGCGGAGGATGCGTTCGGTCTGATTCCGTAGAAGGCGTTACGACGCAATCGCCAACACGAGGAGGAACACAAGCCAGGCGGCCAAGAGGAGGATCGAGGCGATCAGCAGGGGCTTGTTGGGACGGGGGGGATTGGGCACGGGGGCGTCCGAGGACGCCGGGGCGAGGGCCTCGGCCAAGGTCGAGGAGAGATACGGCTCGCTGGATCGCTTCTTGCGATGGCTCATCGACGGTTCCGTCCTCATATCAGGCTTTCTACGGCAACGAGGTGAACTTAAACTCCCGCGCGAAGGCCACGTCGAAATCGTAGACGTTTTCGAAATCCTCGCGTGTGTCGTTCTTGGTCTTCCGCATCCGGCCGATGCGGATCAGGTTGAAGACGATCTCGCCGACGTCGCCGGTGGTGTGGATTCCCCAACTGTTCAGAACCGTCTTGGCCATGTAGCCGTACTGCTCCAAGGCATACTGGCGCACCGCCTCGCAGAGCTGCTGGCCGGTGACGTGCCGCTGGGGGCCTTCGTCCGCTTCTTCGTCGTCGTTGAGGCCGGTCGACTCGCTCGGGCAGTCGCACCCCAGCCCCAGCACATTCTGGGCATAGTTGAGGGCTTCGAATACGAAAATATAGGCGTCGAGCTTATAGCGTCGGTCCTGACGCAGGAGTTCAGCCATCGATTGCATGGGATCGAGTTTCATCTACGTGGCTTGAAGGTCTTCCAGGTCATCTGGAGATGAAGGGTTGGAATTTGTCGATTGGTCAGTGCCCCGGCCGGCGGCTTTTGCGTTGGCCAGGAGCGTCACGTCCTGAACGGGAACAAGCTTGCGGAGCCGATCCTCGGTTTCGACCATCACCTGGGCGGCGAGGATCTCGTGGGCAACGACCCGGGCGCGGCCGCTCGGGGTCATCACCCAGGAGCCCACGGGGGGGAGTTCTTTTTGCATCTGCTCGTAGGTGTCGAACTCGTACCGCAGACAACACTTCAGCCGTCCGCAGCGTCCGGAGATCTTCGTGGGGTCCAGGGTGGCCTTCTGGAGCTTGGCCATCTTCATCGACACCGGCGGCATGACCACCAAGTGGTTGTTGCAGCAGACCGGCTGGCCGCAGTCGCCATAATCGGCCATCAATTTGGCCTCGTCGCGCACACCGATCTGGCGCATTTCGATCCGCGTCTGGAACTCCCCGGCGAGCATCTTGACTAGTTCGCGGAAATCGACACGTCCGTCGGCCAGGTAGTAGACGATCACCCGTTCGCCGCCGAAGATGTGCTCGACATCGACCAGATCCATTTCCAGTCCCAGCTTGGCGATGCATCGCAAGCAGACCTGGAACTCCTCCTCCTCCTGTTCGTGGATCCGGCTCTGTTCGCGCGCGTCATCCACGGTCATTGCGCGGAGGATCTGGCCTTCGGTCGGCTCTTTGAGCTGAGCCAGAGCCGGCGCGGTGGCTTCGCTGAGGATCTGCCCCGCCTCCAGGCCGCGGTCGGTCCGTACGATCACGCAGTCGCCGCGTCGGTATTCCTGCTCATGGGGAGCAGAAAACACCCCCAAAATTCGCATAGCGCCGTAACGGACAATGAATTTGGACATGAAGACCACCCGGTTGGGGCAACGGCTGGAGTCTAGACGCACCGGCCAGGGGGGGGTCTAGCGGGCCGAGGAAAAGCACGCAGGCTTCGTTGCGCCAGTATACCGGGCAGGTTTGGCGGCGCGAAGAGAGTTTGCGGCCCCCTTAGTCCTTAACCACGTCGGCTTCCAGACCATAGACTACCCCGGCCAGCTCGCCTTCGACGGGCTGAACTCGCAACAGGCCCCCGACCCCGATCATGTGGTTACGGTAGTCGACGGTCAGGTCGCCGGAGGTCTGGACGTGCAGCATCTCGGTGGCTCGGATTTGGGAACTACAGAATTGGCAATGTCCTTGGGTGGGGACGAGCGTAAACCGGCGAATCCCGATGATTTTCTTGGTCGGGTAGATATAGCCGCGGAGGAAGACCCGTTTGCCGTCAAGCTCCTTGGCCTTGGCCGAGACTCGTTCGTTCGGTTTGTCGCGATCCGGTTGGAGCATCTCCCAACTGATTTTTTCATAGCCCGGCGGCGCTGAATGCCGGTAGTCATACAACAGGTAACTACCGCCGGCGATGAATAGCACCAGAGAAAGCACGAACCCCACGCGGACCAAGACGAGGCCGGTCGTCTCCTCCGGAGCCCAGAGAATCTGCCGCCATCCCCGATACGCGAAATAGAGGCCGAACAGCGGAATGGCCAGGAACATCCAGCCCAGCACGGTCAGAATCGACAACACCGCGCACACAACACTCAACACGGCCGGCACGCTGAGCTTCCGGTAGCGCGTCGGCAGATTCTCCTCCTCGTCGTCGGCCTCGTCAGAGTATGGGGCGGTGGGAAGGAGTTCCGAAGTCGGAAACGGCTTGTTCAGGTCAGAGTGCATAGCCGGGAAGGATCAGGATTTGGAGTTCGGGATTTGGGATTTGGGATTTGGGATTCGGGGGGCAGCATTCAGGGTTCAGGATTCGAGATTTGAGATTCGATGACGCAGGTATTCTCGGCTTGCAAGTCTCGCCTTTCTGTCCGAAGCGAAATCCTGAACCCTGAACCCTAACCTCCAATCCCAAATCCCCAATCCCTCCCCCGTTCTCACGGATTCGCAGTCAACGATTTTGCCACATCGGTCTTGTAGGCGACCATTGCAGGAACGTAACCGACCAGGGTGGCCAGGAGGATCAGGCCGGGGATCAAGATCAACTCGACCAGCTTGAACTCCCAGGCCCGAACGATCACGCCGGTCTGGTCCGCGATCATCGGACCGAGCAGGCCGATCAGGAGATGCCCCAGCACCAGGCCCATGGCACCGCCGCCGAGGGCCAGGATGATCGACTCCAACAGGATCACCGACATCACGGTTCCGCGGCTGGCGCCGAGTGCCC
Organism: uncultured Planctomycetaceae bacterium; assembly: GCA_964558295.1. Taxonomy (GTDB): domain Bacteria; phylum Planctomycetota; class Planctomycetia; order Pirellulales; family Thermoguttaceae; genus JBDKTH01. Next base: position 42 of record CAZLDQ010000089.1, on the reverse strand, counting down.
GCATGATGGCGATCTCGCGTTTCCGGTCGTTCATCGAGTTGT
>CAZLDQ010000088.1:0-22700 GCA_964558295.1 uncultured Planctomycetaceae bacterium | reverse complement strand
GGTTGGGAGAGGACTTGCACCTCCAAACCGTCAAACATGCTCGGCATACAGAAGAAAACCCAAACGGCAAGCCGTTCCGGTCGCTACCCAGAGAACCACGCTTAAGGCGAATTCATCGCCGGCAGCGATAGACAAATGCCGGAGGGAAATTCCGCCACGCGGTCTTACTTCGCTGGACTGAGGAGAAGTAGCGGTGCAGCTTGCGACGAAAGCGTTGCCCAGCGGGCAGGAGTAGGCCTTGCAGGTAGGCAAAGGTGACGAACTGTCCGCCGGGGCGAAGGACGGCCATCAACGCGTCGAGATAGGCCGTTTGGTCCGTGTCGGCAAACGCGGCCCATGGCAGACCACAGATGACAGCGTCGATTTGCTTCACGCCTTCCTTCCGACAGACCGCCTCGACGTTGCCCACGCTCTCTTGATAAACGCTCACCTTGGGGTAGCTCTCGGCCAATGCCGCGACGAATCGAGGGTTGATTTCCAAGGCGAAGAAACGGGTTCCCGGCTGCATTGCTTCGAGAATCCGGCCGGTGAACGATCCTGTCCCGGGGCCGTACTCCACTACGGTATGGACGTTCTGCCAGTCGATCCATTCGACCATTCGCCTTGCTAAGACCGGCGAACTGGGCGCAACAGCCCCCACCACCCCCGGCCGACGGACAAACTCCACCAGGAACTTGGCACATTGCTTGACCGACATGATTCCTCGCATCGTTCGGTTCGTGGGCTAGGCCCATAGACGCCGATCCAGCACTCGGTAGTTGATCGCCTCGCTCATGTGCAACGGCTTAATATCGTCACAGCCATCGAGATCGGCAATCGTCCTCGCGACGCGGAGCACTTTGTCATGCGCCCGTGCGGAGAGGCCCATCTCCTGCATCGCCGACTTCAGCAGGTTCCGGCCCTCCTCGTCCAGGCGACAGAACTCCCGCGTCTGACGATGCGTCATATCGGCATTATAGCGGGCTTTGCTTCCTGCGAAACGCCGGAACTGCCTTTCGCGAGCCGCCGACACCTGAGCTCGCATTTCCGCACTGCTGGTTCCCGGGGCACCGTCCGACAGTTCACGAAATGGAACGGCCGGCACCTCGATGTGAATGTCGATACGGTCCAGCAGCGGTCCGGAAATCTTCGACATATACCGTTCGATCTGTGGGACTGTGCAATGGCACTCCCTGCGAGGGTCGTTTCTATAACCACATGGGCATGGGTTCATGGCCGCCACGAGCATGAAATTCGCCGGGAAAGTGGTGCTCGAAAGCGCCCGGGCGATCGTTACGGTCCCATCTTCCAGCGGTTGCCGAAGCACCTCAAGCGTACGACGGTTGAACTCGGGCAACTCGTCAAGGAACAGCACACCGTTGTGGGCGAGACTGATCTCGCCGGGAGCCGGCGTTGACCCTCCCCCCACCAGACCGGCATCGCTGATCGTATGATGTGGCGCGCGATAGGGACGCGTAGCCAGAAGCGGCTGTCCAGGTTTCAGACGCCCCAGAACGCTGTAGATCCGTGTCGTTTCGATTGACTCGTCCGAGGATAAATCAGGCAGGATCGTCGGCAGTCGCTTGGCGAGCATTGTCTTCCCCGACCCCGGTGGCCCGACCATCAAAAGGTTGTGGCCACCGGCCGCGGCTACCACCATGGCTCGCTTCGCCATTTCTTGTCCGCGCACGTCGGCAAAGTCCTCTTCGTAGACTGCCAAACGGCGAAACAGTTGATCCATCTGGGAGGGAATCGGCTCGATCTCGATTTCTTCTGCCAGGAAGGCTACGGCTTGAGCAAGGCTGGCGATGGGGATGACTTCGATCTTCTCGACAACCGCCGCTTCGGCAGCACTGTCGCTTGGCACAAGGATCCCGCGTAAGCCAGCTTGCTCAGCAACGGCCATTGCCATGGAGAGAGCGCCCTTGGTCGGCCGGGTTGTGCCGTCCAGTGCCAACTCGCCGACGATCGCATAATGCTCCAACAGTTCCGATTGCATTTGCCCGCTGCCGAGCAGTATTCCTAAAGCCATTGGCAGATCGAACGAAGCGGCTTCTTTGGGCAAATCCGCCGGGGCCAGATTGATCACGACGCGGCTTTGCGGGCGTTGAAAGCCTGAGTTGACCATTGCCCGCTCGATGCGATGGGCACTCTCCTTGACGGCCGCCTCCGGCAGGCCCACGAGAATCTGTTTGGGCAGTCCGCTGGGAGAGACGTCGACCTCAACCTCCACAGGAAGAGCCTCGATTCCCAACAGCGAGAAGGTTTTAAGCTTGGCGAGCATTCCGTGTCCTGCCCCACGATTGAATCTGGGTTGTCAGTCCCCTCATTGTGACGGCATGGAGATCAGCTCGCAAGGGGTGGGGGCAAGCGTTATCTTTTCGAGTGACCTTTGACTTCGCCGCACCCCCTCGTTAGTGTCGGTTGGCTCCACTCACAACCACGGACCGTTCACTGGCCGAAAAGCCCGTGCATGCCGCCTTTTCCAGTTATACCGGGTGAACATTCCAACACAAACACAAGGCGTCTCTGCCAGATTGTGTCACCCATAGTGTTTTCTACAGGGACCTCGCCTATATCCTACATTTTCCATAATGAGGGGAAACCGTATCGCTTGACCAGAGATACCGCGATGAAGGTCGAATTCATCAGTCCTTTCATCACTGCCGTCGTCAAAGTGTTTGAGACGATGCTTGCTAGTGAGCTGACGTTTAGTCGGCCGTTCATACGAGACAGTGCCCAACCCAGTCGTGAGGTGAGCGGGATCATTGGACTTACCGGCCGAGCGAAGGGGACGGTTGTGCTCAGCTTGGAACGGGAAACGGCCATCTGTGTGGCGGAGGCCCTGTTGGGTGAACGTCCGTCCGGAATCAATGCCGACGTGACCGATGCCATTGGCGAATTGACCAATGTGGTTTCTGGTAATGCCAAAGCTCAACTGGAGGAATTGGCTCTGAGCGTCAGCCTTCCGACGGTGATCACGGGTAAGGGGCACTGTATTGATTTTCCTCGCAACGTCAAGCCAGTCGTCATCCCCTGTCGCTGCAAGTGGGGGGATGTGGACCTGTTGGTCGGACTCGTGGAGCTGACGGACCAGTCCTCCCACTAGGTGCTGGGCCGCTGCTCCCCCTCGAAGCTCACAGGCCATTCGGTTGCACTTGTTCCGGTTGTCCACCAGTGTGGCCAGCCTCCGACGGAGTCGTAGGTTCTTTGGGAACACCTTGGCAGCGGTGAGTGTCTGAAAGGTCGCCTTGACTGGTTGCGGCGCAAATTTATAATCCGGGTCGCTCTATTTTGCCCAGTCAGCCAAAAGTCTGTCATGTTCGACCCTTGGGGGCGTTTGTTGGTGGCGACTGAGAGCGGAGTGGCCATGTGAGGTGCATGATGCAGCGGGCAACACAAATGGGTCTTCGAATTGTGTTCAGGCTATTCCGCCAGCTCGTTTGTCCTGAAGAATGGTTGACCCAGTTGTACGAGGCCGACTCTGAGCAGGCGTATCGGATCGGTTTCGCTCTATTGATGGTTTGTCTGCTGACGGTCTGTGGGATGGTCTGGGGGACTGGCTGTGCCCATCAGATGATTAATCCGTGGGACTCTGTCAATCTGTTGGACGCTGGGTGGCGGGTCTATCAGGGGCAGGTACCCCACCGGGACTTCTTCTGCCACCTTGGCGTCGTCTACGTCGGCTTGGTGGCTTTCGGAATGAAGTTGGGTGGGCCGAGTGCGTCGGCTCTGGCCTATGCAGGGCTGCTGCCGGCCTTGCCGCTAGGGCTTTGTTGTTGGTGGCTTGCGAGCCGGCGTTTCGCTGCCTTTCCGGCGTTAGTCCTCTCAGCAATGGTCGGTGCCTTGCCGCTTGGTACGTCCCAACTTGGGATGGTTCATGACTATAAGTTGCCTTCCTACGCAATGCAATACAACCGCCTCGGTTGGGCCCTCATGTGCGTTGTGCTCGTCCAACTCCTCATTCCACCTCGCAAGGAGTTGACAACACGACGTTTGCTGGCCGAATATCTGATTTCAGGTCTTGTGATCAGCACCTTGGTTTTTACAAAGGTCAACTATGCGATTGTGGCCATTGGCCTGCTGCCGCTGGGCATGCTATTCCGGCCGCAGTTGAAGGCGTGGGCGGCGCTAGTTGGCGGCGTTGTTCTCGGTACGATGCTGATTGCCACAATTCTGCCCCTTGACGTTTCCGCCATGTTTGCCGATCAGCAGAATATTGCCGCGGTCCATCGGTTGGAGAAACGAATCAGTGAAATCAAGGAGATCGTTGGCGATAATCTGCCCCTGATCCTTGCCCTGATGGGGACTGCATTGTTCATGACCCAGCCGATTCTCGGTCGCCAAGAGATACCTGGTCGAAGCAAGGCGATCCTGGGCTGGATCAGGTTTCTATTTGCCGCTGCGACGGCGTTGTTAGTCGGAATCGCGATCTGCAGTACAAACTGCCAGCGGACGGCGATTCCAACGTTTGCCCTGAGTGCTTTATTTCTTCTGGAGGGCTTTCACCGGTCACGCACAGTCGCGCTGGGGCCCGAACCTCTGCCGGCCGACGATCGGGTTCGCTGGTTATTCGGGGTCTGGGTGTTTCTGCTCTTGTCTGCGCCGATTGCGATCTACGATGCCATGAGCGTGAGCTACTGCTGCCTTTGGCGCAAAATTAAGGCTCCGTCGGCCCCTGCGATCGTGAGAGTGCCGACGGATACGATGTCTGACATGCTGTTTCCTTATATCCCGGGCGACGCCAAGACTCACGAGGCACTCGTTCAGAAAATCCTCGCGCGAGGGATTCATCATCCTGATATGAGTTCCTGTGAATATGCGGTTTGGTTAAGCGACGGCGTCGCATTGTTGGAACACTGGACCGACGACAAGAGCCGGGTCTTCACGATGGACTTCCTGAATTCTTATTCGTTCATCATGAAGCTTCCGAGCCCCCGAGGAACCCCGTTGTGCTTGCATCTGAAACACCTCGTAAACAACGACCATCATCCGGCAGTCGAACGGGTCTTCGAAGAAGTCACGCACGTCATGGTGCCCAAGAGATACTTGGTGGCGGCGTCAGGGCTCTGGATCGATACCTGTTATGGTCCGTACATGCGAGACCATTATACGCGGGTTGCCACCTCGGACCTTTGGGAATTGTACGTGCGCAACGATAGTCCTTGGCTCCACAGGCAATCGGCGGGCAAACAGGATGTCGCATCCCGGACGAACTAGGGCTGGCCTTGCCGCGGACTGCCCTTGTCGGTCGGTCCGGAATCTGCCAGAATTCGATCTTACCATTACGCGACGGTAAAGTGCGCTTTGGAACCCGGCGCATACAGAGTTTTCTCAAGCGATTCTTTGACATTGTCATTGCGGTAGCAGGACTTGTGTTTCTGGCTCCCGTGTTGGCGATTCTCGCCCTAGCCATCTGGCTGAGACTCCTGTTGATGGAGTACCTCAACCACGATACTCCGGAACAGGGGGCAAGCCGGGGATTACCAGTTGGGTGCAAATCAACGGCCGTAACGCTATTGGCTGGGAGGAGCGGTTCGCTCTGGACGTGTGGTACGTAGACCACTGAAGCGTGCTTCTGAACCCGAGCATTCTTCTGCGAACTGTGGGAAAAGTCCTGCAGCGAGACGGAATCAGTGCGGAGACGCATGCGACCATGCCAAAGCCGATGGGCTCCCACTCCCAAGTACGGGAGACGGTTTAGCCGGGCCCCTTTCTCCATGCCTCTCTCACGAAGGGTGTCCCCTTCGGCTTCTTCTGACTGGTCGAAAAAGTATCAGGATTGGTCGGAAAATGTGTTGTGAGGACTCGCCCGAGTGCATTCAATGGTAGGTGCCAATTCAACCGTCTGGAGTGGCTTAGGCTCGGAATGGAGATACGCGGACTTCCTTAAAATGGGCCGAAACGTCAGAGGCCATTTCCACGGGACGGGCCGGCCTTTTCCGGGTAGACCCCCAGGAGTACAGAATGAATAGTCCAAACAGACGTCCATCGCGTGATGCATGGTCGCGTCGCCGTTTCCTGGCGACCTCGGCCGCGGGCGCTGCCCTCGGCACTCTGGCCCTCTCCCCCAATGTTCATGCCGCAGGCAGTGACACGATCAAAGTCGGCCTGATTGGCTGTGGCGGCCGAGGAAGCGGTGCTGCGGCCAACGCCTTGAACGCCGGGACCGACGTTCGTCTGGTTGCCGTGGCCGACATCTTTGAAGACCGCGTCAAGGCCGCCCGGGAGAATCTCAAGAAGCACAAGCCCGACCAAGTGGCTGTCGACGACTCGCACTGCTTCGTCGGGTTCGATGCCTATCAAAAGCTGATCGCCAGCGGTGTGGATGTGGTGCTGATCGCCTGCGCTTCGAAGTTTCATCCCACCTATCTGAAAGCGGCCGTCGATGCTGGAAAACACGTATTTGTAGAAAAGCCGCATGCCATCGATCCACCGGGCATCCAGATCGTCCAGCAGGCCTGCGAGGAGGCCAAGAAGAAACGGCTCAGTGTCGTCTCAGGGCTGTGCTGGCGCTACGATACGGGCGTCCAGGAGACGATGAAACGCGTACTCGATGGCGCGATCGGCGAGATCGTTGCCATCCAGGAAACCTACATGCGGTCGCCCTACCGACTCATTGAACGTGATCCGAGTTGGAATGAGCTCGAGTACCAGTTCCGCAACTGGTATCACTTCCGTTGGCTTTCGGGCGACGACTGCCCCCAGTCGCTTTTGCACAGCATGGATAAGGGGCAATGGGCCCTGCGCGAAGAAACGCCGGTGAAGGCCTTTGGTTCCGGCGGCCGGTCGTCGTCGTTCGGCCCGGTCTTTGGCGACGTGTTCGACCATAGTGCGATCGTTTACGAGTATGCCAACGGAGTGCGGATGTACGCCAACGTCCGTGCCCAGAACGGCTGCTACGGAGAGGTTTCCGATACCTTCCTCGGGACCAAGGGACGCTGCTATTTGTTGAAAAACCGCATCGAGGGCGAGACCAACTGGCAATACAAGGGCCCCAAGGCGAGTATGTACGATGCGGAGCAGAAGGTGCTCTTTGACGCGGTTCGTCGCGGCGAGCCGATCAACAACGGTCTCTACATGGTCCGCAGCACGATGCTCTCGATTCTTGGCACGATGGTCTGCTATACGGGCCAACAAATCACCTGGGATGAGGCCGTGAAGTCCCAGTGGCGTCTCGGCCCCGAGACCTGTGGCTGGGACATGGACCCGCCGGTCAAGCCGCTTGCCGACGGCACGTATGCCGTTCCGGTTCCTGGGCTGACGAAGCTGACGTGAACGTCTCTGGCTGACCGTGAACCAAGGGCAGGACGATTCGGACCGACGAGTCATCCTGCCTTGTTTCTATTCGGTGGACGAGAGCTACTGTAATCGGAATGTGAAAGCGTTTTTGCCTTCCTTGACGCTGGCAGTGAGGCCGCTGGTATACGAGTCCCAGTATTTCTGAGGGATTCGCTTGACCACTTCTTCATGGCGTCGCGGGTCCACATCTTCGGCCGAGACCTCTTCCACGATTGGCAACAGGGCCACCTGATAGTTGCCCACGGGAATCGCTTTCTGGAGCACGAATTCCCCGAATGTGTTGAGCGTCGCCGCTCCGATCGGAACACCGTCAGGTCGGACAAACTGAATGTTGGCATCGGTTACCGGCCCTGCGGCCGAAGTGACTTTGCCCGACACTTGGCCTACAGATTCCTTGGGGCCACTGCAGCCGCAGGTCACGGCGAGGATGACGGCCAGCAGTAGCCCGTAAAGTGGCAGCCTGGGAAGGCAAAGCCAAATGGTCTCCACAAACCACGGCACGAGCTCTTCTCCTTATCATTTGTGAGCAAGGCTCAGTAGTCACCGACGACCAAACCATCGTCTTTGGTCGCCAGACGGCGGTAGGTGTCCATGAGGATTGTCTGCGAGAGGAAGTGGACGGAGCCGTCAACGAAGGCGGTCTGGGCACCGCCGGGATGCATCGAGTTGAGCACAGTGTTCATATCCCAAGGGTTGTAGCAGCCACTGTTGTTTACACAGACCGCGATATTGTCGGAGTTGATTGGATAGCGAACCGTGGTTGTGCCGGTGCCGTAGAAGTGCGTGTTCTCGGGGATCGCCGTCACTTGTCTCGAATCGGAGAAGCCGGCCCACCCGCAGTGATAGGACGCACGCACGTCACGGGTGCCAACTTTGCCTCCCTGCTCGCCGATCATCATCGTGTTGGAGGTTCCGTCGAGTACGTCGCGCATTCGAACCCAGCCGTTCGGATAGAGTACGCCGTTTGCGCAGGCATAGCTTCCATACTGGCTCCTTCCGGAACAGACTCCCGTACGCCCTGCCGGATCGGGATAGGCCCCGGCGATTCCCACATAGTCGTGAATCTGGCCATTATCCAGGTTTTGATAATAGGTTGAGGCAGCCAGCAGCGGCGGGTTAGGGGTGGAGGGGCAATTCCAGCCAGGAACCGCCAAGTCCTTAAGAACCGCATTCCGTCCGGAGCCGTAGCCATAGGGCGAAGTGGTGGCCGATGCGGACATGAACCCTCCCACGGCGCTCTGAGAATTGGGATCGATTTGTCCGTAGAGTGCGTTCTGCTCTGTGAACGGCAGAATCATGACTCGCCAGTTTGGTGCGTAGTAGGGCCAGCGAGATCCATGAGGAAAAGTCTTGTGAACGTCGTGGTAGTTCTGCAGCGCCAGCCCGAGTTGCTTCAGATGGTTGGAGCACTGCGACCGCCGGGCCGCTTCACGTGCGGCCTGGACCGCCGGCAAGAGCAGGGCAATCAGAATGCCAATGATGGCAATTACCACGAGCAGTTCGACGAGAGTGAAAGCACGACAGCCGTTGGCGGCGTTTGGCGTTCCCTTTGCGAGACGGGTGAATTGCTGCTTTGAAGTTCCGCTGCAGGAGATGCTTGCACCTCGTGCTGACAGTGGCACGAAATACCTCATGGCCACACTCCCTGGAATGAGACTAAATGAATCAGAACCGTGACTCGTCCCTCTTCTCTTCGGTGTCTGTCAGCCAAACCAAGAGACCGATTGGCTTACCGATCGGCGGAACCTTGGAGTAGTTGCATGTTCCCTATTGACGATCCTACCTGGCGTGTTCTTTTCGACAACCCAAAAATGCGGCATTCTATCCTGAAATCGCGCATAGGCCGGTTTACATTTGCCCCAGGGTTCGTTAGCCTAGGGATGTGTCGGTAACCGGAACGCAGAAGCTTCATCCGTCATGTGTCCAACAGCCAAGATCCCCCAGGTGGCCGTGTGGATCGAGACTAGCCGGGCCTATGGCCGGGGGCTCATTCGCGGTGTGGCGAATTACCAACGCCAACACGGGCCATGGTCGATTTACTTTGCCCCCCATGGCCTGCAGGATCCGCTGCCCATGTGGTTGCGAAAATGGAATGGCGACGGGATTCTTGCCCGCATCGATGATCCGAAGATGGCCCAGATCCTCTTGTCGCGACAGTTGCCGCTGATTGACCTGCGGAATCGTCTGCCCGGCCTGCTTCCTCCTTTCGGCGTCGATAATCAGCCCGTTGCCCAGTTAGCTTTCGAGCATTTACGAGAGCGGGGGTTTCGCCACTATGCTTTCTGCGGCCTGGCGCCTGGTGAGCATGTCCACATGGACGAGCGGCGCGACTACTTCTGTGACTTGGTCACGAAGGCCGGATTCGTTTGTCATGTGTATGAACCGCCTCGTGGGCGAGGCAAGGCGCCGGATTGGGAGCATGCCCAGAAGCACCTAGGGAATTGGGTCCTCAGCCTGCCCAAGCCGGTTGGCATCATGTGCTGTAACGATGATCGGGGACAGCAATTGGTGGATGCTTGCCGGCAGTTCGAGGTCCCCGTTCCCGATCAGGCCGCCATTATCGGAGTCGACAACGATCAGGAATTGTGCAGCCTTTCCACACCGGCTCTGTCGAGTGTGGAAACGAATGCGGAACGCATCGGCTATGCGGCCGCCGCTTTGCTGGACCAGATGATGGCCGCCGGCAAAACTCGTACAGCGACCGGGACGCTCTTTCCTCCGAGCCATGTGGTGACGCGGCTATCGACCGATACCTTGGCTGTCGACGATCCGATCCTTGCCCGGGCGTTGCGGATCATGCGCGATCATGCTTGTGAGGGGATTGATGTGGGCGGTGTAGTCGAGGCGGCCGTGACTTCACGACGCTATCTGGAACGGCAAATGCAGGCCTGTTTAGGGCGGACACCGAACCAAGAGTTGCTTCGAATCCGCATCCGTCGCGCACAGGAATTGCTCTTGGAAACCGACTTGCCGCTGGAGGCTGTTGCTCGGAAGTCGGGTTTTCGTAACCACAAGTACCTGGGGGATGTGTTTGCACGTGAAACGGGGCTACGTCCAGGGGAGTTTCGCCGCCAGTCGCGTGCGGCCCACAGATTGCCGCCGTTGCCCTAGAAGACCTTATCGCCATTGGGGGACGAAAATGTCGGCTTTGTCAATGGCGGGGTGAGGTTCGTCTCCGAAACGATTGACGGCAACACTTGGTACGCCATGGGTACGCCCGCAACCGGGGATCTTTTCACGCTTCGCGAATGACAGCTTCTGCTGACGGGAGACTGCTACAGGACCGTTTTGATGGCGGGGTGATTTCGCAGGGCGTAAAAGAGCCTAGTGCGATGTTCTTCGGTCTCGACCATCAGTTCCAACTTCAGTGAGCAGTATTTGCCGGCGCTGCTGGCATGTGAGAAGGTGAGGGCATACTCGACTTCCCCCACCACGTCAGCCACCACCTGCTCCATCATCTGGCGATTGGTCCCGATCACGGTATACGTCCACGTGCACGGATACTCGATTTCCACTTTGTAGTCGTTCAAGTCCATCGATAGTACGAGCCTCTTCAAAGAGGGGGCGTTTGTTGTGCCACGCGGATAAGCAGAGAAAAAGTCAGGCCAAGCGATCTTTCTCCTATTATACCCGCGAGGAGGGGGATCGCAAGTCGACGGAATTGCTGGGTGTGATGACCAGCAAGGTTATCGGCCGCGAACTTGCGTGCGATACTGCCGTGGCGACAGCCCAGTGGCCTGCTTGAAGGCGAAGGCCAGGTATTCCCGCGAACGGAACCCGGAGGCAGTGGCCACATCGGGCACTGGCATGTCGGTGTCGGCCAACAACTGCTTGGCCCGTTCGAGATGGACGCGACGGATCTCCGCAGCAGGCGAGCGGCCCAGGGTCTCTTGAAACCGCCGTTCCAGCCAACTGCGCGACACGGCGATCTCGCGAAGAATGTCTCTGACCTGGATTGGTTCCTGGGCATGGTCGCGAATGAAGGCTACCGCTCGGGCCAGATCCTCATCGTCGATCGCCAGCGTGTTGGTCGATTGACGCACGATGACCCGGGTGGGTTGAATCAGGATCGGCTTTTTTGGCGCCGGTTCCCCATCCAAGATCCGGTCAAGCAGCGCGGCCGCTTCGTAGCCGACTTGCTCGGAAGTCAGAGCAACGCCCGACATGGGTGGAGTACACGTTTCGCAGAGCAGGTAGTCGTCGTCGCCGCTGAGCACGGCGACCTGCTCGGGCACGAGCAATCCGGCCGCTCGGCACGTGTTGAGCACTTCGCGGCCTCGCTCGCTTGTCCAGGTGACGATCCCCACAGGTTTGGGCAATTCGAGGAGCCATCGCTGGAGATCTTTCTGCCTCGCCTGCCAAGTTGTGCCAGGCTCGTCTCGATGCCGAGGGCGATAGAACGTGCAGGAGTAACCGAACTCGGTTAGAGTGTGGACGAACCATTCGTAATGGACTTCCACGTAGGAATACCGAATCGGTCCGACATAAGCAAAATGCCGAAAGCCCCTATCTATTAGATGTTCGGCCGCAAGCCTTGCCCCAGCGTGCAAATCGCAGGTGACCGTGGGAAATTTTGCGCCAGGTACTCGGGCGGAAGAGATATTCACGACCTTGGCGGGAACGCGAGCCAAATAGCGAGCAATCTCACGGCTGGCGACCCGGGCAATGACCCCATCGCCACGCCAGCCCCGTGGCAACCGCCCCGGGGCCTGTTGCCCGCGGGGTTCGATCCATAGGTCCCATTTTCCTCGCTGCTGCGCATAGCGTCCGATACCACGGATCATGCGCCGTCCAAAATCGGTTGACGTGTCGACCAGTAATGCGATGCGTCGGCTCTCACGATTCATCGGCGTACCTCATCCAATCAAGTTCACCGGACGGTCTTGGGACGCAAATCCCCACGGCGCTGATTATACCCTGTCTTCTGCGTGGAATAAAGATCTTACATTTTTTACGCACCTTTGCATTGACCGGACAGTTGCCGTGAGTCGATAATCGGCTTCACGCAATGGAAACCGCCAGGAGTACGGAGTTGAGGCTGTAAGTCTGGACGTGTTGCCAGCGGGGGGGAGATTGAAACGTGGTTGAGTGCAAACGAACGAGGCTGTCATGTCAAGACCTGTGACCCTGGTGACCGGACAGTGGACGGACCTTCCGCTGGAGACCTTGGCCTCCAAGGCGGCGGGCTGGGGCTATGACGGCTTGGAATTAGTCTGCCGCAGTGGGTATATCGACGTCGCGCAAGCGGCTACTAGCAAGGACTATTGTCGGGAGCGGTTGGCCTTGCTGGAGAAACACGGTCTCCGCGTGTTTGCACTGAGTAATCATGCGGCTGGCCACCTGGTCTGCGATCTGAACGACGATAGCCGGACCGACGTCCTGGCCCCGCCGGATTGTGCAGGAAACGCCGAGAAGAAACGTGCATGGGCCATCGAGGCGATGAACAATACGGCTCGGGCCGCGCGAAACCTGGGTGTTGACGTAGTGACTGGCTTCACTGGATCGTCGATCTGGCATCTGTTGTACCGCTTTCCCCCGGTCCCTGAAGCGTGGATCGAAGAAGGGTTTGCCCGATTTGCTCGGCTTTGGAATCCGATTCTCGACGTGTTCGACGAGTGTGGTGTACGGTTTGCGATGGAGGTCCATCCGGCTCAGATCGCCTTTGACCTAGTCACTGCCCGGCGAGCCTTGGAAGCGATCGGGCACCGGCCGGCGTTCGGGTTCAACTTTGATCCGAGCCATCTCGTGTGGCAGATGGTCGATCCCGTGCGATTTCTGCAGGCGTTTCCCAATCGAATCTATCACGTCCATGTCAAGGACGTGGCCCTGCACCTTGATGGGGCTACGGGGATTCTTGGTTCACACCTTCGTTTTGGACATCCGGGGCGAGCATGGAATTTTCGTTCCCCTGGCCGGGGCGACGTAAAGTTCGAAGAGATCTTCCGCACGCTCAATCACCTCGGCTATCGAGGTCCCCTGTCGGTAGAGTGGGAGGACTCGGGAATGAATCGCGAGCACGGCGCGAGGGAAGCTTGCGAGTTTGTCAAGCGACTGGATCTATCCCCGTCGGCAACTGTGTTTGATGCGGCATTTGACAGGCACTAGGAATTCGGGAGAGTAAACAGACGATGACTGAACGTGCGGGAAACCAAGTCGGAAAGCAGATTACCCGACGCGATTTTGTGAAGCGAACCAGTGCCGCGACTGCCCTTGGAGCATTTTCTGCGGGGCTCTCTGTGGCTCGCGGTGCTCATGCGGCGGGCAACGAGACGCTAAAGATTGCCCTGATCGGGTGTGGGGGCCGCGGTACGGGGGCCGTGGTTCAGGCCTTGAGCACTGAAGGCCCCGTAAAGTTGTGGGCCATGGCCGACCTGTTTCCCGAGAAAATTGAGACGAGCCTGGCTGGACTGACCAAGGGGCAGAAGGCCAACTACGATCGGAAGGGGCACGAAGGGTTTGGCTCACGTATCGACGTGCCTCCAGAACGCCGCTTCGTAGGATTCGATGCCTACCAGAAGGCGATTGACACGGGGGTGGATGTGGTGATCCTCACCACGCAACCGCATTTCCGGCCGATCCACTTCGAGTATGCCGTCCAGCAGGGGAAGCACGTGTTTATGGAGAAGCCGGTGGCGACCGACGTACCCGGCGTGCGCCGTGTTTTGGCCGCCAACGAAGTGGCCAAGCAGAAGAATCTCAAGGTGGGCGTTGGGTTCCAACGGCACCATGACGCCAGCTATCTGGAAACCGTCAAGCGGCTGCGCGACGGTGTGATTGGCGAGATTCTCGTCCAGCGATGTTACTGGAATTCGTCCGGCGCACGGCCGCCCGTGGCGCGAGATCCCAGTATGAGTGAGATGCTCTTCCAGATGCGCAACCCGTACTATTTCACCTGGATTAGCGGCGATCATATTGTCGAGCAGCACTGCCACAATCCCGACGTGTGCAACTGGATCAAGGGCGCGCATCCGGTTTCGGCCCAAGGGCAGGGAGGGCGAGAAGTCCGCACCGGGCGCGAGTACGGTGACATCTTCGATCACCATTTCGTGGAGTTCACGTACGCCGACGGCACTCAGATGTTCAGCCAATGCCGGCAGATCCCTAACTGCTGGAACTATGTGGGCGAGCTGGTCGTGGGCACCAAAGGCAAGGCGGATGTCGGTGGTGGCCGGATCGAGGTTGCCGGAGATGTGTGGCGTTACCGTGGGCCGAAAGGGAATCCGTACCAGGTCGAGCATGACGATTTGTTCGCTGCCATTCGCAACGACCGGCCGTACAACGAGGCCGACTACGGTGCCACGAGCACGATGACGGCCATCCTTGGTCGGATGGCGACCTACTCGGGGCGTGTGGTGACATGGGACGAGGCGATCAACTCCCAAATCAGCCTAGCCCCTGACCGTTATGACTGGGACGGTGTGCCCAGCACGTTGCCCAAACCTGACGGATCGTATCCGCACGCCATTCCTGGAGTTACAAGGGTTGTGTGATCTACAGAGAGTGTAGCGGATTCGCCGTATCGGGGCCCACGGCCCACGCACGGCGCAGAAGACGTTTGTTTACCGAGTTTTGAGTTGTTTCGAACGCTGGCCAACCAGCAGGAGTTGATTTTCGTGAAGCTGTTTCTCGATACGGCCTTGGTCGATCAAATTCGTGAAGCGTGCCGTTGGGGTATCGTCGATGGTGTGACGACCAACCCGACGCTTGTCAATAAGTCCGGCCGCGAGCCCAGCGAGCTCTACGCAGAGATTTGTAAGTTGGTTCCCGGGCCGGTGAGCCTGGAATGCATCGCTACCGACGCCGATGGGATTGTGGCTGAGGCTCAGCAGTTGGCCAAGATCGCCGACAATGTGGTCGTCAAAGTCCCGATTATTCGCGAGGGACTGATCGCCGTGAAGCGACTGAGTGCGATGGGCATCAAGACCAATGTAACGGTGATCCACTCGCCGCTGCAGGCGATGTTGGCCGCGAAGTGTGGGGCGACCTATGTCAGCCCCTTTGTCGGACGGCTCGACTCGGTCGGCCAGATGGGCATGGACATGATCCATCAGATCCGGACGATTTTCGACAACTATGGATTTGCGACGGAGATTCTTGTCGCGTCTGCCCGCCATCCCCTCCATGTACTTGAAGCCGCCTTGGCCGGGGCCGAGATTTGCACGATTCCCCTGGAAGTGATGGAGCAGCTTTATCATCATCCGATGACTGATGTCGTAATCCAGCAGTTCCTCAAGGATTGGGCCAAGGTGCCGACCAAGGCGTCGGGAGGCAATGGGGTCGCTGCAACGGCGTAACTGAGAGGAAATAAGAAGAACGAGAAAAGCCCGCCGCAGAGGAACGCGGAGAGGGCAAGGGGTTCCCGGGATTTGACGGGGACACATATCACACTGTCAGCCCCCGTCTGTTGTTCACTTGCTATTCAGGATCCATCATGGAAAAACTCCGTGTAGGTTATGCATGCTTCGTCCGTCAGAGTTTTGACGTCGCATATGCGAAGGACATCTTCCAGCAGTCGCTTCAATGTCTTGCGAAGTCCGACGTCGCGCTGGTGCATGCGCCGGACATCACGATCACCGAAGAGGACGCGGAAGCCCTTGTCACACGTTTTCATCAAGAACGGGTAGACGTAGTCCTGGCCCAATACGGCACGTTTGCCTTGGGCACACTGATCCCAATCATTGCCGAGCGACTCGGCTTGCCAATCATTCTGTGGGGCGTGCCGGAGCCGTCGATTGAAGGACCGAAGCTTCGCTCCAATTCGTTCTGCGGGATCAATATGAATGCCCATACGCTGATGCGTCTGGGACGGCCCTACGACTATATCTTCTGCCGCCCCGAACAGGCTCCCGCGGAGTTGGAGGGTAAATTCCGTGTGTTGAGTACGCTCAAGAACCTGCGTCACAGCCGAATCGGATTGGTCGGTTACCGAGTGCCCGGGTTCTATACGTCGACATTCGACGAGCTCGGATTGCGGCGTCTGCTTGGTGTCGAAGTACATCATATTAGCTTGGCGGAGGTATTCGAGGAAGCCGGACGGATTGCACCGGCCGATTGCCGGCAAGAGGCAGATTCGCTGCGAATTCTGGCCTGCCAGTGCGAATGCGATCAGAACGAATTGGACAAGGCGTCGGCCCTGTTCCTTGCCTATCAGAATTTGGTCGAGAAGTACCGGCTCAACGGCCTGGCCGTCAAGTGCTGGCCAGAATTCCCGGGCCAGTATGGTGTGGCGACCTGCTCGGCGATTAGCCGGCTGAACGATGCGGGAATCATGACCAGTTGTGAAGGCGACGTCTGGGGCACAGTCTCCATGCTGATTCAGCGGGACTTGACCGGACGCTATCCGATGTTCGCCGATTTTATTGCCATCGACGAAGACAAGAATGTCGGGCTCTGCTGGCACTGCGGTTCGGCGGCAAGTTGCTTGGCCGAAAACCCTGCGGAAATCAAACTCTGCAAGCACTCCACCGTCGAAGGCGGGGGCAAGAAGGGGGTGACCATCGAGTTCGCTGTACGCGGCGAAGGGCCTGTTACCGTTGCCCGGCTTGGCACGGGGCCCAACGGTCCACGGCTCTTCCTTGTCGGCGGGGAGGCCGTTCCAGCGGTGAAGACGCTCCGCGGCAACGCGTTTGCCATCCGTTTCCAATGCCCAGTACGCCAGTTGATCGACACGATCATCCGCCAAGGCATGGAACACCACTATGTGGTGGTTCATGGCGACGTTCGCGAGGAGATGCGCCAACTGGCCAAGTGGATCGGCGTCGAGGTCCTCGATGTCGACCGTCAGTGCGGAGCATAGCTGGGGGAGGCGGTACGCACCGCATCCTCCGCGGTAAAACGTGATCTAGATTGATTCCAGTCAAGAGGCAAGTCGATGAAATACAAGAAACGATGGTCGGCACAGCCCGGATACTCACAACTCGTGCAACCGGGTGACGGCGACCTGAAGTTGATCGGATTTGGGATGCTTTCGCTTTCTGCAGGGCAACGGCATACGTTGGCGGCAGCCGACAAAGAAACGGCACTCGTGCTCCTGAAAGGAGCAGCCGTCGTGCGCGGCCCTGGACTGTCGGAACAGAAGATCGGTCCGCGAGCGGATGTGTTCGACGCCAAGCCGTGGACCGTGCTGCTGCCGCCGGGAAAGGCCTACGAAATCGAGGCCGCCGGCGATTTGGAACTGGCCGTCTGCCAGGCTCCGTCGAGCCGCGACGGCCAGCCGTGTGTGATTCCGCCGGAGAACATCAAAGACGTTACCATTGGCCGGGACAACTGGCAGCGACGGGCGCTGATCATGCTCGATGAGCGCGTGACGGCCGATTATCTTTTCATCGGTGAGGCGATTGTGCCCCCGGGCAACTGGGCTAGCTACCCCCCGCACCGCCACGACTTCGACGCGCTGCCGGAGGAAGTGGATATGGAGGAGATCTACTATTTCCGCTTTGACCGTCCCAAAGGGTTTGGGGTCCAGAAGATCTATACCGACGATCGGTCCATTGACGAGACACTGACAGTCACGGAGCACGATATTGCTTTGCTGCCACTGGGCTATCATCCCGTGATCGCCGCGCCCGGCTACAAGATGTACTACCTTTGGATCATGGCCGGTAAGAACCGGAAATTCCTTTCCCGGATCGATCCAGACCATCGGTGGCTCCTCGAGAAATAGAGTGGAAAGTGTGCGATGAGTGAGCTGCTGCTAGGAATTGACATCGGAACGAGCGGCTGCAAAGTCACGCTGATTGATCGGGAAGGTCGGATCGTCGATTCGGCCTTCGCCGAGTACCACACGCTCCGACCGGAACCTTGCTGGACGGAACAGGATCCGGAAGAGTGGTATCGGGTGGCGTGCGGGTTGCTGCGAGCGATGTTTGCCCGGGGAGACTATCGGGCCGAGGACATCGTGGCTCTGAGCCTTGACGGTTCTACACACAATGCGGTGTTGGCCGACGAGGAGTTCCGACCGCTGCGCCCGGCGATCATGTGGACCGACCAGCGGAGCGCACGTCAGGCGACCCGGCTGGAGGCGGAAGCTGGCAAGCGGATCTTTGCGATTGGGTACCAGAAGCCCACGCCCACCTGGACCCTGCCGCAATTGGTTTGGATCGGAGAGAACGAACCGGACGTCTTGCGACGAACCAGACGGGTTCTTTTTACCAAGGATTATGTGCGTTACCGGCTTACGGGGACTTGGGAAACCGATCGGATCGAAGCCCAGGGAAGTCTGCTCTACGATATGGCCGGGCAATGTTGGTCCAAGGAACTCTGTGCGCTGGCAGGGCTGCCGGAAGACGTCCTGCCGCCTTTGGTCGCACCGACCGATGTGGTTGGCTCTGTGACCAAAGAGGCTGCCGAAGAAACAGGACTGCGTCCAGGCACACCCGTGGTGGCCGGTTGCTCCGATTCGGCGGCCGAGGCCTATGCGTCTGGCGCAATTCGGCCAGGGCAGATGGTCGTCAAATTGGCCACGGCTGGGAACGTGAACGTAATGACGGCGGAGGCTTTTCCTCATCCGCGTACGTTGACCTATTCCCACGTAATCCCAGGGCTCTGGTACACAGTCGTCGCCACGAACACGGCGGCTTCCGCCGAGCGGTGGTTTCGCGCCGTCTTTTGCCAGTCTGAGGTCCAACAGGCGTCTGCCAAAGGGCGAAGTGTCTACGAGTTGCTTCACGACTTGGCGCGTGACATCCCCCCCGGCGCAGAAGGACTCTTCTTTCACCCCTATCTGCTCGGTGAACGAGCCCCTTACTGGGACCCGAACTTGCGGGGGAGTTTCGTGGGAGCCACGATGCGGCACGGCAAGGGGCATTTCGAGCGGGCATTGCTCGAAGGGGTCGCCTATTCGCTTCGCGACTGCTTCCGGACGATCGTTGACATGCGGCTGCCGGTTGACGAGGTTCGGCTGGTCGGCGGAGGGGCAAAGAGTGACCTCTGGGCTCAGATTGTAGCCGACGTTTTCGGCCGGCCCCTGGTTCGGCCTGCTGGCTGCGACTCCTCGTTCGGCGCGGCACTGCTGGCCGGCGTGGGCGTGGGGGTGTTCCCCGATGAAGCCGAGGCGATCCACCGTTGTGTGCGCGTGCGCGACGTAATCGAGCCGATTGCGGCCAACCGCGAGCGTTACGAACGGCTGTTCCCTGTGTATTGCCAGATTCACGATGCTCTGGCCGGAATCTACACCGACCTGAACACCCGATGACTTTTCAGCTTGAACGATAACGACGGAGATTTCTTCCATGCTCTTGCGAGCGGATAGCTATCAGTACGAAATGCTCTACACCGAGCTGGCCGATGTGGTCGGGCCGGAAAATGTCTCGACAAGCGAGGCCGACAAGATCGCCTACTCGTGCGATTACTACTGGATTCCCGAACTCTGGATCGACCGTGGCTGCAAGAGCCCTACGCCAGACATCGTTGTGCATCCGCGCACTACCGAAGAAGTCTCGCGGATCTGTCGGATCGCCAACAACCATAAGATTCCATTGACCGTCTGGGGCGGCGGCTCAGGATCGCAGGGCGGTGCACTACCGATGCACGGCGGGATCGTGCTCGATACCAAGAAACTCAACCGGATTATCGAGATCGACCGGACTTCGCTGACGGTGACTGCCGAGACGGGCATCATCATGCAACACCTGGAATGGGCGTTGGAGCGGGAAGGGCTGGGAACGATGCACGAGCCGGCCTCGACGGGCTGCGCGACGCTGGGCGGCTTCCTGGCCCACCGTGGCACGGGGGTTTTGTCCACGAAATACGGCAAGATCGAAGACATGGTCATGTCGGTCGAAGCCGTGCTGCCCGATGGCACCGTGGTCAATACCCTAGCCGTGCCTCGTCACGC
Source organism: uncultured Planctomycetaceae bacterium (assembly GCA_964558295.1). GTDB lineage: Bacteria > Planctomycetota > Planctomycetia > Pirellulales > Thermoguttaceae > JBDKTH01. Next base: position 2,584 of record CAZLDQ010000088.1, on the reverse strand, counting down.
CTCGGGGCCAGATCTCACCCAGTTGTTCCTCGGTTCAGAGGGTACACTGGCCGTGATTACCAAGGCTACGTTGAAGATTCACCCGATTCCCGAATCCCGGCGATTTCATGCGTTTGTGTTCAAGAATCTGCATGCCGGTCTAGAAGCCGGCCGGCAACTGATGGCCCGCCGGCTGCGTCCCTCGGTGATCCGCCTTTACGATGAGGCGGAAACGCGAAAGCACGTACGCCGGGTGATCGGCGTGGAACGCGAGGGGGCCTACATGGTCTTCGGGTTCGACGGCGACAAGGATCTGGTTGACCTGCAAATGGAGAAGGCCCTGAAGATTTGCCGGTCCCAAGAGCATGAAGACCTGGGCCCGAAGCCCGGCGAGGATTGGTGGAATCATCGCTACGATTTCTTCTTCCCGAATCATATGTTCCGCTTGCCTCAGGCCTTCGGTACGCTCGACACGGTGGCCACGTTTGCCAATATCGAGAAGGTCTATTGGGCGATGAAACAGGTGGTCGAAACCAGGTTCCCCATGGCTCGCTATATCGGCCATTTCTCCCACTGGTACGAGTGGGGCTGCATGCTCTACGCCCGGTTCATCATCGACCATCCTCCTCAAGACGCCCACGAAGCGGCCCAACTATACAATCGCATTTGGGATGAGTGCCTGAGGGCCGCCATGCGCGAGGGGGGCCTTTTGAACGAGCACCACGGCATTGGCCTGAAGCTCGGACGCCTGATGAAGGAGCTTTATGGGCCATCTTATGGAATCCTGGAACGGATTAAGAAGGCGATTGATCCCGAGAACATCATGAATCCCGGCAAGATGGGGTTCGAGGCGAGATAACCAAGCATTATGTCAACAGCTCACGAAAAACCCATGCTTCTCAGCGAATACACCCCCACGATTGATGCCTGCCGCTTTTGCTTCATGTGCCGCCATGTCTGCACCTTGGGCGTGGTGACCGGCAAGGAGTCGGATACACCACGCGGCAAAGGCTTGATTCTGTTCAAAACCCTCCATCGTTATGCAGAGTACAGCCCGGAACTGGTTGAGACGCTCTACCGCTGCTGTCTGTGCGGGATGTGCGAGGCGTGGTGCAAGGCTAAGTTCACCATGCCTGCCGCCGTACTTGCCGCCCGGGCGGAAATTGTAGCCCAAGGCAAAACGCCATCGTCGGTCCAGGGGATCAAGGAGAACCTCCTTCAAACGGGGAATCCCTTCGGTCTGCCCGCCAAAGAACGCTTCCAGGCGATCGACACGGCCAACGCATTGCGCGATCAGGCCAAGGTCGTCTATTACGTTGGGTGCGACACGGCCTACCAGCGGCCCGAAATCGCCAATGCGATGCTGAAAATCCTACGCCATGCTGGGGTGGATTTCACGTTGCTCCGCGAGGAGCAATCGACCGGCAAGCCCCTCTGGTTGTTGGGCTATCGCGACGAGGCCCGAACGATGGCCGAGAGCCTCGTGCAGAGGATTCGCGGCACCGGATGTCGCACCATTGTGACTACGTGCCCGAGCTCGTATGACGCGTTGAAGAACGACTACATGACCATGGGGCTGGACCTCTCGGGGATCGAAGTCCTCCATGCGGCTGAGTATGTCGACCGGTTGGTGACCGAGGGCAAGATCAAGCCGCAAGTGGGCGGTGGTTCGATGGTGACCTTGCTGGACAACACCTATCTGGGACGTTACCACGGTATCTATGAGGCTCCCCGGCGTCTATTGGACAAGGTCTTCTCGCAACGGCGCGAGATGCGTTGGACGCGGGAGTTTGCCTATTCGTGTGGCGAACCGGGTGGAATCTTCCGGCTACTTCATCCGAAGGAGAGTCGCGACTTGGCCTGCCGCGTGCTGGCCGAGGTCGCGACGACAGGCGCCAATGTGTTGGCCACGACTTGCCCGACGACCAAAACCACCCTTCTAGAGGTGCAAAAGCCGAATTTGGCAATTCGCGACCTAGTGGAACTCGTGGCCGACGCTCTGCCGAAGTGATCGAGGGCGTCCCCCGCAATTCTCAGCCCTGTGCAACGCCTTTTGGGAGCGTTGCACGGGGCTGAGGCGTGAGGGAAATCGCAAGTTATTTCTCCAGTGGGACTTAGGAAGACAGGGCAGTTCGCCTGGGAAGCGTAGGCCCCGGCGGAATATTGCACGCCAAGTCTTTCATCTCTTTCCCCCGTCCCAATCTGTCGTGGTGATTGTTTTTTTTTCCAACCAACTGCTTGACGGCTCGCTAGGTATTTGTGTATTCTATTGTATACAAACTAATGCATCTGAATGCTCCCTTACACACGGAGGAATCCAAACGGCAATGAGCACAACGCCAAGCAGACCGAAACCCAATGCCCTCTACGATCGAGTGGTGGAGATGGTCTTCTGTGGCCGGTTTGCCCCCGGTGCCAAGGTGGTTGAGGAGGAGTTGGCTTCCGCATTGGGCGTCAGCCGGGTTCCGGTTCGTGAAGCGTTGGCGAAACTGGTCGGCCAGGGACTCTTGGTTGGCGGCGGGCGGGGGCAGGGGGGGCGGGTGGGGGAGTACACCGGGGAGGAGGTCCGGGTCTCGACGCCGATGAGGACGGCCTCGGCGGTCAC
>CAZLDQ010000087.1:0-22991 GCA_964558295.1 uncultured Planctomycetaceae bacterium | reverse complement strand
CCCCCATCTCCCCCGCCCTAAAATGCAAAAGCTGACGTGCACCCCACGCAGGGGACAGTAGAAATCAGCGTGCCTTGTTCGCCACGGCCATCGGATAGATCACCTGCGGCCCGATTGGCGTTTTGGCGGCCACGACCGATTTCTCGGCGGCGGCCAACACAAATGGATTGATGAGCCGCAATGGGGTCTGGGCAATCTGATCCTTATTCTTGGCTGCCGACTTCGCGGGCACAAACTTGTTCTGAATGATCACGGGCGTCGGCGGGGCGACCTCCGGGGTCATCGTGCCCGGCGGATAGGCAAACGGACTGTAACCGTAGGGACGAGGAACAGGATAACTGTAGTAGACTGGTGGATGCAGGGCAAAATAGGGAACATGGTAAGGCGTGTAGCCAAGCCGGGGAAACGCATAACCGTAGTAGGCCAACGCACACGGATTGGGCGCGACCACTGCCGGCGCCAACGCAGGAGGCGGCAGGCTCGGCTGCTGAGCAACGGCCACCATCACCATAAACCCAAACACCCACAGTCCGCCCAACACTCCGGTTCTCCATATGGCCATCATGGTCGCCACCTGCATCAAGAAAGCTGGAACAACAGTGTCCAGAGCTTCAGGCTAATTCGATTGGCTGGCGATGCAAGCGAAAAATCGCTCGATTGCAGCGATTCGACGCAGGGCAACGCCCCCCCTCCTGAAGCACAGTCTGTCTGCGTGCATTCCAGCCGACAACTACAACTCGGCCGGCTTCTTAGCAGCCTTCTGATCCACGTTGGGGGGGGCAGGGACATGCGGTAGTTCGTAAGGCTCCCCTGTCTCCTCGAATTTCGGGACCTCGTTGATAATCGTCCCTAGCTCGTTGTATGGCACGCTCGGCCCACAACCCCCCTGAACCGCCAAAACAGCCCCCAACATCAAGCCGAGAATCGTTCGCATCGCTGACTGTATCTCGCAGGTTAGACCGGTAGAATCAAGACAAGGTTTCCCACCCCATCCCCTGATTGTAACCAAATCATCCCCCTTTTCCAAAGCCTTGGCTCATGCTTGGTGCTGCCGCGTTTACGGAGACCCTCAGACAGGAAGCCCAGCGTCTGGGATTCGCCCTAACCGGCGTCTGCTTGGCAACCGCCCCCCCACACTTGAAACAGTTTCAGCAGTGGCTGGAGGCGGGCTATGCGGGTCAAATGCGTTATCTGGCCGACCGGAAGGAGGCTTACGAGCATCCGCGGCATGTGCTAGCCGGAGTACGCAGCCTAGTCCTGTTGGCCACAAGCTATTGCACTGAAGAGCCGGCAGAGCCGGCCGCAGGACAGGGGAGAGTGTCACGTTACGCCTGGGGAATTGACTATCACGACCTGATCCACCAGCGTCTGGCTAAACTGATCGAATTGCACCAACAATGGAGGCCAGAGGCCCATGTACGTGGCGTCGTCGATACAGCGCCGCTCTTGGAGAGGGAATTCGCCCAATTGGCTGGCCTCGGATGGATCGGCAAAAACACGATGCTGCTGAACAAGCGGCTGGGAAGCTGGTTCTTCCTGGCCGCGATACTGACCAGCGAAGAACTCGTCTACGACCAGCCGTTCGAAAGCAGCCATTGCGGTACCTGCCGGGCTTGTCTCGATGCCTGCCCCACGGGTGCCCTGATAGCCCCGTATCAACTCGACGCGAGCCGCTGCCTGAGCTATCTCACAATCGAACTGCGAGATCACATCCCCCGGGAACTGCGAGAGGCTCAAGGCCAGTGGGTCTTCGGCTGCGATGTCTGCCAGGATGTCTGCCCTTGGAACCAGCGGACTGCGAGCCGTGTCGACGAGTCGTTTCAACCGCAGGCCGGCAATAACCCCATGGACTTGGCCGAGCTGTTCTATCTCGACGAGCAGGCATTCCGCAAGCGTTTCCGCCACACGCCCCTGTGGCGTCCGCGTCGCCGCGGCCTGTTGCGCAATGCGGCGATAGCCTTGGGAAACCGTCCAAACGAAGCGTCCCTGGCCGCCCTCCAGCACGGATTGAACGACCCCGAACCGCTGGTGCGAGCGGCCTGCGCCTGGGCCTTGGGGCGACAGGCAAACCCCAAGGCCACCGAATCACTTCGGCAACGGCAGGCCATCGAAACAGACGAAGAAGTCGCCGCCGAGGTTCTCGCGGCCCTCAAAGGGTTCTGACAAACAAGACCAGCGATGTTTGGAGATCTTCGAAGCCGCGAGACACGCCCCCACAGACGCGAGTTTCATCAACAAATGGTGTTTTCTATCTCGGAAAAAGACTCTGCAGGGGGGGTAATACTCACCCAAGCATGGGATGTGTGTGAAGCTTGGTCCTCCTTGTTCTAGCCGGTCAATCGGATTGTCAAACAACGAATACCGCGAAGGGGTTCTTCGCCATCGAGGAGTCTAACCGATCGGCTGGCCCAATTTCTAGCCCACGTTTCTCGCTAAAAGGAGCCTGTGGCATACCCTCCAATGGGAAGTGGGTATTGCTCGGCTCTTTGAGAGGTGGGGCGTTTAACCATTCCTGAGGGTCATCGTCTGCGCTCCCGGTTGCCGCTGGCGGGACCGGCCACCGGGAGTCAGCAAGACGATGACGCCACTCAGCGGATCAACCAAACCGGGGAATAGACATAGTGGCTGGTGGTTCCCGGTTGCGTGGTGGGAATGCCGCCTCGTACGATCACGTTGGCCGGCTGGATGATGACCCGCTTGCTGGAATTCTTGCCCGTCAACTTCACATCAAGGATGCGAATACCGGCAAACTGTACGATCGTGTAGATCGCATTGTTTCCCGGCCCGATCACCTCACGGAAGATCGGGATAATGCGGGGCTGGCCTCGAATGGCCTCCAATTCATCCTTGACGCCTGCGCTGAGGCCCGTGTCTCCGTTGAGCGTCAACTCACCATTCACGTCGAACTCAAGCTTGCCACCATGATACGACAAGTCAACCGGGCTGATCCCATTGAGAATCTGCCGGGCAATGTCCGCCGTACTGTTGTTATTGCTACCGATATCCACAGTGCCGCGGTTGCCGGGCGAACCAGTTCCTTGAGGATAGAGGTTGATCTCAAGGATACCGTCCGCTCCGGCAACCACCTGCTGGTGTTCCGCATCCCAAGTCCAGTTGTCGCTCCCAGTCCCCTGCAGCAAGCCATCCCATGTCTCCTTATCCAAGGCAAAGGGGAGCAAATCGACGTTCGACCGATCCGAGGGGATATGGAAGCCGCGAAAGTTATTGACAAACACGGCGGTGGCGTCTCCAGCCATGGGTAGACTGGTGAAACCTAAAGCCCGAGCAAAGAAAAAGGGGACCTCCTGATTCTGCTCCGCCGTCCGGCACACGCGAACACGCACGGCGTTGAAACGGCTTGGATCATCATATATCCAGGGAGTGGCGGGGTCACGAATGTTGACCAGTTGTCCAATCTGCAGATCGTCGGTCCCCAAGGTCGGAGCGATGCCTCCAACCCGATTGAGACACGTATATAGCCTGGCGGAAGTCTGCGCATCGGCCATAGCGATCTGGGGCGTGCTGTTCGGCGCGGCCTGCCCTTCAAGTAGTTCCCACGCCGCCGACATGGCGGCTGCATCGGCCGATCGCTGGATTTCGGTGTTGACGATGTAGAGATATCCGAGATCAACGGAGAAGGCCAGCAGCGCAATGAAGCTGACCATCATCAACAGGGTTATGACGAGGATGTTTCCAGAACGACAGGAGGGATCAGATATGTGTCTCATCGCATGGTTTCCTTCAACCAGACCTCTGGTACCAACGTCACGTTCACGGTTGCTCGTGCACGATACGTGGCGTGTCGTCCGTCCAAACGTGTCCATCGCTAGTGAAATAGCGAACCCGTTTAAGCACCAGCGACTGAACGCGGTTGCCCGCAAAACCAACGCTGGAGTTTTGAACGGACACTTCCGGGCGGTAACCACGGAGATCGGTCACGGGCGAAGGAATGACCGCCTGGAGGTACCCCACCCCGCCGAAGTAGCCCCAGGTCGTGGAACGACCGTGGAGGACCTCGAAGACCAGATTGCCGCCGCTAAGGGACATGGCCTGGGTCCAGGCAACTGTCTCCCCGGGGGTATTCAACAGCGAGCTAGTCGGCGCTGTGCGTTGCAGGATCGATGTCTCACCGTTCCAGATTTGCAGCTGTAATCCGCCCGGCTGATAAGAGGGAAGACTCCGGTGGTTCAATTCGAAAGCGGCATAGAGTCCCCCGACCGCCCCCACCGGAGAAATCATGCAAGTGATTTGAGGTGCATCGGTGGCCGTATCGGGAGTGGCCACGACCATCTCCCAGTCTTCTTCCACCCGAACCACCGTGGCAGTCTGCCCCCGCGCCGCACTCGCCACCAAGCCCAAGACGATCAGTGCCAACAACCAGCGAACGCGCCATCTGCGCAGACCATGAGCAACCGAGCTCATCGCAGTACCCTCCCAGAGAAAAGAAAAAGGACGTGCTTCCTTCGTCACCATGAAGGAAGAAAACCTCAGGCCCAAGACGGAGGGTTGATCGGGCGCTGGCAGGGGGCGTCAACCGACAGCCTTGAACCCCAACGTGTCTGCCCAATAGGAAAGCTAGGTCGATTCAGCCCCAGCGTCAAACAAATCGCCATGGGGATTTGGCGGATAGCAGCCGGGCAAATCCTCGGCATACCACTGGCGAAGCACATCCCCCCACTGCCCCGGATGGCGCACGCGCACAAAGGCGTCACGAACCTCTGTTGCCTGGGGGTGGAGTTGCGCGTATTTGATGCCAATTTTCCGCATCACACTCCCCACACGCACTGGCCCATAAATCTGCTCAGCCAAACGGTAGTGCTCGGCAATTACCTCCCGTTGTTCAAACAGACTCGGCGGAGGGGGGAGTGGCAGCCCGGCCGCCAGGGCCCGTGCCTGCTGGAAAATCCAGGGATTGCCGATCGCACCGCGGGCCGCCGTAACGCCATCAACGCCGGTCAGGGCCATCATGTCCAAACAGGCCTGTGCCGTGAACAAGTCACCACTGCCTAGAATCACCCGAGAACCGGCATGCCTTTTCACCTCGCGGAGGAACGTCCATGAGCTGCGACCTTCGTACCGCTGGCGCACAGTCCGTCCATGCACGGTGATCGCCGCCACGCCGCGGGCAAGCGCCCCATCAAAGATTGTGTAAAAGTTGTCAAGACTCTCCGAGTCGTCGTCCATGCCGCGGCGCATCTTGAGCGTCAGCGGCATCTCCGCCGGCAAGGTTTCGCGAACCCGGCTGATGATCTCCAGGGCCGTCTTCGGTTGGCTCAACAGATAGCCGCCCCGGCAGCGGCCCAAGACTTTTTTCACCGGGCAGCCAAAATTGATGTCGATCCAGTCGAACCCAGCCTCCACGAGTTTCAGAGCCGCTGGCGGGAACATCTCCGGTTCGGCCCCCATCAACTGAGCCCCCACCGGATGCTCCTCGTCACTCACCCGCAAGAAACGCTTGGCCTTGTTGCCTTTGGTCACGCTCAGGACGAACTGATCGAGCAAGACCTCGCACATCACGTAACCCGCCCCCAGTCGCCGGGAAATGACCCGCGTAGGCCAGTCGCTATAGCCGCTCAGCGCAGCCAAGACGACAGGAAAGTCGACGGGAATTGAACCGAGATAAAACGCAGGGCGCGGCGGAATCATGACTTGTCGAAGTGTCGTGAGGGGGGACCGAAGAACAACTTCCGTGTTTGGCCTACCAATCGAGGGACTGCCTTCAGAAAAACGGAAACACGGTCAGCGATCTAGTGGCAGTCCCTCCAGTTCTAGGATAGCAGGCTTAGTCCTGTCCATAGCGATGCCTTCGCTTGACGCGGGAAAAGAGAATCCGCTCATCTTTGAAGCTCCTTCACCCCAAAAAGGGACTCTTCGCGGATTCTCTTTTCCCGTAGGCCAAACGCGGAAGTTGCTCTTCGGTCGCCCCTTACTCCAGCACCGGGCAAACATCGAACCACTGGCGTCCCTGGCGTTGCATCCATTCGCCGGACACGGGAGGCCCCCAGCCGCCGGATTCGTATAGGGCCAACTCCGGCAACCCCGGGTTTTTCCAGGCGGCCGCGATCGGGTCGATGAGTCCCCAGGCCACCTCCACCGCGTCAGCCCGTGCACACAGGCTCGCATCCCCCTGCATCACGTCCAACAGGAGCCTCTGGTATGCGTCGGGCATTGTGCCGGTGAATCGGTCACGGAAGCGGAAGTTCAAGTCCGTCAATCGGAGTTGTACCCCCGCATCCGGGACTTTCGTCTGAAAATGCAATTGGATCCCTTCCGCCGGTTGGATCTGCACGACCAGACGGTTCGCCTCGCGTTTGCTCTTGGCATTCTCAGGAAACAGCATGTGCGGCGGTTCGCGAAACTGGATCACAATCTGCGTGGTCGCGCAAGACATTGCTTTGCCTGTCCGCAGATAGAAGGGGACGCCCTGCCACCGCCAGTTGTCCACATGGAGCTTCACCACGCCAAACGTGGCAGTCTGACTATCAAAAGCCACATTCGGTTCGTCGCGATACTTGCGATACTGACCGCGGATCGTGTCGCTTGCCACCCGCTTTGGCCCAAGTGGACGAATCGCACGGAGGACCTTGACCTTTTCGTCGCGTACCACGTCGGCTTCGAAGCGAACCGGGGCTTCCATGGCCGTCAGAGTCAGTAGTTGCAGCAAATGGTTCTGGAACATATCGAGCAACACCCCGGCTCCTTCGTAATAGCCGGCGCGGTGCCCCACGGCCACTTGTTCGGCGGCCGTAATCTGAATGTGATCAATGTAATTGCGATTCCAGATCGGCTCGAAAATCGTATTGGCGAACCGCAACACCAACACGTTTTGGACCGTTTCTTTACCCAAGTAGTGATCGATGCGATAGACCTGTCTTTCAGCAACCACCTGATGCAAGGTCTCGTTGAGTCGCCGGGCACTGGCCAAATCGCTGCCAAAGGGCTTTTCGATGACGATCCGACGTTCCCCGCGTTCCTCCGACGCCAGCCCCGAAGCCCCCAATTGGACAATAGCCGGCTCATAAAACCGCGGAGCAGTGGCCAGATAGTAGATCCGCGTTGCCCCCGCCTCTCCTTCCAGTTTGTCGAGAAACTGGGCAAGTGTATGAAAGTCTTCTGGGGACTCAATGTCCCCTGGCTGATAATGAAGCAGCGGCGCGAAGCCCTCCCAGGCCGCACTGTCGAAATCGGTTCCGACAAACTGAGCCGTCGACTTGGCAAGCTTCTCTTGCCAGGCAGCGTGGCTGAACGCCGTCCGGGAAACTCCCACAATTCGCGTCTTCTCCGGCAGGCGACGTTTCCGGAACAACTCATAAAGCGCCGGTACCAGCTTGCGGCTGGTCAGGTCACCCGAAGCGCCAAAAATGACGATCGTCTGAGACATTGTCCCCTCTGTTGGAACTGGGGGGCCAAAGAATACGTCACGGCCGAACGTTCCCGCCGTCGCACGGAGTGCCCCATTTTATTCCCGCGCCCACAGCAGGCAAGCCCGGCCGCAATGCGTCTATTTGGAAAGCAAGCAACCGTCCGACGGTCAGAACCATGCCGCGGTAAAGCCACCATCGACGCTCACAATCGAGCCGGTCATGTAGCTGCCCGCCTTGGGCGAGAGCAGCAACAGGGCAGCGCCAATCAGTTCTTCCGGCTCACCGAAACGGCGCATTGGCGTGTGGCGCATGATGTTATCCACACGTGTCTCGTCTAACAGCTTTCGGTTCTGCTCGGCAGGGAAGAAGCCGGGGCAGATCGCATTGACCCGGACCCCTTTGGTCCCAAAATCCTGAGCGATGTTACGGGTCAGATTGACCACGCCGGCCTTGGAGGCCGCATAGGCGAATACGCGGGAGAGCGGGCGGATCGAGGTGACACTCCCAATGTTGAGAATCGAGCCGCCGCCAGCTTCGACCATGTGCCGGCCAAAGACTTGGCAGGCCAAGAACACGGCCTTCAGGTTAATCGCCATGATCCGATCCCAGTCGGCTTCGCTCGCATCGAGAAAATCGTTGCCCGCATTAACCCCTGCACAGTTGACGAGGATCTCAACCCGGCCCTTGATCTCCAGCGTCTTGCTGAGCAGTGCTTCAAGCGACTTGCGGGAGGTCACGTCAACCAGGCCGTAGCTTGCCTTACCGAACTTGCCCAACTCATCGACACGTGCCTGGCATCGTTCTTCACTAATATCGGCAACGACCACATGGGCTCCGGCCTGGGCCAGCCCCTGGCACAGCGAGAACCCCAACACACCAGCCCCGCCGATCACCACCGCCACTTGCCCATTCAAGCCAAACAGATCCTCAAGATACTGCGCAGTAGACATCGTCAACTCCCAAACAAGAGAAAAGCTGTATGCCAAAACGGGGCGGCTGGAAGCCTGCCGCCCCCATCGTCGTTCTCAAGCATCCCCCGAGCCTTATGCCTTGGGGGGCTTACGGGCGCGGATCCAGTCGGTATGGAACGGCCCCTGGCCGGGCTTGTCGGTCCGGTGGTAGGTGTGGGCGCCGAAGTAGTCGCGTTGGGCCTGCAACAAGTTGGCAGGCAGACACTCGGCGCGATAGCCATCGTAGTAAGCCAAGGCCGTAGAGAACGCCGGCGTGGGGATGCCCAATCGCACAGCCGTGCAGACCACGTTCCGCCAGGCTGGTTGGGCCTTGTCGACCGCCTGCTTGAAGTACGGGGCCAAGAGCAGGTTTTCCAGGTTCGGATTGGCATCGAAAGCCTCTTTGATCCGTTCCAGAAACACGGCCCGAATGATGCAACCGCCACGCCATAACAGGGCGATCGGGCCGAACTGGAGCGGCCACTTGTGCTCTACGGCTGCCGCCTGCATCTGCACGAACCCCTGAGCATAGCTGCAAATCTTCGAAGCAAACAACGCCTGGCGCACTTGCTCGATGAACTCGTCCTTGTTGCCTTGATAGGTACCCGACGGGCCGGTAAGCACTCTGCTTGCCCGAATACGAGCATCCTTGAGAGCCGAAAGGCATCGCGCATAAACGGCCTCGGTGACCAAGGTACTCGGCACACCTAGATCCAGGGCCAACTGGCTCATCCACTTGCCGGTTCCTTTCGCGCCGGCCGTATCGAGAATCAAGTCGACCAGGTACTTGCCAGTCTCGGGGTCCTTGACGCTGAAGATGTCGCGGGTAATCTCGATCAGATAGCTGTTCAGCTCGCCGTCGTACCACTTGGCGAAGACGTCGTAAAGCTCTTCATTCGACAGGCCCAAAGCCTTCTTGAGCATCCAGTAGGCCTCGCAGATCAGTTGCATATCGCCATACTCGATGCCATTGTGGACCATCTTCACGTAATGGCCAGCGCCACGGGGACCAACCCATTCGCAGCACGAGATGTCGTTGTTCGGCCCGACTTTTGCGGCGATCGCCTGGAAGATCGGCTTCACCAGTGGCCAAGCCTTTTCGCTGCCGCCAGGCATCATGCTCGGGCCCTTCAGCGCGCCCTCTTCGCCACCCGACACGCCGGTGCCGATATACAACAGGCCCTTCGACTCCACATATTGTGTGCGCCGCTCTGTGTCGGCAAAATGCGTGTTGCCGCCATCGATGATCACATCGCCGGGGGAGAGCAGTGGAATCAGCTTGTCGATGAACTCATCGACCGCCGGCCCGGCCTTCACCATCAACATCACCTTCCGAGGCGTGGCAAGGTTGGCCACCAGATCTTCTATCGAATGGACGCCAACAATGTTCTTCCCCTTCGCCGCCCCCCCAATGAACTCGTCCACCTTGCTGACCGTGCGGTTAAACACGCACACCTTGTAGCCTCGGCTCTCCATATTGAGAACCAAGTTCTCGCCCATCACGGCCAGTCCGATCAAGCCAATGTCACACTTCTCTGCCATGGTTGATTCCGTTGTCCTTGTGCTTATCGACTGCAATGAAAACGCCACGACTCGCTCACAGCAAGAATCAGTTTTGGGAGTACGGGTTGGACGGCGTGCCGTCGGTGACAGGCGGCCTCCAGACTGATGCTGCAACAGACCTGCTTTCCGCGAGGAAAAGCTGGCATTGTAATAGCTGAACCTCCGGCAAGCAATGAGGGGCACGATTCAGCCCCATTCGCCCCCGCTCTCCACTCATCTCCGTACCACCCATATGGCGCAGCCCGTGTTATCCATCCAATCAATGGCGTCAACTCCAACCCCTGAATGAGATACCGGTAACACAACCTCCTGGACAATCCCCGGCAACCTAGTCCGCCCCCGCCTCTTCCACCCAGCCCGAAGATTTGATATGATTGGACTAATCCTTCCGGAGCTTGACAGCCGATTTTGTTTCGGTAATATACGGACCACTTCAGCACACATGCGGAAGTGGGCTACCATCGGGCGCCGTAGCCAAGTGGTAAGGCAGTGGATTGCAAATCCGCCATCCCCGGTTCGAATCTGGGCGGCGCCTCCTTTCGCCAATACCTCTCCAGGGTGTTGGCGTTTTTCTTTTCTTGCACGCGTGGCAGATTCTGCCGTTTCGGTAGGTTCCGGTCGCTTGCTGCCCCCAGCAACAACACACACCTTCTCCGCATAAAACCAAGGACCGAGGAATAGGCAGAAGCCCTCCAGAGAGTGTTGAGAAGGAGGACTGCGGTCTTGCGCCCGCATGCGATCCTGACACTCCTTCCCGATACTCCCTCACGAGAGAGCGTCATGGACATATGCGACCTCTTGCGACAAAACAATAGAACAATACCAATCTATCGAGGGGAAAGCACTACCTTTCCCCTATTATGAAGGTTACAATTGTTGGTCGGGCACTTAATTCGGTTTTGCCGGCGTAGAATAGAGCTACTCCGAGGGATTGACTCCCCGTCTAATTATGCTATAAACAGTCAGTCTCTAGTGGGATACGTCCCCTAGTAGTAAGTAGCCGCCATCTGCTATGATCTCTGAAGTGCTAGTGGCGAGCAGACCGTTCCCCCTGAAATTCGATGACTGGGATGCCCCCCGAGAAAGTTTCTGTTATGATTGAGGTGGGCCAAGCAGATCGTCAACTAGAGGGGCACGTTGCGGGGAAGATCACGAACCCCCGCATGACGAGCATGTCAGGCGTGGCGATGAGTGTTGCTGTGGGCTTGAAGCATTGGGCGGTAGGCAAATGGCCACGGATCAATGGAGTGCAGCCCCAAAATATCGAACCCGTGTGGTTCGCACCCGCAGTTGAGGAATAGATAGAGGATCGACCGCGAGTCGAGTCCTCCGTCGAACTAGTGGTCCACAGGTCGTGTGACCGGGGTGGATGGATAAACAGGTCTTGGTTTTGGGGAATGGATGAGTGACGCCGGTTGGCAGTCAACCGGATGACAACCGACGACGTTTCCGGCGAGGGACCCTGGTTGCCCGGCGCGTTGTCATGGGCTTGTCCGCCCCGCGAAATTGCCATCAGTGAATGAATCGGAGTGTGGAATGAACAACAAAGTGAAGCTGTTGATCGCCGACGACCATGAAGTGGTTCGCAGTGGGCTGCGAGCGATGCTGGCCGACTCGGACGTTGAGGTAGTCGCCGAAGTGGCCACCGGAGATTCGGCGGTCAAGTATGCCTTGGAAAACGAGGTGGATGTAGCACTGTTGGACATCCGCATGCCCGAAGGCGACGGCCTGACGGCCCTGGGGCGCATCAAGCTGGACAAGCCCGACTTGCCAATCCTGATGCTTTCGACATTCGACAACCCCACTTATATCGCACGCTCGGTGGCCTTGGGCGCCAGCGGCTACCTGCTGAAGGGCTGCACCCGCGAAGAGTTGATCAAGGCGATCAAGAGCGCTGCGGCGGGCGAAAGCGCCTGGACCCGCGATGAACTGCGCCGGGTGACCGGGGCCTTGGCCACGCCACGACTGGCCGCCGACGTCGAAGTGCCGCTGACCCAACGGGAAAGCGAAGTCCTTCGCCAGTTGGCCTACGGTCTGACGAACAAGGAAATCGCTCAGGCCCTCCATATCAGCTACGAGACCGTTAAGGAGCATGTCCAGCACATTCTCCGCAAGATTGGGGTCTCGGACCGAACCCAGGCGGCCGTATGGGCAGTGCGTAAGCAACTCGTCTGACCGGCCAACTTCTGCCCCTTCCCCGTCCGCCGACCCGGACTGCCCTTGGGTGCCACACGCCAGCACGTGTTGTCACTCGCCGGCCGGTCCCGGTCGGCGGCGGTGTTTCTTGAAAGGCTCCTCATGCGATCCTGATATTGCGTCTGCGACGACCGAAATTGCGGCCCGTTTCGCAAGCCCCGTGGCTCCAATCCCTTAGACCGGGTATACTCGCGTTGCTGTTGACCATGCCTCAACTGTGGCTCGTGTGGCCGCGTTTCTTGTCGCTCCAGGAGAAACCCATGCCCAAAAGCACCGACATCCGTCTGCTTCAGGTCGCCACCTCCACCCAACAGTACGCCTACCGTGCGCCGATCAAGTTTGGTGGTCGAGTGGTGACTGACGTGACGCTGCTTGAAGTCCGCGTCGAGGCAGAGACACGCGATGGCCGGCGTGGCTGGGGGGTGGGCTCGATGCCCATGGGCAACGCCTGGGCATGGCCAAGCAAAGTGCTAACGCCCGAGCAAACTCTGGCAGCAATGGTCGCGTTGGGACGGCGACTAAGTCACGAGGCTGGCAAGTACCAAGATTTTGGACATCCGCTGGAGATTACCCACGACTTGGCCGCCAGCTATCCCCCTTTGGCCGCCGAGGTCACCCAGGCGGCAGGCTTGGTGGAACCGATGCCTCGGCTAGCACAGTTGGTAGCCGCCAGTCCTCTGGAAGCGGCGATCCACGACGCGTATGGCAAAGCCCTCGGCGAGAACTCCTACAATCTGCTCGGCCCCGAATTTGTCAACTGCGACTTGTCCGCCTATCTTACGGCAGACTTCGCTGGCGAATATTTGGATCGCTACACCCTCCGGGAGCCCAAACCGCGCATGCCGCTGTACCACCTGATCGGCGCGTTGGATCCGCTTACCGAGGGCGACCTCACGACCCGAATCAACGACGGCCTGCCCGAGACGCTCCCCGAGTGGATCGCAACCGATGGACTAACCCACCTGAAGATCAAGCTCAATGGCGACGATCTAGCCTGGGACGTGGCGCGTGTTGTGGCAATCGAGCGCGTTGCGTCAGCGGCCCAAGCTGCCCGGGGCTGCACCAGTTGGTTTTATTCGGCTGACTTCAATGAAAAATGCGCCAACGTGGAATACGTGCTTGATTTCCTGGCCAAGGTCGGCGAGCAGTCCCCTCAAGCCCTGAAGCGATTGCAGTACATCGAACAGCCAACGAGCCGGGACCTGCGAGCAAACCTCGACAATCGCATGCACGCCGCAGCCAAGATCAAGCCGGTGGTAATCGACGAAGCGCTCGTTGACTTCGAGAGCCTTCTGCTCAGCCGCGAGCTTGGCTATTCCGGTGTGGCACTCAAGGCGTGTAAGGGACACACCGAAGCGCTGCTCATGGGCGCCGCGGCACAGAAGTACCGGATGTTTCTTTGCGTCCAGGATTTGACTTGCCCAAGTCGTTCCTTCCTCCACTCCGCTTCACTTTCTGCACGTATCCCAACGGTCGCCGCCATCGAAGGCAACGCGAGGCAATACTGTCCAGTCGCAAATCAGGATTGGCTCGACCGCTTCCCGACAATGTTCCGCCTCACCGACGGCACGGTCGGCACCAGCGTGCTCAACTCCTCTGGACTTGGCTTCAACTGAGCCGCCAAACCGCCAATCTTCTTGCGCAGTTCCGAGCGACAACCGCACATATAGGGGGGTATCTACTCCGAGAATAGCGGATTGCCCAATCTTCTTAATCAACCTATTCTGATTTGACGATGATTCTTGGGAGAGTCACTGCTAGCGTTTTGGAGAACGCAATGCCCAACACCACCACCCACCAGGGGTAGTCAAGGCCGTGGGATTGCTCAAATAGCCTTGGAGCCTCGCCTCTCCCCCGCCTGCTCCCCCCAGTACACAAGGAACACGAAGATGCTTCGTTCCCTCATTGCCTCTGCCGTTCTCGCATTGCTCGTTTTGGCGGCCAGTCAGGTCTCCGCTTCCCCCACCGCAACGTCTCAAGAAGTGGTAACCGCGCCGATGACGCCCATGACTCGTGCGGCGGAACGGCAAGCAATCCGCCAGATGCCGCTTCTGATGCGGCCCAATCGCCCCGGTCACTTCTACGGCAACACCGTGCGGCGGCTCTATTACGGTCGTTAGGCAATAGCCTTATTGGGAAGTTCTCTTTTTCCGGATGGGTTCAATACACAATTGACACGGCATCCGTGAGCCACTCGCTCAAGGATGCCGTTTTTCGTTGTTCACGAGAAATCGAGAGAATCGAGACCTCCCCCGACAGGAGTCTTTTTTGACCAATCGTTGACTCAGTCGAAAAACAACGCCACAATGACGAACAGTATTCTTGCGACGACAGGGGAACGAACGACTATTCCTTGACAGCCAATTGCTCTGGCAGGGGAGGGTGCAATGTCACGTCGAGCGTTCACGCTGGTCGAACTGCTGGTGGTCATCGCCATCATTGGAATCTTAATCGCCTTGTTGTTGCCGGCCGCCCAGGCGGCCCGCGAGGCGGCCCGGCGATCCGAATGCGTCAACCATCTCAAGCAGTTGGCGTTGGGTTTTCATGAACATCAAGCAGCCCATGGCCTGTTGCCATCGGCCGGCGGTCCAAGTTGGTCACATCACATGACCTACGAAAACGGCCGGCCAGCGATCACCCCCAATCAGCATGGCGGCTGGGGTTTCCAGGTTCTCCCTTACATCGAAGCCGAAGCAGTATGGCTTGGGGGCAGCGCCACCGACGACGTCGACCGTTCGATCGTCGCCATCAGCACGCCCAACTCCATGTTCTTTTGCCCCTCCCGCCGCTCGCCGGAGGTCGTCAGTGCCAGTGATTGGTATCAATTCCCCAGCTCGGGCAAAACGTTTGGTCATGCCAAGAACGACTACGCGGGCAGCACGAGCGACACCTCGTTTGTGCGTTCCAACGGCACGACACTATCAATCGAAGGGGGCGTTGGCGCGGTCACAGCGACATTCAAATTCGTCACGTACGATTCGTCCAACCCCAGCAGTGCCACATGGACCTCTCTTGCCCCGATCTCAATCGACCATATCAAGGACGGAACCAGCAACACAATGCTGCTGGGTGAGAAGCGGTTGAATGTCGGCCACTTGAAAACAATGATGAGTGACGACAACGAAGGCTACACCTCGGGCTGGGATCATGACGTGATGCGATCGACGAGCCGGGCGCCGATGGCCGATTTCATCGACCCGAGCACGAGCGTCTATGGTGACAACCGGTTTGGCTCGTCCCATCCCGGAGGTTTCAATGCCGCGTTGTGCGACGGATCCGTCCGCTTTCTCGCCTATACTCTTGAACTCGACGTCTTCCGGCGGCTCGGGTGTCGCCGCGATGGCGAGGTTGTCAATCTGCCGGAATAAGGCTTCGTGCGCTGCGAGAAGAACCGATCACCGTTCCAACCTCCTCAGGATCCGATCATGCTTGAAGTTCTGTACCGCTGGCGGTCCTGCATTGCCACCCTGGGGTGTCTACTGGCCATCGGTTGCGGAAAAGCTCCGAGCGAGAATCTCGTCCAGGTAAATGGCCGGTTAACCAACGCCGGCCAACCGCTCAAGGTCCAACGTCAGGATGTGGGTTTGGGACTGATCCAACTCGAGTTCTATCGACTCGATGGCCAGAAACAGTCAACGGATCCGGAAACGGCTCATCTGGATGAACACGGACACTTCACCGTTCCCGGGCGGACTGGACACGGAATCCCACCAGGTAAGTATCGCGTAGCGGTCCGCCAGTGGGATCCCTACCCCGACTTTGACCGCCTCAAAGGCCGATTCGACGCCGAGCATTCCCCGATCATTCGCCAAGTTTCCGGCCGGGAAGAGATTTTGATCGACGTTTCCAAGCCGGAAGGATAACGGGCTGGTAGAATAGACCGGATGGAAATCCGCAGCATAGTCCTCGTTCTGATCCTGGCGACTGCCGTATGCCTTAGCCCAACCTGGGTTGCCGCCGGCGTGGTTGTCATCACCAATCGCGCCAATTGTCCGGTTACCTTCTCGGTCATCCAAGCGGCCGACAGGTCGGAAACCCACCGGCTAGAGCCGGGCGATTCCTTGCCGTTTTCGGTGACCAGCCCGATCCAGCTTGTCTGCGAGGTTGGAAGTCAGAGACAACGATACGCGCTAGCGCCCGACGCGATCTACTTCTTTGCCGGCAACCTGGAACAACTCACCTTCGCTCAACTCACGCTTCCCGACACCCCATCGTCAAACGAGCAGGGCTGGAGCGGGGTTGCTAGCGGTAAGCCGTCTTGCGCCCAGTCTTCTGTCGGGATCGTCCCCGTCAAGATTCTGGTCGACGATGAAGAGCGGACGGTCCAGCGGGTCTGGGAGCAGCGACTGCGCGAACGCATGGCCAAGGCTTCCGAGGTCTTTGAACGTCTGTTTCACGTCCGCTTCGAAGTGACAGGCACCGGCACCTGGGACTCCGACGACACGGTCAACGACTTTGATCGCTCGTTAGCCGAATTCGAAGCGGAAACCACGCCTGCGCCAGCCACCTTGGCAATCGGCTTCACCAGTCAATACCCGGCCAATCAGTTCAGCAGCCACTTGGGAGCCACTCGGGGCCCGCTTTATCCCTATGTTCTGGTCCGCGAGTGGTCTCCACAGATCACCGAAACGGAACGGCTGGAAATCCTCGTCCACGAGTTGGGACACGTCCTCGGAGCTGCCCACAGCGCCGACGACAACTCGGCCATGCGGCCAAAGATGACCGATCGCCGTGCCCGGGCACGAAGCTTCCGCATCACGTTTGATCCGCTCAACACCTTGGCCATGTCGCTCGTAGCCGAAGAGATCCGATTGTACGAGGCCCACAGCCTTGTCCAATTCCGTCCGACGACGCACACCAAACTGCGAAGCCTCTACCTGACGATGTCCAAGGCATTGCCTGACGACAAGGCTACGGCACGTTTGGTGACCGTGCTGGACAGACTGGCCGAAGTCCGCGAATCGCATCCGGCAACCGGCGCGGCCCCGAGTCCGTTGGTGACGGCAACTCAAACCGTACTACAGGCGATTGTCACGGCCGCTCGGGACAACAATCAACTGACCGGCGATCCACGGACCGAGTACTTGATCCGCCGGGCAGCCAAAGCCGCCCAGAGTCTTCCGCCCGAGGTTGCGGCCAAAGCCTTCTTGCTTGGCCTTGGGATCGGCCTCGATGATTCCAGCGTGTTGCGCGACAATCCGTTGGTCGGTCACTTCGGCCAGCAGGTGGAATCAGCTGCCCAGCGCAAAGAACACTTGTCCGCACTCGGTGCTCCAACCATCTGTGGGCGTCGGGACTTGGCAAAGCATTTCGCCGTCTCTGTGGCATTGGCCGTACAGTTGAGTCCCTCGACCGCGGAGACCCTCGGGATCTTCAAGGAACTGCGCGATGCACAAGGTGGCACCGGCTTTAGCTTTATCGATCTTCAGGCCGACCTGGCAGGAGTGGCCTTTGCCCGCCATGTTCAGCAGGGACACCCCTCCCTGGAAACGCTAGCCACCTCATTTGCATTGACCGATTTCCTGCCCCCGATCAATGGCCTCCAGGAAGGGCTCACCTGGCAAGCATTTACGGCTGCTTATGGTTCGGTTCAAGATGATCGCTTCTTGCATGAAGTCGCCAGAATCCGTGAGCGGATCTTGGGGCTGCCAGGCTATCCCAAGACGAGCAAGCACTAGCCTTTTGCTTCTGTACGGCAATGGCGTGCCCAATCCCCCTCCTAAGCGTCCCCAAAGCAAGAAGTACCCCCCTCTGCAAATCTGCGTTCATGCCAAAGATCTCCTTTGCGTTACGCCCCAGCAACATCCCCGAAGCCACCTCAGCGTGTGGCTCGAGAAAATGGGCTCTGTGGGGACACTCCAAGCCGGCACGCCCTGGACCGCCCCCGGCGAAAGTAGTACACCGCTGCAAGCAGCCCACCCGGGCGGCTGCAATGTCTTGCTCTGCGACGGCTCGGTCCGCTTCCTCAGCGGATCGTTGGCGATGCAAACCCTTTATGATCTGGCCAACCGCGACGACGGGGATCCGCTTGGCGAGTTCTAAGCCGACACCAAGTCCTCTTGAAAACTCCGGAGTGGTCTGTTCCCTTGTCCTTGCAGCGGGAATGGCCTCGCAGGATTCTAATATCGCCCCCACCGTCTGGCGTTGCTTCTTGTGTGCTAGACGCCTTTGTCACCCCAAACGCAGTCTTTCGCTCATTTTCGCAGCAGTCACATGGCGAAATGGCAGCACCCGGTGAACGGCGTCTCGAGAGTCGCCGTTTCCAATCCATTTTGCCACAATGACTTGGTACTGCGTCGCACTTGTTCAACGCCATTGGTACGCCCTTTGCAGAATGATTCGGTCGTCTGGGCCGTTTTCGGCCATATGCACAAGGCCCTTGCTCGAACGAGGTGGTACCATGGCATTCGACTTCGCGAAGATCATTCGGACCGCCAAGCGGCTCCAAGAAGCCACCGGTTACCTGGAATTGGGCATGACGCAGCATTGCCTCAATCGTCTTGAAGGGTTGGACGCTGTGCCCCCCCTCGATGCGGAAGTGATGTCTTTGCGCAACCGAGCTCAGCAACACCTCCGTGATTGCCGGGCAACCGCCCTATCCCTTGAGGACGCTCCGTCCCAAGAGTCAGAGCCGACGAGCAAGGAGACTTGGTTCACTCTCAGTCTCTGCTACCAGTTGGCTGGCGACGTCGATCGTGCCGTTCAGGCGTTGGCCCACGCGCGAGGTGCTCAACCACCCCGACCGGAAAACGACGATCCAATCTGGTCGCAGAAGACACACCGGCACAACGGCTAAGCGACTGTGCTCTGTCAAAACGCAGACCGCAAGAGACGAGCGGGAAGTCAACCGGCGAAATGGAAAGGTCGGCGACCGGTGACTTCTCCTGATGATTCGCACGTCTCTATGGACACCACGGCTTTCCAAACGTCAGTTCGCCCCCAGCCACCGTGCTGAGCACGTCTAACCGGGCAGGCGTTTCGCCGGAAGCTTCGCGGACGAAGAACTGGAAGAGATTTGCCGCGAGGCCTGGGGTCAACCGATCCGGTTCCAGGCCGAGCAACGCCGCGGGATGACTGCTGGCCATCTCAACGGCCTTGGTCAAGCTGACCCCGGCAAACTGCATCACATTCGCCACACAGACACTCAGGGGTAGGGAGGCGCCGGCCAGCATTTGGTCCTGGCCGGCGATCACCAGCCGGCCGCTCGGCAGTAGTTCCAACTCGCAAAGGTTGGTCTGATATCGCCCTGGTGACAACCCGGCGAACCCGGACATGTCGCTTACCAAGATGCAACGCTCGGGGGACTTGGCCCGAACAAACGTTTTTACGACCTCCGCCGGTAGATGGTGGCCATCGACAATGATACTGGCGATCAACCGGTCCTCGGCCAATTGATCCCAAATGTAATTCGGATGGCGGCGAATCATAGCATGGGCACCGTTGCCTAAGTGCGTGCTCAGCCGGGCCCCCGCATCAACCGCCCGACGGATTTGCTCGGAATTGGCACTGGTGTGCCCAATCGACACCACCACCCCGCTGGCAACGACCTGCTCAATGAAATGAAGCGATTCTTCAAACTCAACCGACATTGTTAGAATACGAATCCGTCCTGCAGCCGCCTCCTGAAGCCGCTGAAACTCGTCCCAATCCGGCCGTCGGCAGTGCTCGCGTGGGTGAGCGCCGCGTGGCCCATCCTCCGTCGACAAATACGGACCTTCCAAATGAATTCCAGCAACTTGGTAAGCCACACTGGAGGATTGCGTGCACGCCGCTGCGATCGTCCGCATCGCATGAGCCAAGACGTCGAAATGCTGGGTGGTCACCGTCGGGCAGTAGCGGGTTACCCCGAAGGCCATCAGGCTCGCTCCAATCTCGGCCACCTTCTCCACCGTCAGGATTGCCGAACTGAACTCACAGCCCCCAACGCCATTGACCTGGATGACCAAAAAGCCGGGCCCAATCCAAGGCCATGTCCCAAGGGAGGCCATGCCCGCCGGTACTGGCATCACCCGAACTACCCGGCCCCCCTCGATTTCGACACAAACCGGCAGTCCCGTATCGAAACGTCGCCCAAAGTAGTGCATGGCCTCACCTTTTCTCCCGTCCAGGCCCAAACGCTCACGTCTAGGAATCGTGGGAATGTCCTCCCTACTCGGCAGCTTCTCAGTCTAACCGATTCATACAGCGCAAAAAAGCAGCCGGGGGTACCGCCTTGCAGGGCGGCCCCCCGGCATGCCTGCCTTCTTCTTTGTCAATCGGCCCCGACTAATAGGTTTTCGCCGTTGCGGGACGTGCCACGATGACCGGGCTCGAACCACTCCAGCGGTTCGGATAGACCCCGTTATTAGAGGTCCAGCGGGGGCCCGAGTCTCCGTAAATCACGTCGGTGCCCGACGTCGGTCGTAGGTTGGAAAACCCAAACCACTGGCGAGCCGCCATCCGGTTCTGACGCTGGTCGGCCCGAAATTCGGCCTTCTGCCGCACTGCAAACTCAGGATCTTGCCGCTGCCGGAGATATTGCTCGTAAAACCACATCTCGGGCGTCGGGGTTAGTTCTCCTGGGGAGATCGTGCCGCTAAATTTCACTTGTGTCGAACTCGGTGACTCCGCAGAAGCCGGCGTCACGTTCAGTAAACAAACCAAAGCAAACGCAGCAAGAAACCATCGCATGGGCAAATCTCCCTTCTTGGGCCCGAAGGTCCGTCACAACTAGTCTAAAAGTTCGGCCAACCGTGTCTCGCGAGATTAGAGAAATCTTGCCGAATATGCCGGGAAGAACGGCGAGAGGAAAGCTTGGCAAGCTGGACAAGTCGCGGAAAGCAATCCGCTCTTCGTCACGCCACGTCTCGCCAATTGCACGATTGGCCTGCCACTGGCCCACGTGGCAAATCTAGATAGCTGCGATACGTCCGCGAATTGCCCTCGACAACCAGGACGTACAAGAGCGAGCCTGACTGCCACGCAGCAACGGAGCGATTGTGGGTCGTCAGGGCCGGTTGGGGGGGCGGAATGGCAGGAGTCCCAGCCACAGTCTTTCGAATCACATACAAGGTCGCCCGGGCCCCATTCGGACGGGTCAAGTCGTAGGCGACGCCCGCTTGGCCCAAAAACTGTCCCACCGAGCGCCAACGGATTTGTGAGTGCTTGAGCACCTGCGGACTGATTGGAAACTCTCGGGGCGGAGGAGACTCAACCATCAAGCGTCCATCACCGGCGATAGACGATTCAGCGTCAAAGAAACGGATCGCCATCTCCTGCACCAGAGCTTCAGTATAGACGGTCCGGTCGCCCTGAAGCACGACAGCCAGTAAAAGCGAACCGGCCAGGACCAATCCCGCACCGCCGATCAGCAGCCGACGTCGAGAGACGGCCTGCTTCTGCGGTACCGATGCAACGGGTTCACCCAGCGGCACCGATTCGTCACCTGGCAGTGTCTCAAGCGGCGTCACAGACGCCGGTTGTACGCCCGCCTGCTTCAGCCGGTCGAGGATTCGTTCCGCCAACCCTTCAGGCACCGGAACATCCCCAAAAGCCTTGACCACTGCGGCATCGAGTCGCTGCAAACGTTCATAGATTTCGTCCAGCTCAGGATTGGCCGCCAGATACGCGGCCAAATAGGCCAAATCCGGATCAGCCACGTCGTCACTTCCCGGACGACAGGCCTCCATCGCTTCCAGAAGACGGAGATCCTGGATCGGGTTGTTGTCCATCGACGTCATCCTCGCTGGCTCGCGGTGCTCGGTTGTGGCTTAACCACTTCGCGTCTCTCCGGTTCAAACAGTCGACAGCGCAAGTGGCCTTTAGCCCTGGCCAGACGACTCATGACCGTGCCAATCGGCACCTCCAGCCGATCGGCGATCTCACGGTAGGAACAGTCTTCGAAATAGAACATCGTCAATACGACACGGTACACCGGCGGCAATTCCTCAATCGCTGCCTGCAACCGCTCCTGATCAATCGCCCAGGGGTCGGGAGTGCGATCCGGAATCAATGTGACGTTCAAACTAAGATCCCCAGCCGGGACCGGGCGTCGTTTCTGACAGTCCTTAAGGAATAAATTCCGCAGGATGGCATACAACCAACTCCGGACGCTCTCCACACTTCGCACCTGAGCCAACCCTTGCTGGGCCTTGAGGAACACTTGTTGGGTAAGGTCCTCGGCATCCGGCACATTGCCGGTCAAGCGATAGGCATAGCGATAAATTGCCTCGTGATGCTCGGCAACTAGTCGGGTGACGTCCAAGGTGTCATGGTCATCCACCATGGGTGGTCCTTCCACAAGATAGAGGCCCGGTGATGGCTCTTTATTCCCACCGCGACGAAAAACCCACCGAGGTATTCTTCCCCATTCTAACTTTCTGGGAATAAATTCCCAGGGGGCGGCCTCTATAGAGGTGGAAGTGTATCCGAAAGGTCCATTGGAGGTACGGGTACAGCCCCGGCTGAGGCCCCAAAGCCCAGCCACTATGTCCCGTGAGCCGACAGGAGCGGTTCCTGCCGTCAAAAGGGCCTTGATGCAGCAACAGGAAAGGGATTTGTGATGCGAAGTTGTGCACTATGGTTGATGGTTTTGAGTGTCAGCTTATTCACCCTTGGCTGTCAACCCGCAAAGACGTCAACCGACCAACCGTCCGACCAGCCCTCAGTAACCCCTCCGATCACCGAAGGGCCAGCTACTCCGGCAGCCCAACCGGTCGATGAACCGGCCGCACCCTCGGCCATGAACGAAAAGGCTGACGAGGAGAAAGCCGCCGCCGAGAAGGCCGCCGCCGAGAAGGCCGCAGCTGAGAAGGCCGCAGCTGAGAAGGCCGCCGCGGAGAAGGCCGCCGCCGAGAAAGCGCCGGGAGAGCATGCCGCCTGGCAGAAAGCCGCAGAGGATAGCCCGCCCGCGCAGTCAGCCGCAGGCGCGCTCGCGGCC
>CAZLDQ010000086.1:0-23020 GCA_964558295.1 uncultured Planctomycetaceae bacterium | reverse complement strand
ACGCACGGTGGTGTGACAGGGACAGCCCGCGAGGGCTTACCTATGTCGATTGATCACGCCCGGCAAGACGTCGAGGTCCAACGCTTCGAATCGGCCAGCGCGAAACCGCTCGACGGCAATCGCTCCCATCACGGCGTTGTCGGTGCACAGCGACAAGGGGGCGATATGCAATCGGACGTTGTGTTCGGCGGCAGCTTCGGTCAGTCGTTGTCGGAACCTAGCATTCGCCGCCACCCCTCCGCCAACGCACAGGGTTTGGAGACCGGTGAGCTGCACGGCTTGCAATGCCTTGCCTACCAGGCAGTCAACCACTGCTTCCTGGAAACTGGCGGCCAGATCGGCCACCTGTTGGGGGTTAAGCTGTGTCTGCTGGAAGTCGGGTCGGCCAGGGCCGGCAATCGCATAGCGGACGGCCGTCTTCAGCCCGCTGAAACTGAAATCCAGCCGTTCGGAATCGTTGAGAAAGGGGCGAGGAAAGCGATAGGCCTTGGGATTCCCCGGTTCCGCGGCACGCTGAATCGAAGGTCCCCCGGGATAGGTGAGGCCCAGCATGCTGGCCACTTTGTCGAACGCCTCGCCGGCCGCATCGTCGATCGTGGCCCCGAGCAGTTCGAAGTCGAGTGGGTTGGGGCAACGGTAAAGGCTGCTGTGTCCTCCGCTGACAATTAACCCCACACAGGGGAAGACCTCTTCTCGGCTGGCAATCCGGCACGCATAGATATGGGCCTGGAGGTGGTTTACGGCGATCAGCGGAATATTCAGGCTGACGGCGAGGGTTTTGGCCGCCACGAGGCCGACCAGCAGTGAGCCGGCCAGTCCCGGCGTGTTGGCCACGGCCACGGCGTCCAAGTCGGTCAGTTGGATGTTGGCCCGGCGCAACGCTTCGTCGATCACCGGGAGGATTCGCTCCACGTGGGCTCGCGAGGCGATTTCCGGGACCACGCCGCCGAAGCGGCGGTGCAATTCGTCTTGCGAGGCGACCACCGAACCGAGGACTTCGAGCCGGTCGTTGATTACCGCTGCAGCCGTTTCGTCACACGTGGATTCCAAAGTCAGGAGTTTCATGCTCAGCAAATCAACCTCAAGCAAAAATCGTTGCGATGCGCCCAGCGGCCTGAACGATGTCCATTGTCGCCCGAGGGAAGTCAAGAGACGCTTGGCATCATGAATCGCGCTACGGCGATCACTTGGCTTTGGCCAACTCGGCTGTCAGGTAGTCGATCGCCATACGCAACTGGGGGTCGACGAACGGGGCCTTTTCCCGAGGCTTTTCCGTCGACGTGACGAGGGCGTCTTTGGCCGGCGGGGGACTCTTTGGAGTAGCGGGCGTGGTCGAAGCGGGGACCGGTGCAGGTTGCGTGGGGGGGACGCTCGTCTTGTCCTTCTCCTGAGGCGTCGGTTGCTGCGGCGGGGTTGGTTGCGGCTCGGGAGTGACGGGGATATTTTCCGGCGACAACTCTGTCGCGGGGGCCTCCTTGGGCTGAACAATATCGCGTTGCCGCCGATCCTCGATCAGGGCGTACAATTCGGCGTCGTCGAGTTTCAATTCATATCCCTTGTCGGGGATTACCCCCCACTCGTCGTCTTCCTTTGCGTCGGGGAAGCGATGAATGTTGTGACCGCTGGGCCGGCGGTAGCTGGCCGTGGTGAGCTTCAGGGCGCTTTGTTGTTCTTCCAAGGGAATTACGTTCTGTACGCTCCCTTTGCCCCAGGTCCGCTCGCCCATGATCACCGCCCGCTTGTGGTCCTGCAAACAGGCCGACACGATCTCACTGGCGCTGGCCGTATAGCGGTTCACGAGAATGACTAAGGGGAATCCTTCGAAGGTTCCTTCTTTCTGGGCCTCCCAGACGCGTTCTTGCGAGTTGCGTCCCTTGGTGCTGACGATCCGGCCGCTGGAGATGAACAGGTCGCTGATCTCAATGGCCGAGGTCAACAATCCTCCCGGGTTAAACCGCAAATCGAGGATCAGGGCGTGGAACTTCTCCCGCTTCAACTCCTCCAAGGCCTTTTCCAACTCACCGGCCGTATCGCGGCTGAAACCGGTCAGGCGGATGTAGCCGATTCCATGCGTCTTGTTGAGCATGAAGTCCCAAGAATCGTCCGGCTTGCGATGGTCGCCCAGCACGGTTTCGATGTGGATCACTTCCCGTTTGAGGGTGACCAGTTGGCGGGCCGACTTGCCCGGGTGGATGATTGTCAGGGTCACACTGGTTCCCGGCTCGCCTTTCAGGCGACGAACGGCCTCGTCCACCGTGATGTGTGCCGTACTCTTGCCGTCGATTTCGACGATCTGGTCACCCGCGATCAATCCCGCGCGGTAAGCTGGCGTGCCGACCAGCGGGCTCATGACCTTGAGTTGTCCTGCCTCGATGGTGATTTGAATCCCAATCCCGCCAAACTCGGCGTCGACGGTCGTCTGAAATTGCTTGAGTTCTTCGGAGTCAATGTAGTCGGAATACGGGTCCAATTCGCGCAAGAGGCCGCGGATGGCTGCTTCGACCAGCTCTCGCCGGCTAATGTCCTTGACGTAACTCCGTTCGACTTGGTCGAGAGTATCAACCAGGAGTTTCTGGAGTTGGTAGACATCCTCGGTTTTTTCGGGCGCTTGGTCTGTGGCCGAGGGTGAATCCGCCCCCCATACCGCAGGGGGCAGGAGTTGGCTGGAAAACAAGAGCACCAAGACAAGCGTATAGGCGGATCGGGCCATTGAGCCTCTCCTCAGCAGAATCCGCGAGCAATGACCGCCACCCTCAACCAAACCGGTCGTTTGCCGACTGGTGGAGGGCGGAAAACTCGGCGGAAAAGCCGCAAATCTTCGTTCCTACGCAACTTACAAAAAGTATAGTGGACCACTACGGTCGGAGCAAGTCAATCGGATGTGGCTCCAAAGGGGGCTGGGTAGTGGTTGCAACGCCTATGAGACGTGATGCGGACCGACTGGTGGTCGTGCCAGACCATGTTTGGGAGGGGGGTCAGAAGTCGAACCAAGTCCCCAGGCCGATTTGCTCTTCATGCTCGGTGTGGAACTGGTACTGGTTGCTCGTGCCGTTAAGATAGTGTAGGCCCCAGCGGAAGCGTTGGCCGGAGGGGCCTTGCCACTCCCAACCGGTTTGGACGACCAGAGCACCGCCAAAATCGACCTCTTGGCGCAGATGGGTGCCGACGGCAAAGAAGGGGGCCCCCCAGGAGCTCGCCGCTTGCGCTGGACTGTATTCGATGCCGAATTGAAACTCCCAAGGATCTGCCCCCTCATCGGCGTAAAACGCCCAGCCTGTTTCCGCATAGAGACGGAGGTCGGGAACTGGTCGATAGGCCACGCCCAAGAGGAGTGAGTCGCGGGAGTAGTTGATTCGTCTCAGATCGGGGTGTTTGAGCATGTATTCATCGCCCAAATGGGAACTGAGATGGTAGTAGCCAAACTTCGTTTCCCAAGGGCCCAAACGGCAGGTCAGCGGGATGCCGAAGCGAAAGTCGACCGAGACGAGATCCCGGTCATGGTCGAGGGTGAGGCGTGGGAAGGCGGCCCCTTCGATGTCGAGTTGGTAGCCTTGCGGTGACAAGGAATCTGTGGTGCCAAATCGCAAGATCCCGGCGCGGCCGCCCAGGGCGACGTCCCAAAACGAATCATCTCGTTCATGGATCCATTGGCTGCCAAAGCGTGGTTCTCGGGGGCCGGCCAGATAGGAGCGGTACATCAACCCGTCGGGAAGCAATTGCCACGTTGCGGGGCCATCGTCGGACGAGTCGGGGGCAAAGGAAAGAGCCATTTCGCTTTGCGGGGGGCTCCCAGCCCAGGGGGTGGCGTCATGGCCAGAGAGTCGGTTCGTACCTGGCCACTCCGAAATCGCCGTTGAGGCAGGCAAGGCCTGTAGCGACGTCTGCGCAGCGGTCGGGCGGCTTGCGCCCAACAGACTTCCCGCCAAGAGAATCGTAAGGAGAACACGTGTCGCCGACATAATCTCTGGTCCTCAGGCATCGTTCCAGCGGTGCAGGCCCAAGGGGGGCTCGATTTCCAGCATCCCGGGTAAGGGGGCATAGTGTAGTGTTTTTCTTTCTTTCGGGGGAGATGAGTTGTTGGTGGCGCAAGGGGTTGGGGCGTAACGGGTTGCGGCAATAGGTGTCCTCTTTTGTCAGAAGGCTCGCTAAAATGCCTTGCCGGAGAACTCCGGAACGGAGAAGGAGCCGATGATGGTTGTGCTTGAGTTCAGCATGTTTCCTCTGGACAAAGGCGAGAGCGTCAGTCCCTACGTGGCGCGGAGCTTGCAGATCATTGAGGCCAGCGGTCTGGATTATCGCTTGCACGCGATGGGCACGGTTTTGGAGGGGGAGTATGACCAAGTGATGGACGTGGTCAAGCAGTGCTTCGAGGCCATGGCGGCCGACTCGAACCGGATCGTGTGTTCCATAAACTTTGATTACCGTCGTGGCCAGCAAGGACGCTTGGTGGGGAAGGTGGCCAGTGTTGAGCAGAAAGTAGGGCACCCGCTGAAGACGTGATCGCCGTACTCGATATCTTCTGCCTCTGATGGCGGGGCCGGAATGTGAAGAACGCGAAGGGGATTTGCGTCGGCTTCTTCTTCCACCCTTTTGTCGCCACCTCATGCGAGACTATAATCAAACCTTAACAAAAGGGGTGGGGCGGGCCGGCTTTGTGGTCCGTTTTCTTCCTGCGTATTTTCCTTTGCCGACCTCGGTGAGAGCCTTCATGACCACAACGCCCCTGTCGCCGCTGGTGAGAGACCTCCGCATGCACGTGGGGGCGGAGAATGTGCTTTGGGCCGCCTCCGAGCTGGTCGTTTACGAGTGCGATGGCTACACGATCGAGAAGGAACGTCCCGAAGCCGTGGTCTTTCCTCGTTCGACAAACCAAGTGGCCGAAGTCGTCAGGCTCTGCAATCGGCATCAAGTGCCATTGGTACCTCGTGGTGCGGGTACCAGCTTGGCCGGCGGTTGTCTGCCGTTGGGGGGTGGGGTGGTGATGATGCTGACCCGGCTCAAGCAGATCGTCCAGATCGATTTGCGCAACCGATTTGCCATCGTCGAGGCCGGCGTGCCCAACATTCAATTGAACCGAGCCCTGGCGGGCACCGGCTTCCACTATGCCCCTGATCCGTCGAGTCAAGGCGCCTCGACGATCGGCGGCAATGTGGCGACCAATGCCGGCGGGCCGCACACGCTCAAGTATGGCGTGACTGTCAATCACGTCCTCGGTTTGGAGGGCGTGCTTGGCGATGGTTCGATTGTGCAACTTGGCCCGGTCGAGCATCCGGCCGAGTTGGATTTGACCGGCGTACTGGTCGGGAGCGAAGGGACCCTGGGCATTGTCACGAAGACTTGGGTGCGCCTGACGCCCAACCCTCAAGACTACCGAGCGTTGCGAGCGATCTTCGACACGGTGGACGACGCAACCAACGCGATCAGCGACATCATCGGCGCCGGCATGATCCCGGCCGCCATGGAACTGATGGACCAAGGGATCGTGGCCGCCGTGGAAGAGGCCTATCATTTCGGCTTTCCCCTGGATGCCGGGGCGATCGTTGTGATTGAACTCGATGGGCTGGCGGCCGGGATGGACGAACAGCAACAGCGAATCGTCGAATTCTGTCGCAAGTGGCATGCGCGGGAAGTGCTCCAAGCGACCACGGCCAAAGAACGAGAATTGTTGTGGAAGTGCCGTAAAATGTCGGTTGGTGCCGTCGGCCGTCTGAGTCCGAGTTACTGCATTCAGGACGGCGTCGTGCCGCGTACGCGATTGCCTCACATTTTGCGTCGCATTGCAGAGATTTCCGCCAAACACCAGGTGCGCATCGTTAACGTGGCGCATGCGGGCGACGGCAATGTTCATCCGATTCTGCTGTTTGACGAACGGGATAAGGCACAGGTCTCGCGGGTTTTGGCGGCAGGCAACGAACTGTTGGAAGAGTGTGTAGCCTGTGGCGGCAGTGTTACGGCCGAACACGGGATTGGCGTGGAAAAACTGGCATTCATGAATCGGTTGTTCAGTCCGACCGATCTGGAGGCGATGACTCGGATTCAGCGTGCGATGAATCCCACCGGTCGGCTTTGCCCGGGCAAGCTGATTCCTCCGCTTTCTTCGAGCGAGGGGCCGCGAGAGCAGGCAGTCTGTCAGAACGGGCCTTCACCCAGCCCTGTTCGAGGTGGAGGGCGGGAGCTTGCCGATTCCCTTCTTCCCGTCACTGAGACGATTAACGTCGCCGAACAGAGCGAGGTTTCCAAGATCGTTCGGCAGGCTTGGCAAACCGGCACGCCCCTATATCCAATCGGCGGCGGAACGATGCTTGCGCAGGGCGTTCATCCGACGAAGCCGGGGCTCGGCCTCTCGCTAGCCAAGCTCAACCGGTTGATCGACTATCCGGCACGCGATCTGACGATCACCGTTGAGGCGGGAATGACAATTGCCACCTTGGCCAAACACCTAGCTGCCGAAGGGCAACGGCTGCCGATCGACATCCCGCAGGCCAAGCGGGCCACGATTGGTGGAGCCGTGGCCTGCAACCAGAGTGGTCCACGGCGCTATCGTTGGGGGACGATCCGCGATTACCTGATCGGTTTTCACGCAGTTGACGGGACGGGAATGTCCTTTGCCGGCGGTGGCCGGGTGGTCAAGAATGCGGCCGGCTATAACCTTTGCCGCCTGATCGCCGGCTCCTATGGGACCTTAGGGCTGATCACACAGGTCACGCTGATGGTCAAGCCGAGGCCGGAGACTACCGCCCTGGTGGCTTGCCCGGTGACCGATTACGACATGGCCGAGCGACTGCTGGCTGACCTGGTGCGTACCAAGACACTTCCCTCGGCGATTGAGTGGTTGGTCGGCCCCGTCTGTCACGAAGCACCGCTTGGGGCTGACGCAACCAACGGCCTCGGCCAACTGGTTGTTGGTTTCGAGGGGACGAAGGAGGAGGTTGACTGGATGGTCGGCGAGCTACAAAACTCCTGGCAGCAGGGAGGGGCTAGACTTTCGAGGACGTACCTGGGAGATCAAGCCGAGCCGCTTTGGACACTTCTTGGGGAGTTTGCCGGGGGAGGCACCGATGATTCGTCGGTAGTCGCCGAGATCAACGTTCTGCCGGGGGCGGTTGTCGATACGCTTCGCTGTGTGCGTCAGATGGATCCCAAGTGTTCCGTCCTGGCTCATGCCGGCTGTGGCACGCTGAGAGTGCGGTTCTCCATGAATCCACAGGAAGTGGTGACGGGGATCAGGCAACGGATTCGGCCGGCGGTCGGGGGCAGTGGCGGCACGGTGACGATCCTGGCTTATCCCACGGACTTTGCCTTGACTGGTGAAGAGGTTTGGGGACCGGTGCGTGACGGTCATCGCGTGCGGGAATCGATCCAGCGTCAGTTCGATCCCCGGGGAATTCTCAATCCAGGGCGATTTGGGTATTGAATAACGATGTGTCTCAACGATTTGACCACCTCGAACGGCCGAGACTCGAAAAATCCAGCCGGGAAGATTGACTTCGACCTGTTTCTCGATTGTGTCCATTGTGGGTTGTGTACGTCGTCGTGCCCGACCTACACGGAACTGGGGGATGAAAACGACGGTCCCCGCGGTCGGATCTATCTGATGCGCATGGTGGCCGAAGGCCGGATGGAGGTCAACCCGCGATTGCGGCAGCACCTCGATCTCTGTTTGGATTGCCGGGCATGCGAGACGGCTTGTCCCTCGGGCGTGCATTACGGGAGACTGATCGAGCCCTTCCGGCTGACTTTGGAGGAGCAGGAGTCGCACCATCTCGCCAAACGTTTCGATTGGTTCCATCACCTGATTCTTTTGCGGCTGTTCCCCTACGCCAATCGGATTCGCCTGGCGATGGCCCCGGTGCGGATCGCGCAGCGGCTCGGGCTTTATGACATGGCGGAGCGATTGGGGCTGTTCAAGCTGATCCCAGGCCGCCTGGGGCAGATGGTCACGTTGGTCAACCCGCCGATCCCGCCGGGGCCGAAGTTGCCGAAGTTTTTGCCGGCGATCGGACGGCGTCGTGCGCGAGTGGCCTTCTTCGTCGGTTGCGTGGGCGACGCCATGTTCCGCCACACCCATTGGGCCACCTTGCGCGTCTTGCAGCAGAATGGTTGCGATGTGCTGATTCCCTCGGGCCAGGGCTGCTGCGGAGCGATCCACTACCATGCGGGCGAGCGCGAAGGGGCCCGAAAAGTGGCCGACGCCAACGTCGTCGCTTTCGAGAAACTCGACGATTTCGATGCGATCATCGTCAACCATGCCGGTTGCGGGGCGATGCTCAAGGAGTACGGCCTTCACTGGAAGGACGACCAGCAGCCAGCCCGGCAACGGTTGGCCGACAAGGTCAAGGACATCAACGAGTTTCTCGACCAACTTGGCCCGATCGCGCCCACGGGACGCATCGAAGCGGTGGCCACCTATCACGACGCCTGCCATCTCGGCCATGCTCAGCGCGTGCGCGAGGCCCCGCGGCGGCTCCTGAGCATGATTCCCGGCCTGGAATTGCGGGAACTGCCTGAAACGGAAATCTGCTGTGGGTCGGCCGGCACCTACAACCTCAATCATTCCGAAATGGCCGATCGGCTGATACGCCGTAAATTGGAGAATATTCTCCGTACGGGTGCTCAGATCAGTCTGGCTTCGAATGCCGGCTGCCTCTTGCAGATCGGGCGTGAAGTACGCCGCCAGCGCAAGCCGCTGTTGGTGATGCACCCGATGGACCTCTTGGATCTCAGCTATCGCGGCGAGTCGTTGAAACTGCCGAAGTAACTGCTCGCAGCTCGGCCCGATACTGGCCGGGAGTCTGGCCGGTTTCATTCGAGAAAGCGTCGCTTAGATTGGCCGGATAACCGAAGCCGGTCAACTCGGCAATCTCGGCCAACGAGCAGTCCGTGCTGCGCAGCAACTGCTTGGCCCGACCAAGGCGAACCCGAAGAATCTCCGCCTTGGCCGAGCGACCCATGAGAGCCTGGAAACGGCGGGCAAGCGTGCTTCGGGAGAGCTGGACGTGCTGGAGCACGTCGTCTACCGAGATCCCCTCGCAAGCATGCTCGCGAATGAAGCGAACGGCGGCCGCCAGATCGGCGTCGTCGACAGCCACCACGTCGGTCGACTGCCGGGCGACGACGCCCACGGGACACACCGGCGGCGCTTCGACCGGTGGGGTGCTGCCCTGGAGCATTTGGTCCAGCAGGGCTGCCGCGTTGTAGCCGATCGTCTTCGTGTCAGGTTCCACGCTCGAAAGAGGTGGAATGCACAACTCGCACAACAAGTCGTCGTTGTCGACTCCGACCACCGCCACCTCGTCGGGAATTGACAACCCGTGCTCCGCGCATACTCGTAGCACCTGTTGGGCACGGATGTCGTTGCTGGCCATCAGGCCGACGGGCTTGGGCAACGAACGGAGCCAATCGGCCAGCGAGTGTTCGGCCAACAGTCCTTTGGCTTCGGTTTCCGGCGTGGAAGCGGCCGGGCTGCGCCAAGGATTCTCGTACACCGCCACATCGTATCCCGCTTTTCGCACGCCCTCGACGAAGTGCTGGCACCGCTGGTCGGAATAGTTCACCCCGGTGAATCCACAAAAGGCATAGTGCTGGAATTTCCGTTCCAGAAGATGCTCTAGCGCCAGACGAGCCACGGCCTGTTGATTGCTATTGATCACCGGGATGCCTTCGACGCTGTAGGCCCCACGAAGGTCTACCGTCGGCAAGCCCTTTTCCTGGACCTCGCGGACCAGTCTCAGGCTATCGAGCCTCGCAATGATGCCATCGCCCTGCCAATCCCGGAACCAATCCGGGACCCCCTCCGATAGCCCCCAATCTTGGTGAAACAAGGCCCAATTCGTCCGGCATGCATAGGCCGCAATCCCTCGCAACAACCCGCGCCCGTAGGCGCGGGAGGACTCGATTAGCAGGGCAATCCTCATGCGGTGCGACATCGGCCCACCGTGCGTGCGACTAGCCGTCAAAGATACTCCGATTTTAATCGACCCACTGTCGCCCCGTCCAGTTGGTGCGGTTTTAATTCGATAGAGGGGGTGCTGTCCTGTCGCTGAGAATCGGGGGCTCCCGCTGCCCTGTTGCCGATTCAAGTTCTGACACAAATCACTAATTACTTTGAGTAATAAGACTCTTGCACTGCGAGTGGTGGGCAAGCACAATCCAGGCAGGTGGTTCGCTGTCTGTTGGCTCGAAGGGAGTGGGTGTCAGTACAAAGTCGCGGGCGTGTACCGTATTCCGGCTTGGCTTCTCCAACCCCTCTTTCCGCCGGCTACCAGGCAAGGGGAACGCTGTGGAAAAGGAGATGTCTATGGGCAAGACCGGGGGGATCATTGCCATCTTCGTGTCTTTCATCGTCGCCTGTCTGGCATGCCCCGCGCCCGGCTCGGTCGTCGAACTGATGGTCAACGGGACCTTTGAGGACACGACCGGTTGGGGCGATCTTGGCTCATCCGACTTTCCGCTCGGTTGGTCGCCCCTGAGCGGTACCAACGGCATGGCGAAGCAGGGATCGGCCTTCGGGACCGCAGCGATCGGCGGCAGTGGCACATCGGCCTACAAGCCCGCGCAAACCGGGTTTTCACGCCACATGAATCACGTGTTCCCCAATCCCTCCGAGTCCCGCTGGAAGTTCGACATGGACTTCGCCTCAAAGGATTCTGGCGGTCCGGACGATCGAAGCCTGAACCTCTACTGGACCTACAGTGGCGGTCTGATTGAGATGCTGTTGGTGGATGAAGGCAACGACTGGGACGGTGACCTGCAGGTCTACGATGCTGCCTGGCAGACGATTTTGTCCGATGCGGTGCTCTTTGGCCGTGACGTTACCACCGCACCGCTACGGGTGCATCACCTGTCCATCCTGGCCGACTTCCGTTCAGCAAGCCCGACGTATGATGTCATCCTCACGGATGCCAACCAGGTGGATCACGTTGCCGCCGGGTTGGCCGTCTTTCGCTATACATGGCCGGTGGGGCGCGGGCTGAGCAGTTTTCAAGCGAATCCCGGGCTTAGCAAGGGTGACTGGTTGATCGACACCGTGTCGTTGTTGAGCATTCCGGAACCGGCCACCGTGACGATCGCGTTGCTGGGGCTGGTTTCCTTGGCGTTCTAGCGACGCGGCGGGCGGCACGGGCCTTCATGACGGCGCGGCCAAGACGCATTGACTTCACAAAACGGGGGAGGGATGATCATGAAACCGAACACACGCGGGTTCACGCTGGTGGAACTCCTGGTGGTCATTGCGATCATCGGAATCCTGATCGCGCTGCTCTTGCCGGCCGTGCAGGCCGCACGCGAAGCCGCGCGGCGCAGCCAGTGCAACAACAACCTCAAACAACTCGGCTTGGCCTTGGCCAACTATGAAGGCAGCTTCAAGGTCTATCCGCCGGGTCGCATGGGATGTGACAACAACGCCACCCGTTGCCCTCAAACCTATCAGCGCGTCGGGCACAGTGCGTTTGTGCCGCTGCTCCCGTTCCTCGAACAGCAGCCGCTCTACAATCAGTTCGATTTCCGTGATGGTCCTTGGAGTTACTCCTCCACCTGGATCGACGTCAATGCCGAGGCGATCGCCCAATCGGTGCCCGGCCTGCGCTGTCCGAGCGACACCTCCAAGCCATACTCCGATACTCCGGCAATCGGCTCGACCTACGACATCGGCACCCATCAGGCGGCGACCGGCAGCTATGCGATGGTGGGGGGCACGATCGGTCCGTCCAGCGGTCTGAGCGACTCGATGAAGTATGCCAATACCGGCGTATTCTACTACAACAAGGCCCATCAGATCCGCGACATCACCGACGGCTTGTCCAGCACGATGTTTGCCGGCGAGGTGATCGAGTCGCACACCTCGGCCTCGTCGAACATCTGGAGCCGGGCCGTGCGCGCGATGGACGGCTTGCGCTCGACGGAGAATCCGCTCAATACGCCGCCGGAAAAAGGCATCACGGTGACCAGTAACGGCGTCAGACTCAATGCCGCCTTTGCCAGTCTGCACCCGGGCGGAGCGAATTTCCTTTTCGGCGACGGCCACGTGAGTTTCCTGAGCGAAAACATGGCCTTGGCCACCTATCGAGCCCTCTCGACCCGCGATGGCGGCGAGACGATCGGCGAATATTGAGACGGCCCTTAACCGAGAATCAACTGCAGGAGGATCGCTCGCATGGAGCGGATGACACGCCTCGGATTCTTGCTCGTGCTTCTCGTGCTGCCAGGGGGATGCAGCGACGGACGGCCGCCGCGCGTGCAGGTCGCCGGCCGCGTGCTGATCGACGGTCAGCCACTCAAGCTCGGGACTATTCAAGTCGTGCCGTCCAACGCGCGGGCGGCGTTTGCCGAGATTGGCCCCGACGGCCGTTTTGAACTCTCCTGCTTTGACAATCAAGACGGCGTGGTCAAGGGAACCCACCAGGTCGCCGTCGTCGCCGCCGAAAACCTCGATGGCCGGCGACGCAAGTGGTATGCCCCGAAAAAGTATGCGCAGCCTGACACATCTGGCCTGTCGGTCACGATTGACGGCCCAACGGATGCCCTCGTGGTCGAGCTGACCTGGGCCGGCGGTGCTCCGTTTGTCGAAACGGTCGTTGCAGGAGAGTAGACTAGACTCTGATGGTGATTTTCATCTTGGGAGAAAGCAAACCGTGAACATGACGAGAAACTGGAGCCTTGCCTGTCTGCTAGCGGCATTGCTGTGTCTGAGCGTTTCGGCCGAGCCGGCGAAAACGGGCGGTAAGAAGACGACAACGAAGAAGGCGCCCTCGGCCGCTGATCTTGACTTGATCCTCACCAAGGCCGATGGCTATCGCGGCATCTGGTACTCGAACCAGCCGCAAAAGGACGAATACGTCTACAAATA
The DNA here is from genome assembly GCA_964558295.1 of uncultured Planctomycetaceae bacterium. Taxonomy (GTDB): domain Bacteria; phylum Planctomycetota; class Planctomycetia; order Pirellulales; family Thermoguttaceae; genus JBDKTH01. The sequence goes on along the minus strand of CAZLDQ010000086.1, from coordinate 10,176 downwards.
CAGCGGCGGCTTGGGCACCTATTGCTCCAGTCACACCCCGTTTGCCATCTACGTCAAGGCCGTGAACAAGACCTTCTTCTGCTACGGCGCCAGCCCCAAGGGCAAGAACACGCTCTTGCATGCGGTGTCATACTACGACCACAACACGGGGATGGTGCCCCGGCCGACGATTCTTTTGGACAAACACACCGACGACGCCCACGATAACCCGGTGATTTCGATCGACGACAAGGGCTACATCTGGGTCTTTTCCAGTTCCCATGGCAAGGCCCGGCCGTCGTGCATTTCGGTCAGCAAAAAGCCTTATGATATCAACGACTTCGAGCGGGTGTTGGTCACCAACTTCTCCTACACCCAGCCGCACTACCTGTCCGGCCAGGGCTTTCTCTTCCTCCAAACGCTTTACAACGGCGGCCGGCGGCTCTACCAGATGACTAGTTCCGATGGACGCAACTGGAGCGAGCCCAAATTGTACGCCGCGATCGAGCAGGGCCATTACCAGGTGAGTTGGAGCAACGGGAAGAAGGTTGGCACGGCGTTCAACTTCCATCCGAATCCCGGCGGCCTCAACTACCGCACCAATCTGTACTACATGGAGACCGACGACTTTGGCCGCACCTGGCAAAACGCCAGCGGTCACAAGCTGGAACTTCCCTTGACCACGGTGGCCAACCCGGCCTTGGTGCACAACTATCAGGCCGAGGACCTCAAGGTCTATGTGCAAGACGTCGAGTTCGACGCCCAGGGCCGCCCGGTGATCCTCTATACGACCAGTCGCGGCTATGAATCGGGGCCGAAGAACGACCCTCGCACGTGGTGGACGGCGTATTGGAACGGCTCTGCGTGGGAAACCCACGGGTCGATCCTCTCCGACAACAACTACGACATGGGCTCGATCTATGTGGAAGGCGAAAACCTCTGGCGGATCATCGGACCGACTGAGCGGGGCCCGCAAGCCTATAACACGGGTGGCGAGGTTGCTTTATGGACGAGCCGTGATCATGGGGCCACCTGGACGAAGATCAAGCAGCTTACCCGTGACAGCCAGTACAACCACACCTATTGCCGCAAACCGGTTAACGCCCATCCCGACTTCTACGCGCTCTGGGCCGATGGGCACGGTCGTGAGAAATCGGAAAGTCGGCTCTACTTCACCAATCGTGAGGGAGACCGCGTCTGGCGGCTGCCGGTTGAGATGACGGGAGACTTTGCCAAACCGGAGATTGCCTGGTAAGCCTATTCAGCCCACGTGCCGCTCTGTGAACGTCGCAATCTCTAGGACTGCGAGCTGTTCGATGACGTCGCGGGGCGTTTGAGGGCGGCGGAGTTGTTCTTTGGCGAGCAAGTCACGCACCAGTCGCACCAACTGGTTCGGGAGATACGGAGCCCATTTGTGCAGATCTGGTGCCGGAGCCTCCCGATGTTGAGTGATCAACTCAGCCAAGTTGCTGGCTCGAAAAGGCAATTGGCCGGAAAGCATCTCGAACAGAACCACCCCCAGACTGTACAGATCACTGCGGATATCGGCGCGTAGGGTCGACGTGATCATTTCCGGCGCCAAGTAGGCACAACTTCCCATAACACAGCGATTCATCGCCGACCCGGCTTCGTCTTGACGACGGGCAAACCCAAGGTCCAGGAGTGTGACGTGCCCCTCGGGGGCAAGGTGAATATTGCCTGGCTTCACATCGCCGTGCATCCAGCCGGCCTCATGGAACGCGGCGAGCGCCTCGGCCACCTGTCGGGCAATCCACAGAATCACGGGCAGGTCCCAACGCCGGCCGGTTGCCAAATGGGTGTCAAGTGTGGTTCCGTGCAGCCAGGGCATAACAAGATACTGGGGGGGGTGGGCCCGCCCGGCAGCCAGGATCGGCACCACATGGGGGTGACAGATCGTGCGGCCAGCGACCGCCTCGCGATGGAACAAGGCCACGGCGAGACGGTCTTCTTGCCACTGAGGACGGAGCACCTTTACGGCGTACGCGGGGGGCTGTTCCCTGGGCGCTTCGACCGGTCGTGCCTGATAAATCTCGGCTTGGGTACCCGTGGCGACCAAACGCACCAATTCCCAGGGGCCGACGTGTCGGAGCGGCGTTTCGCCCTCCGGCGGGCGCATAACGCGAGCCGTTTTCTGAGATATCGGGTTAGCTTGGGTCATTCGAGTGCGCAGCGGTCAAGACGCGCAAAGGGAGTCTCTTGGATGAATCGGCCCTTGTGACCTGGGAGTTGAGCTGGTCTGGGAAAACTTGGCAAGCTCTCCTCTTTATGGAGGGGAGGTAGCTCAGTCCAGTGCCTTGCTAGCAGTGCTCTGACCATTTAGAATGAGGGTTTCCATTAACCTTCCGCTACACGTGAGGGAATCCACATGCTCATGCGCAAACTATTTGCTGGTTGCTGCTCGCTGATTGTCGGTCTGGCGCTCGTCTCGGGTTGCACCCCACCTCCTGGTGAAACCCCCAAAGACAGCGTGCCTGTGGAGAAGGCGCCTCCCACCACCGAAAAGGCTCCCAAGCCGGTCGCCGAGAAGAAGGCCGAAGCTCCTGCTGAGGAAAAGAAGGCGGAGGCCAAAGCCGACGAGAAGGGGGAGGAGAAGACAGAACAGAAGGCTGACGAGAAGAAATAGCTAACGTCTCGTTTGGTTCCCCGGAACTAGTGGAACCACCTGTCACGATTTAGATAGACGCTTCGTGGTTTGTATTGCGCGAGTGTGTCAGAAGCTTTTTGAACCTGTTTCGGAACCGGTTGCAGCCTGCCGAAACGTTTCACGTTTCCCCGGTTCCGAAGACAGGTTCTTCTATTTTGGGACAGCCTGTTTTCCCAACTCTCCAATCAGGACCAGGGCGCATGGCAAGGGTTTCAGCCGCCACGGTCTGGTACTGAATTCCGTCATTTGCATGGGGCTTCCATTAGGTGAGAGTGGTGAGGGGCTCGCGTGGTTCCCGACCTCCGTCTTTGCTTGATTACGGCCCGATTTGTCGGCAGGTCGGATTTCCGCACCTGAATGACTTCTTTCGTCGCAACGACTTGGCCGATCGAGACAGTGTGGCGATTTGGGGCCAGCGTCTGCACTCCTTAGCGTCGATTGTCCCCCACCTTCTGTCTATCGTCTTCGGGCAAAAAGAAACTGGTGAGCCGACCAAACGTACCCCCTTCTAGTGTCGCGAGGTGCTACTTGCACGGCAAGTTGAGGCCAACGATAATGATGACTTGTGAGCCCTGCGGCAGTATCATCAGGGAGCTGAGGCTTCCCGGCCGCGAAACGCGACTCTCTTCTGCTTAAACGCGGTCAATCCCCGCGAAGACTTTTGGGATCTCGAGTGCACGGAGAACGGCATGATCAACTCGCTTCAGGTATGCACAGCTCTCGTGGCCTCGGCTGCCGGCGCAGGGGCCACTGAAAAGGCGATGCTCACGTTGACGGTGGTGGACTACCTGATCATTGCCATCTATTTCGTCGTGGTGATCTTGATCGGCGTCTATTTGAAGGAGCAAGCCAGCACGGGGGATGACTTCTTCATGGCCGGGCGCAAGATGACCGCCTGGATTGCCGGGCTGAGTTTTATCTCGGCCAACCTAAGCTCGTTGGAGACGATGGGCTGGTCGGCCATGGCTTACCAATACGGAATGCTTGGGGCTCATGCCTACTTCATCGGTGCAATCCCTGCAATTCTTTTCTTGGCCATCGTCATGATGCCGTTCTACTATATTTGCCGGACCCACTCAGTTCCCGGCTACTTGCAACTTCGCTACGGCGAAGGGAGTCGGGCTCTGGCCGGGATCTCGTTTGCCTTTCTGACGATCATGGTCAGCGGCGCCAGTATGTTTGCCATGGCGAAAATCCTCCATCTGCTGCTCGGTTGGAACATGACGATCAGCATCTGGGTTGCCTCCTTGACCGTAGCCATCTATGTGACCCTTGGCGGGCTGATGTCCGCGGTGTTCAACGAGGTCCTGCAGTTCTTCCTCATCTGGTTCGGTTCGTTGTTGATCCCCATTCTCGGCATCATCCATGTCGGCGGTTGGGGCAAGATGATGGCTGCGATCCAGGAAAACGTGAAGGTCATCCATCCTACGGTTCAGAACGCCTATTTCACCAACCTTTGGCGCAACCTCGGTTCCTTCGACACCAATCCAAAGGGAATTGACTAGTACGGGATGGTCTTTGGCTTGGGGCTGACCGTGAGTTTCGGTTACTGGTGTACCGACTTCCTCCAGGTGCAACGTGTGATCGTGGCCAAGAACCTTCGTGCGGCGCAGAACGGGACGATCATCGGCGCTGTGCTCAAGATGTGTGTGCCTCTGATTGTGACCATTCCTGGTCTTTTGGGCTTGGCCGTGCTGACCAACTCCGATGGCTCTCCGCTGGTGTTGGTGGCGGAAAGCGATGCCCGGGCCAATATCACCCATAAGACCTTCAACGACGTTCTTCCGCTGCTGATGGGTCAGTACCTCGGCCCAGGCCTGCTTGGCCTTGGGGTGACGGCGATGATCGCCGGTTTCATGTCGGGGATGGCTGGCAACGTGAGTGCGTTTGCCACGGTCTGGACCTATGACGTCTACAAGCCGCTGCTCAACCGTAACGCCAGCGACCATCACTACCTGACCATGGGGCGTTGGGCGTCGCTTTTGGGGGTGCTCGCGTCGATCGGTACGGCTTATCTCCTCTTCCTGTTTTCCAACATCCTGGAGTTCCTCCAGGTGCTCATTTTTTTCTTTATCGTTCCGTTGTTTGGGGTGGTGATCGTCGGCATGCTTTGGAAGCGGGCTACTCCGGCGGGTGGTTTTTGGGGGTTCCTCACGGCCATTCTCCTTTCGGTGGCCATGTGGGGATATGTCCATACCTTCCCCGATGGTTACCGGCCGCAACCGAAGATCGTTCTCGGCAAAGATGCCGTGGTGAGCGTTGAGAAGACCAATCACGAAGGGACGGAGAAGATTGCTAAGGTGATCGTTGAAAGTGGCGCTATCACGACCACCAATGTTGCGATTTCGACTGTGCCGGGGAAAGCTCCGGTTGTGTCTGGCGATTTGGTGATCGAGGGGAGTGAGGTATTGCTGGCCGCGACAACAATGGACCACAACACGTCCGTCAGTGTTCGTGTACTGGCTCCGGAGGTTGTTCTGGCAGGGACGGGGAAGAAAGACAAGTTCGGGGTCGACGGCGTACCCGTCGTATTGAAACCGGGCGTTAAGGTTACGGCCACCGATGTGACTCAGTACTTCAACCCGGCCGAGTTCAATGCGAGCCATGCCAAGTACATTGCTCGTTCGGAAAAGGCCAAGCCGATGGCCATCAACATGTACAGTGGTTTTTGGACCTGGATCACTTGCGTTGTCGTGGTTGTTGGCGTCAGTCTTGTTACTCGCCCGAAGCCCGATGCGGAATTGAAGAACCTGGTGATGGGGCTCACGCCGCTGCCGGACGAGGGGCCGTGCCCCTGGTATGAGCACCCGTACCTCTGGGCAGCCGTGGTCGGGGTGGCGCTGGTGGCAATCAACATCTACTTCTGGTAAGGTGCGAACCATGGATTCAGAACATCGGGTACCGATTTGGTTCTTCGTCGGCGCGCTCCTGCTGGTCTACGGTCTTATAATTTTCTGCTCCGGCCTCTACTTGTGGGTCGTTCCCCCGGAACACAAGGTGGCTTTGTTCGAGTATCATGCCGACGTCTGGTGGGGCATCCTATTGACCGTAGTGGGTGCCGTGTACTGCATTAAGTTTCATCCTTGGCGTAGGAACGCACCGGAATTTCCGAAGAGATGACCGCAGCCGAAGGGGATGCGTGGGAGGTGCATTTCGTCGTTTTTCCCTCCTGGTGCATGGCAATCTAGGGGGCAGAGCCATCTCTAGCGAGACTCCCTCGTTATGGCTGCTTTGCGGCGACGTTTTCGTGTTCAGCCGCTAATGGCCGATATACTTCGCGTAGAGCGTTCGCGCGGTGGACACATCGTTTGTCCCGCTAATGATTGCTCGGCCATCGGGAAAGACGGTTAGTTCGTAGGCATCGACCTTGAGTCGCAGCAGGAACGGATTGCGGGAGACTTGGCCGACGTTTGCCAACCGCTCGGCCAGCGTTTCGAGATCCAGGCTCACGTTGGGATACGTCAGTTGGACGGCATTTCGGCCGCAGAGGACGGCTGACTGGCTTCCCGCCTGGCGGAAGAGCCAGGGATACTCGCTCCGTTTGCAGGTCGGGCAATCGACCTGATCTCGCAGATTAGCGACATGGACCGATCGCAGTTGGTTGTCCCAGAGATCCACGACCGTCAAGCTCCGTGAGATGGCGTCGCGCCGGCCGCTGAGGATCTTGAGGGCCTCCAGGGCTTGGATCGATGCGATCAGGCTGACAATCGGGCCGAGGATTCCGGCCATATCGCAGGTGGGCATGGTGCCCGGCGCTGGGCAATCCTGCATCAGACACCGCAGGCACGGCGTCTCCCTGGGCAGAATCGTCATCGTTCGCCCTTCGGCGCCCAGGCAGCCGCCGTAGACCCAAGGGATGCCGCGATGTACGGCGACGTCGTTGATGAGAAATCGCGTCTCGAAGTTGTCCGTACCGTCGAGGATCACATCGATCCCGTCACAGAACGACTCGATATTCGTGGGATGGATGTCGGCCACGATCGGCTCGATCGTCACTTGCGAGTTGGCCATTCGGAGTTTCTGAGCAGCGGCGATTGCCTTGGGCAATTGGGCGGCCACATCCGCTTCGTCGAACAACAACTGCCGCTGTAGATTGTTTGTTTCCACGAAATCCCGATCCACGATCCGCACCAGCCCCACTCCCGCTCGCACGAGCAAACTGGCCAGCATGCTGCCCAACGCCCCGCAGCCGCAGACGAGGGCCCGGCCTTGGGTTAGGCGTCGCTGGCCGTTTTCGCCCAAGGGGGCGTAACGTATCTGGCGGACATAACGATCGAGGTTGTTGGGTGAGTTCATAGCGTATCCCGACGTTACGGTGGGAAATGACGAATGTCGAATGATCAAATGACGAAGGAAGCCCGAATGACGAAGCACGAAGGATGAACGCTTGTGCTCGAAATCGGCCACAAAACCAGTTTAGGGCGTCGTCATTCCTTCGTCATTTGTCCTTTCGTCATTCGACATTTCTTCGGCCTTCAGCACCTCGGCCAAAAATCGTCCGGTTACCGACGCCGGATTATTCACGATCATCTCCGGCGTTCCTTTGGCCACGACCTGGCCGCCTTCGTCGGCAGCGCCGGGGCCGAGGTCGATGATGTAGTCGGCCGCTTTGATCATCTGGAGATTGTGTTCGACGACAATCAGCGAGTGGCCCACGGCCAGGAGGGCGTCGAAGCAGTCCAAAAGTTGCACGATGTCGGAAAAGTGGAGGCCGGTGGTGGGCTCATCGAGGATGAACAGGCTCCGGCCGCGTTTGGCCGTGGACATGTAACCGGCCAGCTTCAAGCGTTGGGCTTCGCCGCCGGAGAGCGTGTTGGCCGGCTGCCCCAGGCGGATGTAGTCGAGGCCCACGTCGATCAGCCGTTTGAGTCGGGCTTGCACCTTTGCTTGGCCGCGGAAGAAGGTGAAGGCTTCTCGCACGGTCATCTACAGGACTTCGGCGATGTTGCGACCTCGGTAGGTGACGTCGAGGATCTCGTCGCGATAGCGATTTCCGTGACACTGGCTGCACTTCATGAACACGTCGGCCAGAAACTGCATGTCGATCTGGATGTAGCCGTCGCCTTGGCACGCACTGCATCGCCCGCCGTCGACATTGAAGCTGAAGTGGCTGGCTGTGTACCCTCGTGTGCGAGCTTCGACCGTCTCGGCAAACACATTGCGGATCTCATCGAAAATCTTCAGATAGGTGACTGGGTTGGAACGCGGGGTGCGGCCGATCGGGCTCTGATCGACCATGATCACGTCGTTGATTTGGCCGTCGCCAAACACATCGTCGCAGTCCAGCGGCTTGGGTGCCTCCTTGCGCAAGCGGCGACAGAGGGCCGGATAGAGCGTGTCTTCGACGAGGGTGCTTTTGCCGGAACCGCTCACACCGGTTACTACGCACAGCACGCCCAGGGGAAACTCGACGGTGATGTTCTTCAGGTTGTTTCCTCGGGCCCCGGCCAGGCGGATCCAGCCATGCTCTGGGACTCGACGGCGAGCGGTGGTAGTGATCCCGCGCCGGCCGGAGAGATAGTCGCCGGTGAGGCTGTCGGGCGAGGCTTCCATTTCTTTGGGCGTCCCTTGGAACACCACCCGGCCGCCTCGTTCCCCGGCTCCGGGGCCGATTTCGACAACCTGATCGGCGGCACGAATCATTACCTCTTCGTGTTCTACGACCACGACCGTATTGCCCCGGTCACGCAACGCTGTAATTGCCTTCAACAACTGGCTCGTATCTCGCGGGTGCAAACCAATCGAGGGTTCATCGAGCACATAAAGCATGTTGACCAGGCTGGAGCCGAGGGCCGCAGTGAGCGCCACGCGGCGACTTTCCCCACCGCTGAGCGTGCGGAGCGTCCGGTCGAGCGTCAGATAGCCAAGGCCGACGGTTTCCAGATAGCCGAGACGTGCTTCGACTTGTTCGAGCATCATCCGGCCGACGTGACGCTGCCAGTCGGTCAACTCGAGCGTGCGGAAGAACGTGGCCGCGTCGCGGATCTTCATGGCCGACACTTCGGCGATATTCCGGTTGCCAATTCGTGTAGCCAGGGCCTCGGGCCGCAATCGCGTGCCGCCGCAGGCTGGGCAGGGACGATAGCTGCGCCAGCGGCTCAAGAACACGCGGATATGCATCTTGTACTTGCGACGTTCCAACCAGGCAAAAAAGCCCTTCAACCCGCCGAAGTCCCGCTCAGGAATCCCGTTGACGATCAGGTTCAAGTGCTCTGGGCTTAACTGGGCGAACGGCACATCGACCGGCAGCCCGAAGTCATCGGCCAGGGCGATCAGTCTTTCCTGCTCATGGGCATATGCGGGGCTATTCCATGGGGCGATCGCTCCTTCGCGAATCGTTTTCTTCGGATCGGGGACCACCAAGTCCATGTCGATGTCGATGATATTGCCAAAGCCTTCGCACTCTGGGCAGGCCCCCAGCGGACTGTTGAAGCTATAGAGCCGGGGCTCAGGCGGGGGATATTCGATTTGGCAGTCCTCGCAAGCCAGCCGTGTGCTGAATCCGATGCGCCGCCACGGTCGGCCGTCGATCACCTACTCGCATCCACGTCCTCGGGGGGAAGGTGGGGAAGCCGGCCGAGGGCTCATGGTTTCGCCACGGACGGTCTCCTTTTCCTCGACAAAGGCGAAGCAGCGGCCCAGCCCCTTGGTGAACGCCGCTTCCAGGGAATCGCGAACTCGCTGGTCGGTCGAGACTCCGGCGGCCAAGCGGTCGATCACGACGTACAGCTCCGGGCTGAACACGTCGGCCGCCAGCGCGTTCGGCTCGGTCAGGTTGACCAGCCGACCATCCTGAATCCAGCGAATAAACCCATCTTCGACCATCGCGGCGGCCAGTTGCGCGATCCCATTGCTTTCGGGGACTGTTAGCGGGAAGGCAATCATATACCGCGTGCCTTCCGGCAGGCTTTGGAGCTGTTCGGCAACGCTTTGGGGAGTGTCGCGGCGCACTTCATGGCCGCACTTTTGACAGAAGACCTGTCCGATCTTGGCGTAGAGCAAGCGGAGATAGTCGGCCGTTTCGGTTGCGGTGCCTACGGTCGATCGACTGGAACGGCTCCCTGTGCCGCTGGTCACGGCAATCGCAGGCGGAAGGCCGTCGATCCGTTCGGCCTCCGGCTTTTCGAGCCGGTCGAGGAACTGCCGGGTGTAGGCCGAGAAGCTTTCGATATAGCGGCGTTGTCCTTCGGCGTAGAGGGTATCCAAAGCCAAGCTGCTTTTGCCACTGCCGCTCAAGCCACAAAACACGATGAGCTTGCGATGTGGGAGGTCGAGGTCGATTCCCTTGAGGTTGTGAACACAAACCCCCCGCAGTGAAATGTGCCGCAGACCGCCCATAAATTCCTTGACTACCTCCCCAACCTATCGCGCAAACCCTCATCTTAACACACCGGTCCGGGGCAAGCCAGTGGTGGGGATCCCAAGCGAGTGCGCAGCGTGCCAGCAGAAGAAGGGGGGCGGGGCCCACTTAGCGAATGGCTGAGGAAGCCCAAAAAAGCCCACGGGCGGTTGCCCGGGGGCGTCTTATCGGG
>CAZLDQ010000085.1:0-23126 GCA_964558295.1 uncultured Planctomycetaceae bacterium | reverse complement strand
TCCTTGCCAAGAGAAAGGGCAACACCAAAACAAAACGCTAGCTTCAAAGGGGTGCGTGTAGGTTACATAGGTTGCCATATCCGAGCAGCCTCCATAGCCAACCAGATTGCTGTCGGCCGTGGGGCCAGCCGAGGCCGCATAGGTGCAGGGATGTGCTTCCGTCCAGTTGTCGGCGTACTTGACCAACTGACCCGTGTACCGGTCGGAGGGACACTGCAGCGCGGCAATCCGTACGCTGCCAAGTGCTTGGCCATTGCTCAGGGTGATGGTATCCGTTCCCCAGCCGAATCCCGTGGCGTCTTCTGGCGTGAGCCCATCTCCCTTGACTGTACGGAAGAAAGGGCTGATCTCGTCATACAGCGGCTTCTGTTCCATGAAGGGGAGCAGCCGGAGAAACACGTTTCCACGATGGATAGGGTTGTGAAGTGTCGAGCCTGGGGGCAATGCCTTGTTCACATCGTGGTAGGTATGCGTGGCCAGGATGATCTGCTTCAAGTTGTTAGAACACTGGGATCGCCGGGCAGCTTCCCGGGCTGCTTGGACGGCAGGGAGCAGCAAGGCAATGAGAATCCCAATGATGGCGATGACCACTAGGAGCTCGACCAACGTGAAGCCGCCTGGAAAATCCACTCGCAACGCCACCGATCCAGGGCGTTTCCTGGGAGGCAGACTCCATCGCGTCTCAGGAAACGCCGCCTCTGCCCTGCTCGCTTCACCACAGGGTTCGTCGAAAACGACACGCTGAACTACCGCGCAGACAGAACAAACCATAAGACACCCCCGTGATAACTTGGACCACGATGTCAAAGAATCAACCGAGTGAAAGGAGGAGATGCGGCTCTATCCTTTCACGACATGAATCCGTTTGCCTGCTTCTCTGTATCGCGAACGTCAAGCGTTGCGAGAGTCTTTTGGCAACGCCTCGGTGCTGATCGAAGGGGTTATTGTCGTTGGGCCAGGACACTCTTCACCCATCTCCACATGGGGAGAAATGCGGCGAAATGGACTGACCCGTGGTCGTATCCTTGGAGTTCATAGAGCGTGACGTTCTTGTGTCCCACGAGTTTGAGCATGCGCATCATGTAGGCATTTTCTTCGTAACGTCCGAGCATTTCCAACTCGCGATCCCCAGTAATCAGGAGAATCGGCGGGGCGTCAGCGCGGAGATGACTCAGCGGGGCATACTGATCGATGACCGGTTGGGTCTCGGCGATTCCCTGCTCCTTGCGCACGGTCAGGTGGGTGATCATGTGACCGCTGAGCGCGGCCAGTCCGGCAATCCGGTTGGCGTCGATGTTGTGCGCGGCCAGCCAGCGTTTGTCCAGCCCGATCATGCTGGCCAGATAAGCGCCGGCGGAACCTCCAGCGACGACGATCTTGTCGGGATCGCCGCCGTACTGTTTGATGTTTTGAAAGGTCCAGGCTACGCCGGCGGCCACGTCCTGCAAATAGGCCGGGCAGGTGACCTTGGGATGCAAGCGATAGCCGATCGAGACGACCGCCATTCCCTGGTCTTTTAGCTGGGGATAGATCTTCCGAGTACCGCCATAGAGTCCGCCGCCATGAATCCACACCAGGGTCGCAAACCCGGCCCGGTTCTCGGGATAGTAGACGTCCAAGCGGCACATTTCGCGCTGGTAGGGCGTAACCTCGGCCTCGCTCTGGGGCAGATAGAAGAGGTCCTGTTTCAATGCATATCGGATTGCAGGCTCCGGAGCCTTCTTCTCCTCGGAATGGACGTTGCCACCTACGAGGACCGTGACGGCGAGAGCCAGAAGTGTTCGGAACATGGGATCAGTCCTCCAAGGTGCGACTATCTCCCCTTATTGATCACGGTCAGCGTATAGGGCTTATCCGGCTTTGTGTTGACACTGCCGGGAAACACACGGTCGAAATTGGCAACGATCAGCTCTTGGCCGCGGACGATCACCTCGCTGGGACCATCCAACAGTCCGGCTGAGCCGTCGGAGTCGCCGTTCTGGGCCACGGTTTCGACGCGGCCATCGTGGGCCACGGTGCGAATGGCGTTCGCCAAAATGTCGGCCACATAGACTTGTTTTGTGCGGCGGTCGTAAAAGATGCCGTCGGCCGATTTCATGCCGCCGGCGCCTGGGGCGGAGAGCACTTCCTGACGCACGAGCTTGCCGGTCGCGTCGAGGACGATCTTCTCAATCGACGCATCGCCGCAATTGGCCACATACAGGGTGCCCGCGTCGTCAAAATCAATCCCGTCGGCGCCGACGGGTATCTCTTTAGAGACCGTCTTGAGCGTCGTAACCAGATGTGGATCGTTGTTGCCCGGAGCCAGTTGGACGTCGCGTTCGTCAAGCCGGAAGCGATAAACGGCGCTGATGACCGTGTCATCGTCGGCCTTTCCCCGAGCAGAATCGGTGACATAGACGAACCCGTCGCGGATCGCCACGCCGTTAGCCACGTTCAGCCCGAGGGCGACGACCTCGACAGAGCCGGGCCGCCCATCAACCATGCGGATACACAGCAGGCGGGCATTATTCGGCGTCTCGTCCATGCACTGGCAGTCGGCCACATAGAGGTCGCCCGACGGCGCCTGGCGAATGCCCATCGGATGGACGCGTCCCGTCTCAGGATGAAGCGGCAGGCGGCAAAACAGCGAGACCTCGTCATTCGAGGCAAGCTTCATGATCACCCCGGGCGCCGTCGGGTCGGTGAAGTTCGGCACGGAGAGCAACACGCTCCCATCGGCCAGCAGGGCCATCGCGTCAGGCGTGTTGCAGTAGTCGGGCAGCGGAATGGCACGGCGACTCGCTCTCCGCCCAACCTCTTCCGCAACAAAACGCATTGCGGCCATCGTGTCGTCGTAGTTGGTTGCGTGGCCGTCGTCGGGACGATCAATCAGGCGCACCGGCCGGCCTTGTTGCTTGAGGGCGTGAAACAACCGCCGCACGCTATCGGGGGGCACCGTCTTATCGCGACCTCCCACGGTGGCCGCCATCGGCATGGTCAGCCGGGCGGCGTGCAACTCCGCGCTACGCTCGGCATAGACCTGGGGAATCGCCGCTTTGGAACCGCCAAACGAGTGGGCAATCGCGTCCTGAAACCCTTGGTATTCGACGTGGTTGGCCGTGCCGTTCAAGGCGACCACTCCATCGACCCGATCGGGGTGCAAGGCGGCAAACGTCAAAGCGGAACTCGCTCCCATCGAACCACCGCAGAGAAACACGTGTCGCACGGGATACTTGGCACCAAGTTCTTCGAGGATCTGGAGCACGTCGGCCTCGGCCGTGGGCCCCATCCACGAGGTCTTGGCGCGATAGTCGGGCGCAACGAACAGCATCCCCGCCTCGGCTGCGTAGTCGCGCATGCCGCGGCACTCCGCACGGTCGTTGCGGATGAACTGCCAGCGATCACTCCCGTGTCCATGCAAGGCGATCACCAGGTCAACCGGGCGGGTCGGGTCAAACGCCTTCGGGACCAGGATGACGTAGCGCTGGAGCGAACCATCGCACTGGGCCGTAAACTCGATATCCGCCGGTTCTTGCCAAGGCCCTTCGGCTGCGTGGGCCGTGACCGCGCCCAACAGGCCAAGGAGGACAACCACTTGCAACAAGGATTTCGCCATGGTGTTTCTCACAATGCAGGCAGCGCAAGGAATCGATGAAAGTCAGTCAGGAAGCCCCCCGGGTTCCGGCCACGACAGGGCCAGCGACATGGCCTGGGCCGTTTCGCGTATCTGCTCAGGATGCTTAGCCCCGCAGAGGGCTGCGGTGACTCCCGGTTGCGACACGACCCAAGCAACGGCCAATTGGGCAACCGAGCAGCCGAGCGACTCTGCAACGGAACGCATCCGTTCGACCTCGTCCAGGTTGTTCGCCCAGGCTTCGCCTTGAAAGAGCGGCGACCGGCGACGCCAGTCGTCGTCGGAAAAGACGTGGTCGCGGGTGAACTTGCCGGTCAACAGGCCCAGGGCTAGGGGCTCGTAGGCCATGACACTCACGTGGTTTGCCCGGCACCAAGGAAGAATGTCGGCTTCGATCTCACGTTGCAGGCGGTTGTAACGCACCTGACAGGCAACCAAGGGACACTCGCGGGCGAAGGCTTCCATCTGTTCGACGGAAAGGTTCGACACCCCCACCGCCCGTGTTTTCCCTTCGGCCAGCAACTCCCGGAACAGTCCGGCTGTGTCGGCCAGTGGTGCGTCGTCGGCCGGAGCATGGAGGTAGAGCAATTCGACCTCGTCGACCTCCAGACGCCGAAGGCTTTCCTCCACGTGACGGCGGAGCAGGTCGGGCCGGCCCGTGCGCTGCAGTGCTCCGTTCTCGTCCCAGTAGACCCCCACCTTCGTGGCCAGCACAACCTCTTTACGCCCAGTGCCGAGCGCCCGGGCGATGAGCCGTTCGCTTTCACCGCGATGCCCGTAAGCGTACGCCGTGTCGAGGTGGTTGACGCCAGCGTCACGTGCCGCGTGGATCACGGCCACGGCCTCCTTTTCGGTGATCACCCCGCTGGTGATTCCAGCCAGCGGCCAACAACCCAAGGCAACCGGCGAGATTTCTAACGCGGATTGTCCCAGGCGGCGGTATGGCATGGTGCGGGCGATCCTTTTCACTCGAGGTCGGGCCCGGCAATCCGCTCACCGCGAAGCTGCCGAACCTGATCATCGTGGTTGAACGTGCCGTAGAACAAGGCGTTCGTGTCGATCCACGTGACGAGGCGATCCCACTCGTCCGGCGAAAGTTTCACGTCGTAGTGCCCCTCGTCGAGCAGTTTTATCAGTCGGCTTGCCCGGGCGCCAAAACGGTCCGGTTCCGTCAGGGGCTCAAAGTTGTCGTGGGGCATCCCCCAGGCTGTGTAGGCAACGAACGGGGTCAGCGCGTTGTATGAGCGGCTGAACTCGCCCGCCGGTTCGCCAGTCAAGACGATCTTTCCCTCGGCTTTCTCGGCGTTGTGACAACGGGTACAATGGCGGTCGAGCACCGGTTGTACAAGGATCGGATAGCTCAGAGGCTTCGAGCCGTCAGGGCCTGGGGTAATTACCGAAGGCTGACGTTTGATGGCCAACGCAACGCCAATCTCCAACGAGACGCTGGTGCGCGGTTCGTGGCACCCGATGCATGACATCTGTTCGCCGGGTTGCAGGTAGGTCAGCGAGCGCATCGTCTGGACGGCACGCCCCTTGGCATCGAGGGCTTGAAAAAGGATCGGTGTCCGCGCCGGAACGCGGAAATAGGCGGAACCGTCGCGCTCGACCGGCACGGTCCCCAAGACCTGCTTGCCGGGTGAGGCATTGGCGACGCCCACCCGCGGCGAGTTGGCATGGGGCGTAGTCTTGGGCAGCACTTGAACGATCCGCAACTGGCGGATTTCCACCTCCGGCAGCTTGGGCCAGCTCTCGTAAACGTTCTTGAGGAAGAAGGTGCCTTCGGGATGCTGCGGTGTACTGGCCGCCCATTGGGAAACCATTTCCCGTACAGGAGGCTTGGGGCGAGAACGCAGCGGCACAGGCCACTGACTCGAGAGGTTCGGATCGCGGTACAAGAGTTCTTTGTTGCCGAAGGCGTCGCACAGGTAGAGCCCAAACATATTGGGCCGATTGATCCCCGGTTCGCCGCGAAGCCGATCGTAGCTGTAGGCCGCCAGAAAGAGCTTTTCAGAAAGCGGATAGGGGGAGCGGTAGCAGTGGCCCGGCCAACGCCGTTCCTCCGCGGGGACCTCTTTGAGCCGCGTGGCTTGCGATTGGGGCTGCGGGCCCCAGGTCTCAGACAGGGCATCATCGACCCGAGTCGGCTGGTTGACGGGAATCCCATGGGCTAGGCCACTCTCTGCTTCGGGGAACAGAGCGTCGGGTGTCAGCCGGGTGAGCGGGGCGGGACCGTCGACGCCTTGGGTCACGTCGAGCAGGATGATCGAGCCGGCAGTCATACCGTGGTGCGGGGCGGCTGTGGCCATGACCTTGTTCGAGCCGGGCACAGGCCGGGGTTCCCATATGCCCACCGGATTGTAGGTGTTGTTGCCGTAGTAGATCCGGACATTGCTCCCGTCCTGCCAGGCCGACCAAAGCTGCTGGTAGAAGACGGCGTTGCGGTCCACATAGTCCCAGCGGGTATACACCACGCGGCCGTCGTGCAAGAGGACTGGGTCCCATTCGTTGGTCTCGTGGAACGAGATCGGGTGCGGATTCGAGCCGTCGGCCTCGGCCAAGGCCAACGTATAGACGTAGCACGGCCCTCGCCCGCAGCGGTGAAACCCGCCACGCCGCGTGGAGATGAACAGCAGCTTGCCGTTGGGCAAACAACGGGGAGAGAAATCGTCGTATGGGCCGTCGGTCAGGCGTTTTACGTCCGTGCCGTCTGCGTTCACCGCATAAAGATGATAACGCCGGGCGAGAGTGTCCGGATCGCCCCAGCTTTTCGGTGCCGAGTCGCAGGGGCAGAAGGCAAAATAGATGCGTTCCCCGTCGAACGACACCTCGGGATGCAAATAGCTCCCTTCGGGCAAGGAGGACGCCAATTGCCGCACACGCATCGACTGCCCCGGTTGTTCCAAGACAAAAAGGCCTCCGCCCGGCCGCGCCGTGTAGCCGTAATACTGCGTCAATTGGTGGGACAGTGTTGACGGGACCCGCTTGGCAAACACCAAGGGCCCGACGTCAGCCAGCGGGTGGGCTAACACAATCGCACGCCGCAAGCGATGGACCTCCCGCCACAAGGCTTCCCAAGCGGCTTCCGTAGCGGCCGGGTCTTGTCGGAGCGTCTCGTAGCGGGCCTGTAACGTGTTCCAGGCCGGCTGCCGGTCGCCGACGGAAAGGTTTTGGGCCGTCAGATCCGCGATCAAGGCCGTGCCGCGTGTAAGCGTCTGCGCCACGGCCTGGGCGTAGCTCCGCGACTCGCGTGGCGTCTCGATGCCGTCTTGCATGCGCCAATCCCACTCGATCAAAGCTTCCTCGATCGCCGGACGCAACGCGGGGGAACTCGTCACGGCATCCGACTGCGGATAGTCCCGATCCTTGGGCTGCCAAGCCAGGGCGACCGGCGAGGTGGCGTTAGGCTGAACCAGTTGCAGTCCATCAAGCCGGACGGAAGTCGCCCCTTGCGGGGCCGCGAGGGTAATCATCAGGTCCACGGATTGTGCCGACTGACTGGCTGCAAGTCGGAGGGAATGCGGCGTTTTGGTGCTGTTAATCTGCGTCGAAATCCGTTCGCCTGAAGCAAGAGACAAGGTCACCTCGGCCCCGGCGCCATCGAGACAGACCGCACACAGATCGATCGCATCGTGCGCGGCAAGCGGTCCGATCAGCATGCGGAGGGCAATCTGCCGCCCTTGGGCGAGGCTTGCCACTGCGCGGCGCGGCGGGTGGCCCATCAGGGCAAGTTGCGCCCCGTCATCTTCAGCAAACAGCCAGAAACCGGCCGTTGTGCCATGGCTGGGGACAACCGGCTTGCCGTCCAGAGCAACAATCACCTCCCGGGCAACTTCTGCCGCCCTGACGGGCCCTGGCGGAGCCAAGGGAAACAAGGCGGAGACGAGAATCGGAAGCAACCACGCAGAACAAACCGGCCTCATGATGTGCATTCCTCCGTCTCGGTTTAGTCAGTGGTCCCGGAAGACTCCGTTTCGGCTGACAACGTGACGCGACTCCCCAACGTCCCGACATGCCCCAGGGCGCGGGAGATCTTGCGGCTTGCGGCGAGAACTGGAGCCCGATAGGTCTCCAGCATCGACTCGTAACTGTGATACATCGTGAGCGTAGTGATCCCCACCGCGGCCACAACCCGGCCGGTGTAGTCGAACACGGGCGAGGCCAAGCAGAGCATGCCTCGCAGATATTCTTCGTTGTCGGTGGCGTAGCCCTGGCACACGATGCGGTCGAGATGCTGACGCAGTTCGGCCGGATCGCAGATCGTCTGTTCGGTCTGTTTTGCAAATCCAGCGCGGGCCAGACGCTCGAAGAGCGCTGGCTCGGCATAGGCCAGAAGGACTTTGCCGGGAGCGCAACAGTGCATCATCAGCCGAGCACCGATCCGGCCACCCACGTGGATGTCACGCCGCGTCTGGCGGATGATGACACCCATCGACCAGTCGCCGTCGCGAATGCTCATGTAGGTCGTTTCACCGGTGACCTCCCAAAGCTCGTCGATCGGCTCCTCGGCCGCCGTGACCACGTCCAGCCGGCTGATCGGCTTGCTGAAATGATAGAGCGGCACGAGACTGATCCGGTAGGTCGGCCCCTCCTCCTGCACGACCCAACCCTCATCGCACAAGGTCCCCAACAGACGCAAGAGCATGTGCTTGTTGAGGCCTAACCGCTGACTCATCTCGGCGATTGAGAGCGGTTCGCTGGCCTCGCAGAGCAGTTCGAGCAACCGAACCGCTTTGCGCAAGGCCGGAGCCTCGTAGGCATTGGCACGTTGAGCGGATTGACTGGCAGCCACGGTCGACCTTCAAGGTGTTACACGGATGTAATGCTGTTATACCAATATAATGCGAGCGACTGGCCGGGTCAATGGTCGGCGGCGAAGAATTCTTTTCTGGTCAAAGGGAGTTTTTGCAATTGGGGCCCCCTCTCTCCTCGTTGTCACCCCTACGACGTATTGATGAGGCAGCATGCATTCCCCCACCTACTGGTATAGCACAATCGAGGGGGTGGACATTTTTTCTCGGCAAAATGCCCCTTCTCACCAAAGACACATTCGAACATAACGGTTGGGGAAAGCATAATACGTGGGTAAGATTGCGTAGCAGGAGGAGGCATGAGTCAGGGGTCTCGGGTCAGTCTTTGCATTGCCAAGGCGGTCGTGCCACTGGTAACGGTGGCGCTCAGTGGCGGCGCGGCGTGGTATTTGTATGACACCAAGCCACAACCGGCGCAGCAAGCGGCGGTTGAGGCGGCGCCGGCCGTCAGCGCGGCCAACGTCAAGCGACGCACGGTCTGTTTCCCGGTGCGCAGCCAGGGGACGGTCAGTCCGCGTACGGAGAGCACCTTAGTGGCGCCGGTCACCGGGCGGATTGTCTCCGTGGCCGAGTCGTTCGACGAGAGTGGCTTCTTCCGCAAGGGGGACGTCTTGGTGCAGATCGACCGCCGCGATTTCCAGGTCCGCATCCAACGGCTCAAGGCCGCGATCCAGTCGGCCCAAGCCGAGCGGCTTGAGGCGAAACAGAATCTCGATCGTCAGACGTCGCTCCAGAAACGCGGGGCGACAAGCCAGGCTGACTTGGACCATGCCCAGGCGGCCATGGATCAGGCGGTTGCTCGGATTGCCGAACTGGAGGCCCAATTGGCGGAGGCCAAGAACTCGGACGCGGACACGGCGGTCGTCGCTTCGTTTGACGGTTGCATCCGGCAGAAGCAGGCTGACGTGGGGCAGTATGTGATGATTGGCACTCCGCTGGCCACCTGCTTTGCCACTGATTCGGTCGAGGTCCGACTACCGGTCGACCATCAGGATTTCGGGCTTCTCGGGCTGCCGTTGGGTGCGACGCTGGCGCCGGGTAACAGGCCGGCGGTGACGATCGAAGCCCTGTTTGCTGGACGTCGCTGCCGGTGGGAAGGCTCGATTGTGCGGAGCGAAGCAATGATCGACCCGCGCAGTCGGATGGTTTATCTAGTGGCCAGCGTTACGCGGCCTTATGAACCCCAGGCGGCCAACGGCGGGCAGCCGCTGGCCGTGGGGATGTTTGTCGAGGCCACGATCCGTTCGCTGCCGGTAGCCGACGCGGTGGTGTTGCCCGAGGCATGTGTCAGCCATGCAGGCGACCTGTTCGTGATCGACGAAGCGGCGAGGCTCCAGCGACGTGAGGTATCGGTGCTGCGGCGGCTGAAAGATTGGGTTATCGTGCGCGGCGAGTTGGCCGACGGCGAGCGGGTGTGTGCCACGCGTCTGGAGTTTCCGATTCCCGGGATGAAGGTCGAGGTCGTCGAGGACGTGACCCCGGATTTTGTGATCTCCCAGGGGGATCTGCTCGATCTTTGCGCAGTGCGCGATTTGGCGGTCGGCAAACCCGATGCCCAGGCGAAGAAGGAGTAGCCGATGAATGGTGCCTTGGCTTGGTTTGCGCGCAACCGCGTCGCCGCCAACTTGCTGATGTTCCTGTTCTTCTGGGTCGGGGTCCTCGGGGCGTTGGGGGTCCGCAAGGAGATGTTCCCCACGGTGCCCCTCGACGTGGTTTCCGTCCAGGTGCCCTACCCCGGGGCCACGCCGCAGGAGGTGGAAGAAGGAATTCTCATCCGCATTGAAGAAGCCATCGCCGATCTGGACGGGATCGACGAACTGGATTCCACGGCCTTTGAAGGGCTGGGGCTGGTCACCGTCAAGGTACGCAGCGATTACGAGACGCGCAAACTGCTGGACGACGTGAGGACCCGGGTCGGGGCGATTTTCACGTTCCCCGAGGATGCCGAGGAACCGATCATCGAAGAGTTGACGCTGAAGATCCATGTGATTAGCGTGGCCCTGTCGAGCGATACGGCGGACGAAGCAACGCTCCGGCGGATGGGCGAATCGGTGCGTGAAGATTTGCTGCGATTGCCGGGGATCACCCAGGTCAAGCTGGGCGGCGTGCGCCCGTATGAGATCGGCATTCACGTTTCCGAAGAAACGCTTCGGCGTCATGGGCTGACGTTCGACTTCGTGGCCGCAGCCGTGCGCAACAGCTCGCTGAACCTTCCGGCGGGGTCGATTCGCGCCGGCTCGGGCGACATCCTCATCCGTACCCAGGAGCAAGCCTATGTAGGACGCGAGTTCGAGAATCTCGTCCTCTTGACCCAACCCGACGGCACGCGGCTCCGTTTGCGCGATGTGGCCACGGTGGTCGACGGGTTCGAGGAAGACGAGCTGGAGATGCGGTTCGACGACCGCCGCGCGGTGATGCTCAGCGTGATGGCCACCGGCCGGGAGAACGCCCCCGACGTGGCCGCGCGGATCAAGGAGTACATTCGCAAGACAGAACCGTCGCTGCCAGCCGGCGTGCACATGGACGTTTGGTTCGACTTTTCGCGGTTCTACAATGAGCGTCAGGAGTTGATGATCCGCAACGGCCTGTCGGGCCTGTTGCTCGTGTTTCTCTGCCTGGCGTTGTTTCTCCGTCTGCGTTTGGCCTTGTGGGTGGCCGCGGGAGTGGCGGTCGCTTTCTTCGGCACGTTTGCCGTGCTTTGGTGGGCCGATACGTCGATCAACATGATCTCCATGGCGGCTTTTATTCTCGTCCTGGGGATTCTGGTGGACGATGGAATCGTCGTGGCCGAAAGCATTCATTCGTATCAGACCGGCGGCTCTCCGGGCGAGGAGGGGGCCGTTTCGGGGGTGACGGCCGTGGCGGGGCCGGTGATTGCCGGCGTGTTGACCACGGTGATCGCCTTCATGCCGATGTTCTTCATCTCCGGGGTCGACGGCAAAATTTGGCGCGTGATTCCGACGGTGATCGTGCCCTGCTTGCTCTTTTCGCTGACCGAGTCGTTGTTGGTCTTGCCGGCCCATTTGTCGCACCAACCGCACCGCGGAATCCCTTGGTACCTGTTCCCGATCTGGCCGGTGATCTGGCTCTTTGAACGGCTTCAGGTCATCGTCGACCGGCTCTTGCAGGCGTTCATTCGTTGGGGGTACCGGCCGGTGTTGGAATTGACGCTCCGTTGGCGTTACGCCACGCTGGGCCTGTTTTTGGCGTCGATGATCCTCGTCATCGGATTGTTGCTGGGTGGGCGAGTCAAGGCCTCGTTCTTCCCGCGGTTCCCCGGGGATGTGGCCGTGGCCACCATCGAGATGCCCACCGGCACCAGCGCCGAGGTGACCCGGTCTGTGCTGGAACGAATCCAACAGGTGGCCCGGCAACTCCGCGAAGAGTTGGACGGTCAGGGCCAGTCGCCTCCGGTGGTTAAGCACATCCTGGTCGCCCTCGGGGAGCATCCCGTGGGCCAAGCCCGCGACCCAGTGGGACGCAGCGGAACGTCCGCCGGGGGCACGCATCTGGCCGAGGTGACCATGGAGTTTGAAAACCTGGAAGCCCGAGGGCTCAGTTCGGAAGTCATTGCCGACCGCTGGCGCAAACTGGTCGGCACGGTACCGGGCGTGCGGCGTCTGACGATCGACGCTTCCGAAGGGGACGACAACAAGGATATCCACCTCCGCCTGGCCAGCAAAAACCCCGACCATATCGAGGCGGCCGGGGAAGAACTCAAAGCGATTCTGCGCACGTTTCACGGGGTGTATGAGATCAACGACACGCTCGGTTCGCGCCGGCCGGAGATCACGTTGAAGATGAAGCCGGCCGGCGAGACCCTGGGGTTGCGCGGAGTGGACCTGGCCCGGCAGGTGCGCCAGGCATTCTATGGCGAAGAGGCCCAGCGGATTCAACGGGGGCGGGACGACATCCGCGTGATGGTCCGCTATCCCCGCGACCAGCGCCGCTCCTTGGCCGATCTCGACAATCTGCGGATTCGCACCGCGTCGGGCGATGAAGTGCCACTGGCCGAGGTGGCCCAAGTCCACTACGACCTGGGGCCGGCTACGATCCGCCGCAGCGACCGCCAGCGCATGGTCGACGTAACGGCCCTGTTGGACCGCGCCGTGACACCCAATCCCGACGGAATCATGGCCAAGCTCCAAGAAGGCTTCTTCGCCGAGCTCCCCCAGCGGTATCCAGGAATGACCTGGGCACGCGAAGGGGGCATGAAGGATCAACAACGCGTGCTCCGGGAACTGGGCACGGGCTTTGTCGTGGCCCTGTTCGCCATGTACGCCCTGATGGCGATTCAGTTCAAGTCCTACATCCAGCCGGTGTTGATCGCCGTGGCGATTCCCTTCGGATTTGTCGGGGCAGTGGGGGGGCATGTGCTCCTCGGCGAGACGTTCAGCATCATCTCGTTCCTCGGATTGGTGGCGCTGGCCGGTGTAGCAGTCAACGACAGCATCGTGCTGATCGACACCACGAATCAATTGGTCCGCGAAGGGATCCCGGTGCGTCGGGCGGTGCACTTGGCCGCCCCCCAGCGGTTCCGGGCAATCATGCTCACCTCGTTGACCACTTTCTTGGGGCTGGTGCCACTGATGTCGGAGACGAGTCTCCAGGCCAAGTTCATCGTACCCATGGCTGTAACACTGGCCTTCGGGGTGGTGTTTGCCACTCTGATTACGCTTCTTTTGGTCCCTTCGCTCTATCTGATGATCGAGGACGTCCGCAACCTGCCCAAGCTCTTTCGGCGACGACGACGGCGACGACGACCGCAACCAGAAGCGGCCGACCGCCCAGGGGAAGCCTGCCAGGCGGCGGCGGAAGAGGTGGCGGCCTGAGGGAATCCGCCGATCTGTCGCGACCGCCCGGCAAGGGGGGATAATGAAATTGCCAGCCCTGGTTGACGTTTTCCGGCCGGGTGCTATCGTAAAGGTTGACGCATTTTGCGCAACAGAAGCGAGCGTGTTCGGAGAACGTTGATGGCGTGGGAGTATAGTGAGAAGACCAAACAACTCTTCATGGACGCGGTGCATGGTAAACCAGGCACCCACCTGGGGGAGATCGAGGATCCAGACGGTTTTGGCGAGCATGGCTCGATTGCGTGTGGCGACGCGTTGCGGTTCACGTTCCGGGTGAAGCGGCATCCGACCGACCCGACGCAGGACGTGATCGAGGCGGCCCGCTATCTGACGTTTGGCTGCACGTCGGCGATTGCGGCTTCGGAAGCGCTGTGCGCGTTGATCGAGCAGGGGCACTATACGCCGATCCAGGCGTTGAAGATCACCAATCAGGACATTGTCGACTACCTCGAAGGGCTGCCGCAGCAGAAGATCCACTGTTCGGTGATGGGGGCCGAGGCGCTCGAAGCGGCCGTGTTCAACTGGGCGCAAAAACGGGGCGTCGATCTCGACCGGCTGGGGATCGACATGCATCTGAAGGAGGAAGACGAAGGGCGGATCGTCTGCAAGTGTTTTTCGATCACTGAGCCCTACCTGCGGCGGAAGATCAAGGAGTTGAACCTCCGCACGATCCCCGAGATCGTCAACGCGATCAAGGCGGGCGGAGCCTGTATGTCGTGCCACCATGTGCCGGGCGGACTCCAGGACCTCTTGGACCAGACGTGGAACGACAGCCAGCGGCAGTTGAAGATTCTCCCGCAAGGCACCCTCCCCTTGACGGTTCCCGCCGAGACGGCCTCGTCCGGCGAAGCCCCCGTCTCGCCGTATCAGTTCAGCAAGAAGGTGGAAAAGACCTTGGACGAGTATGTCCGGCCGATGCTCCAACAAGACGGCGGCGACGTGGAAATCCTCGACATCAAGGGTTTTCGCGTCTACTGCCGTTTGGCCGGCGCCTGCAGCGGTTGTGCCGGGGCTCATCAGACGTTGCGCATGCTTGTCGAGCGTGCCTTGAAAGAGAAGGTCGATGAGCGCGTCCAGGTGATTCGAGTCTAGCCGGGATCGAAGCCCATGAAGATCGTCTACGCGGATAACAATGCCACGACGCAGGTCGCCCCGGAAGTGTTCGAGGCGATGCGGCCGTTTTTCACGGACGAGTATTTCAATCCCAGCTCGATGTACGAGCCGGCCCGGCGCGCAGCCCAGGCCGTGGCCGCCGCGCGGCAGACGATCGCCCAGAGCTTTCACGTGGCCGATCCGCGGCAGTTTCTGTTCACCTCCTGCGCCACGGAGAGCAACAACACGGCCATCTTCGGCACAGCCAAGGCGGAACCGCGGCGGCGCCACATCATCACGACCGCGGTCGAGCATCCGGCCGTGTTGGAGGTCTGCCGGGACCTGGAACACAGCGGCTATCAGGTGACCTATCTGGGCGTCGACCACGACGGCAATCTCGATGTGAAGGAGTTTATCCGCGCGCTGGGCCCCGAAACGTTTCTCGTGACGATCATGCACGCGAACAACGAGACGGGGGTCCTCTTCCCGATCGAGCAGCTTGCCCGGATAACCAAAGAAACCGACCCATCGATCGTCTTTCATACCGACGCCACGCAGACCGTGGGAAAGATCCCCATCGATCTGAGCGGCGAGTTCCGGCATGTGGATCTGCTCTCTTTTTCCGGGCATAAGCTGCATGCGCCCAAAGGCGTCGGCGCGCTGTATGTGAAGCGCGGCACCCCGTGCCGGCCATTCATGATCGGCGGGCATCAGGAAGAGAGCCGCCGGGCAGGGACCGAGAACGTACCCTACATCGTCGGCCTGGCCAAGGCCGTCGAGCTGGCCGCGCAATACTACGACGACGAAGAGACCCGGATTCGGCACTTGCGCGATCGGCTGGAAAGCTCCCTGGAACGGATGATCCCCAACATCCAAGTCAACGGCAAGCGGGCCCCGCGGCTTCCTAACACGCTCAATGTGTCCTTCCATTACGTGGAAGGAGAAGGGATGCTCTATCAACTCAGCGCCGCGGGAATTTGCGCGTCGAGCGGTTCGGCTTGCACCTCGGGCTCGCTCGAGCCGTCGCATGTGCTCCGGGCGATGAACGTCCCTTTCACGGCCGTACATGGCTCGATCCGTTTCAGTTTCAGCCGCTTCAACACCGAGGAAGACATCGACAAGATCCTCGAAGTCTTTCCTGGGATCGTGGCCAATCTTCGCCGGTTGTCCCCCTACTGGGACCAAAAGACCAACGCCCCGCGGGCTGACGCCGAGCATCGGATTCAGGGGAAGCCGTAGCCGGCCGGTGCCCAATGGAGTGCGAGGCGGGGCGGGCAAATTCTGGTCGTCAACAGACCGGAGATCGCTCCGCGGGAAGTCTTCTCTCAGGGGACGGTCAAATGCCTCCCGAATGTTGCGGCGCCGGGCCGATTCGTGCGATGTGGACCTCTCGCCAACCTGGAGTCTTGCCGACGGACATGCCGTCAGCATGGATCGCAGGCGGGAGGCCTCTACAGCAGCCGGGCAATTCATGGACATTGGACACCTTCGAGCGGCTTGACTTGCTTGGGCCTGCGGAATGCTTGGCCCGTCTGCGAGCTTAGCGAATCGCGTGGCCCAATTTCTAGTCTTTTCTTGTCGTGCATCGAAAGGCGTATCAAAGAAGGAGCAATAAGGGGGGAAATCCATCCGGGTGGGGTTCGCCGAGCAAGCCGAATCGCTCTCGAGTAATCCGCTCCTCCAACAAGGGCCCGTATCTTCGGGGCAATTGCTCGTTGGAGGATTCGTGTCGTATCATGACGGCCTGCTAAGGTTTGCGCCCTGCATCCCAATCCGCCCGAGCACCTTGATGGAAACCATCCACGCAAACATCTACGATTACCCGAAGTACTACGACCTCCTGTTCGGCGCCGACTGCAAGGCCGAGTACGACTTCCTCGGGGCCTGCTTCAAAAAACATGCGCGCCGGCCGGTCAAACGGCTCTTCGAGCCGGCCTGCGGCACGGGCCGGCTGTTGGTTCGCTTTGCTAAGGCGGGCTACGAGGTATCGGGCAACGACTTGAACCCGAAAGCCGTGGCCTTTTGCAATGCCCGGCTGAAGCGATACGGGTTTCGCCCAAGCGCTCTGACGGCCGACATGTCCGACTTCCGCCTCCGCCGCAAGGTGGATGCGGCGTTTAATACGATTAACAGCTTTCGCCATCTCGACACGGAGCGGAAAGCGGAAAACCACCTCCGTTGCATGGCGGCGGCTTTAGCGAAAGGGGGGATTTATGCGTTGGGCCTCCACCTGACCCCCACTCTTGGACCATGCTGTGAAGAAGAGGCCTGGACCGCCCGGCGAGGCCAACTGATGATCAACTCGCGTATGATGTCGCTTCGGCTGGACCGCCAGCGTCGCCAGGAATGGGTCCGCTTCGTGTTTGACGTCTACACGCCGAGCCGCCAGTTCCGCCTGGACGATGAGTTCCCCTTCCGCACCTACACGGCCGACCAATTCCTCCGCCTCTTGGCCCGGGTTTCGGAGTTGGAATTGGTGGAAGTGTACGACTTTACGTATGACATCAACCGGCCCGTAACGATCGGCCCGACCACGGAGGATACGGTGTTTGTGCTGCGGAAGACGTGAGGGGGAAAGGGAAAAGCGGAAAGCCGAAAGTACGCTGTACGCTGTGTGAATTGGTGGATGGACAGTTGCGCAAGGGGGACGCGAAGAGGTAAGCTCATGCAACGTGGTGGAACGCTGCGGATCGTTTTTCACCCTGCACTGCCCACCTGCCCACGGACCATTGCTTGTGCTTGCTGCCGACTTTTCCGCTTCTTCTGCGGGACGAGCAATGAGCTGGCCATCGTAAGAAGGCCGAGGGTGGCAAGGACTCCCAGGACGCCCATCCAACGCCAATAGGCGGCGACCATGGCGTCGAATTGGGCGATTTCACGCATCCCTTCGCGAAGGCCCAGGCGAAGATCGAGCCAGATGTTCCAGGCATGCCAGGGGGAGACGGTGTCGATGTCGAGCATTTGCGGCCGGTAGAGGTAGAGGTAGCCGGCCGGTATCAGGGCGATCACGGTGATGACGGCCCCCACGAGGAGCAACTGCTGGCGCAGCCCCCAGGTCGATTTCCGCGAAGCCGCCACGTCGGGCGCGGCTCGCTTGAGCGTCCGAAGCCCTTGCAGTGTGGGGACTTCCAGGATCGCTCCGCAAGCGCACTGCAGCTGCTGACCGGCCTTGGTGATCTCAACCGGGATTTCCCGGCCGCACGAGCAGGGGAGCAAAAACTTGGTCTTGGCCATGACGCTTCTGAAACGTGTGGGACGAGAGAGGGCCTATTTCTCCAGTTTAACGTCGATCAGGAGAATTGGCGAGATGAATCGCGGGAAGAGAGGCTGGGGGCGGGGGCGAGCCCCAGCCCCCGTTGCGTTCAGCAGTGGGGGAGTCTGGCACTAGACTCGCCAGGCTTCCCAGTTTCCGGCCGGCGAGCGGCGTTCGGTTTGGCGAGAATTTTTCTTGAGAGAATTATGAAACCAAACCCTAGACGGTCTTCGGAACGTAAGTACAATAGAAGCGCCGGTCTCCTCGACTACCCAGCCCCGGATAGAGGCCCCACGGGTGAGAAAGCATCTTGCTTCCCGCCATCCAACAGAACCGAGCGAGACCCAGCGACAGCGCAGCGTGAGCAATTCTTTCCTGATGCCGAGTCTTTCAGGCCTCGGTGATCTTTGTTCTTTTTGGCCAACAACACGGGATCACCTGGCTGTGCGCATCAGGGGTTTTGTTCCACGCCGCGAGAGAGTCTGGGAAACTTAGCCAACCTGGACGGGAGTCGTATTCTTCCCTTAGGAGGAATTCTTTACCAAATGTCAAGGGGTCCCACCGACCCTGGGAATTGGTGGTATGATTGCGTGGTCTGCCACGGCCAGATGAAGGGACAGTATTCATGGTGGTAGGGAGGAGTAGCTTGCGGAGTAGCTCGGGTGTTCCGCAGGAGGTCTTGCCCGCTTCTCGCCTCTGCGCGGCGAGCCGTTCCTCCAGCCGACTATTCCATCTCCTCCCGGTTTGTGTGACCGCTTGAGAAAATCTAGGAGTCTTGCATTGTACGACGCAGACGCACTGTTGGACGAGCTGGCGGAAGTTGTCACCTCCCACGATGTGGATGAGGAAGAAATCGATCTGGCGGATAAGGAAGACGAAGCGCTCGATCTGGATGACGAGCTGGACGACGAGGACGCCGACCTGGACGGCGAGGCACTCGCTGACCTGGACGAAGAGGTCGACGACTTGGTGGGCGCCGACGGCGATCCGGAATCGTGGTCCGACGACCCTGTCCGTATGTATCTGACGCAAATGGGGGAAATCCCCCTCTTGACCCGACAGCAGGAAATCGCCCTGGCCAAGCGGATCGAGTTGACGCGCCGGCGGTTCCGTCGCCGGGTGTTGGAATGCGATTACGTCGTGCAGCAGGCCGTCCGCGTATTGCGGCGTGTGCACGACGGCGAGCTCCCCTTTGACCGGACCGTGCAGGTCTCGGTGACCGACCGGCTCGAGAAGGAGCAGATTCTCGGCCGCCTCCCGCACAATCTCAAAACGCTCAACGTGATCCTCAAACGCAACCGGCGTGACTACAACATCGCCACCAGCAAGTCCCGTCCGATGGGCGAGCGTCGGGCCGCGTGGCGTCGCTTGGGCTATGCCCGCCGCCGTGCCGTCCGGCTGGTCGAAGAACTGGGCCTCCGCACCCAGCGGATCGAGACGAACATTGCCACCCTCGACGAGTTCAGCCGCCGCGTCGACGAGTTGAAAGCCCGCATCGATGAGCACCGCAAGGCGGGCGGAGCGGCCAAGGAACGCGAGCCGTGGGTCCTTGAATACCGCAATATCCTCCGCGCCACCCAGGAAACGCCCCGCAGCCTCCGCAATCGAGTCAAGTTCCTCAAGGAGGTCTATGCCGAGTATCAAGAGGCGAAGCGGGGCCTCTCGGAAGGCAACCTCCGGCTGGTCGTCTCAATCGCCAAGAAGTACCGCAACCGCGGCCTGAGCTTCTTGGACCTGATCCAGGAAGGCAACACCGGCCTGATGCGGGCCGTCGACAAGTTTGAATATCGCCGC
The DNA here is from genome assembly GCA_964558295.1 of uncultured Planctomycetaceae bacterium. Classification (GTDB taxonomy): domain Bacteria; phylum Planctomycetota; class Planctomycetia; order Pirellulales; family Thermoguttaceae; genus JBDKTH01. The sequence continues at coordinate 3,707 of CAZLDQ010000085.1, read as the reverse complement.
GGTTTCAAGTTCTGCACCTATGCCACTTGGTGGATTCGCCAGGCGATCACCCGCGCCGTGGCCGATCAGAGCCGCACGATCCGCATCCCGGTCCACATGGTCGAAACGATGAGTCGCGTGCGGAACGTTTCCCGCCAGTTGCTCCAGGACCTCGGCCGTGAACCGACGATCGAAGAAACGGCCAACGCCAGCGGCACCTGCATGGACGAAACCCGCCGGGTACTGGCGATGAGCCGTTATCCGATCAGCCTGGATCGTCCGGTGGGCAACAGCGAAGACAGCCACTTCGGCGACCTGCTCCCCGACGGCGCCGCCGAAAGCCCGGCGATCGGCGCTACCCAAGAGATGTTGCGGCGGCGGATCAACAAGGTTCTCAAGACGCTCAGCTATCGCGAGCGCGAGATCATCAAGCTCCGCTATGGCCTGGGCGACGGCTACAGCTACACCCTGGAAGAAGTGGGGCACATCTTCAAGGTGACCCGCGAACGCATCCGCCAGATCGAGGCCAAGGCCGTGCGCAAGCTTCAGCAGCCCAGCCGCAGCCAAGAACTCGTCGGCTTCCTCGACTAAGCCTCCGGGCAACCGTTCGACACGCCAAGGGCCGGACGACTGCAATCGTCCGGCCCTTTTTGTCTTCGCGTGTCCATCCAGAGGCGGATTCTTCCCAGGTTTTCTCGTTACCTTCGCAGCCCTGCGGTGTTAGACTACCTAGCGAGAAGTCCGTCTTCCGGCTCCACCCGTCGTCTGCGAAAGGAAAGCGTCATGTTGAGCCCCCGTGCGAGCCTGGTTGCCTGTGTTGTTTTGGCCGTCGCCAGCGGTGCCAGCGGCGCTAGTCCATCGCGGCCCAACGTGGTCTTCTTTCTTGTCGACGACCTGGGCTGGCGTGACCTGGGCTGCTATGGGAGCACGTTTTACGAGACACCGAATGTCGACCGCTTGGCTCGCGACGGGATGCGGTTTACCGCCGGGTATGCCGCCTGCCCGGTTTGCAGCCCGACGCGGGCGAGCATCATGACCGGCAAGTACCCGGCCCGTCTGGCCACGACCGACTATTTCGGCGCACCGCAGCCTGACGCCTGGCACCGCAACACGCGGCTGCTGCCGGCCGCCTACCTGGAACACCTCCCCTTGGAGGAGACCACGCTGGCCGAAGCGTTCCACGAAGGGGGCTATGCGACGTTTTTTGCCGGCAAGTGGCACCTCGGCCCCGAACCGTTCTGGCCGGAGCATCAAGGGTTCGACGTCAATCGTGGCGGCTGCGACTGGGGAGGGCCCTACGGCGGCAAGAAGTACTTCTCCCCTTATGCCAATCCACGGCTCGCCGACGGCCCCGAAGGCGAGCATCTGCCCGACCGCCTGGCCACGGAAACCGTCAAGTTCATCGAAGCCAGCGTCCACCACCAAAAGCCATTCTTCGCCTATCTCTCTTTCTATTCGGTCCACACGCCGCTCATGGCCCGCGCCGACTTGAAGGCGAAGTATGAGGCCAAAGCCCAGACGGTCCAACACAACGGCCCCGGTTGGCTTCCGGAAGGTTCGCGTGAGGTGCGTCAGATCCAGGATCATGCGGTCTACGCCGGGATGGTCGAAGCCATGGACAGCGCCGTCGGCAAAGTGCTCCAAGCCCTGGAGCGTCTCGGCCTGGCCGACAACACGGTCGTCGTGTTCATGTCCGACAACGGCGGTCTGAGCACCTCGGAAGGCTCGCCCACAAGCAACGTGCCGCTCCGCGCCGGCAAAGGCTGGCTGTATGAAGGGGGCATTCGCGAGCCGATGATCATCAAGTGGCCCGGCACGGTCCAGCCCGGCAGCGAGTGCCACCACCCGGCCGTCAGCACCGACTTCTATCCCACGCTCCTGGAAATCGCCGGCCTGCCGCCCAAAGCGCAACAGCACCTCGACGGGGTGAGCCTCGTGCCGCTGCTTAAACAGACGGGCGTCCCCGACCGCGAAGCCATCTACTGGCACTACCCACACTACGGCAACCAGGGAGGTGCCCCGGCCGGCGCGATCCGCGCGGGCGACTGGAAACTGATCGAGTGGTATGAAGACGGGCGAAGGGAACTGTTCAATCTCCGCGACGACCTTGGCGAACAGCACAATCTGGCCGCGCAGTATCCCGAGAAGGTCGCCGCGCTCCAGGCCAAGCTCCAGGCTTGGCGCACGAGCGTCAACGCCCGGATGCCTGCGCCCAATCCCACCTACGATCCCCAGGGCCCCGACGGCCGCTCCGCCAAGCAGCCAAAGAGGAGAGCGAAAGCCGGGAAATAGGGGGTCCAACCCTTCGCGGGAATCAAGGTCAAAGGCCCAGCCCGCAGAAGAGGTCTCCCGTACTGCCCCTGAGCAACTCCGATGATCCGGGCGATCTTCCATCCCGCGGCCGAAGCAGGACGAATCCGGATTCTCGCCGTCATGCCCTTTGGCGCGAACCCGATTGTTGGCGACGGCGGCTATGATCGGTTTTGACGAACAAAACCTGTAGGGAACGCCCTCCGTGGCGTTCCGCCGTTTATGCCACCCCCCGCATTTCCCCACCACATTTCCCCGGCAGTCAAGCCCGTGGGCCCCACCAAATCGCAGACGGCCTGGGGCAACTCTTGCCAGGCGGCCACCGGGGTGCCAGAATAGAGAAGATTCCCCTTTGGATGACGTTGAGGCAAAGGCCTGGGATGAAGCCCCCCGAACAGGACGATGCACCGCCTGTCTACTACGACGGCAACGAGTCCTACTGCCCGGACAACAGCATGCCGGTGGTCCGCGCCGCGCGTGCCGGACGGCTGAACATGACGGCGTTGGCCCGCGGCCATTACGCCGGACGGCGCATTCCGGACGGCGTTCTTCCGGGATTGAAGACGATCGGTTACATCCATGCCGTGCTCGACAAGCAACTTCACACCGGCGAACACCGCAACGAAGGGTTTGAGATCCACTATGTCGAGTGCGGCCGGATCAGTTTTCGCGACAACGACCGGGAATACTGCCTCCAGCCGGGCGATCTGAGCTATACCGATCCTTGGCAGCCCCATTCGCTCGGCTACCAGCCGATCAGCGGGTTCCGCGTCTACTGGATGGTGATCGATGTTGGGGTGCGCAAGCCGGGCCAGGACTGGCAATGGCCCTCGTGGATCCTCTTGACCGAGCAGGACCGCCGCGAGTTTCGTCGGCGTCTGAGACAGTCGCACCAGCCCTGTTGGCGGGCCCCCCCGGAATTGAAAGACGTGTTCCAGCGAATCGGCGCGCTCGTCGAGGCCGAGTCGCCCCGGCGGCACGCTGCTCAGTTGGGCGTGCTGATCAACCAGGTGCTCGTCTCGTTTTTGGACGTGCTGCGCGGCCAGGGTCCTGAGGACGAGGTGGAGCCGGGCTTGGCGATCGTCGAACAGTTCTGGCATACCCTCCGCGAAGACTCTCGGCACCTGGCCAAGAACTGGACGCTTCCGCAACTGGCCGCCGAGTGCGGCCTGGGGCAGACCCAGTTCACCCACTTCACGCGGGAACTGTTCAACCAGCCCCCGATCCACTACCTGCGGGAATGCCGTTTGGAATTGGCCGGCTGGCTCCTCCAGGAAGACCCTACCCGCCGGGTGACCGAAATCGCCTTAGCCTGCGGGTTTTCCGACAGCGCACAATTCTCCAAGAGCTTTCGCCGACACTTCGGCGGGGGGGGGGGGGGGGGGGGGGGGGGGGGGGGGGGGGGGGGGGGGGGGGGG
>CAZLDQ010000084.1:16212-23348 GCA_964558295.1 uncultured Planctomycetaceae bacterium | reverse complement strand
TGCTTTTGCTGAAGACCGCCGCCAATACGGTCTCCGACAACCATATCCATCATTGCGGCCAGGTCTACAAGCACATCGGCGGCGTGGTTCTGGAAGGAGCGGGAACGGATGACAATCTCGTTGCCCATAACATGATCCACGACATCTCCCGCTACGGCATTTCGCTGAAAAACGCCGGAATGCGCAACCGGATCGAATTCAACCGCGTGCTCAACACGAGCCTGGAGACGTATGACACCGGGGCGATCGAGGTCACCCAAGGGGATCGGGAGTTTCGCAGCGGCAGTGTGATTCGCAATAATGTGGTGGGCGACTCGATCGGCTACTCGTCCAATGGCCCGAAGCCGCTGTTCATGTCGTGGGGCATCTACCTCGACTCATTCGCCGGTGGTTACACGGTGACCCACAATATCGTCTACCGGACAAGTCACGGCGGCATCATGCTCCAGGGCGGCAAGGACAATCGGGTGGAGAATAACATCTTCGTGGATGGCACCGTGAGCCAGGTGTACGTCAACAACTTCGCCAACAACTCGACCGGTCAGGTCTTCCAGCGGAATATCGTAGCCTATCGCGCTCCCGACGCCGTGGTGCTTGCTGGCGGTCGCTTGGACACGGACGTGATTCGCATCGACCGGAATCTCTACTTCCATGCCGGCGGCAAGGAGCCTGTGATGCGCGGCAGTCCGTCGTTTGCGGCGTGGCAGCAGCGGGGCTTTGATCAGAACTCCCTGCTGGCCGATCCGCATTTTGTGGATCCGGCCCACGACAACTACGCCCTGCGTGCCGATTCGCCCGCTTTCGGGCTCGGCTTTGAACCGATCGATACCAGCCGCGTGGGGCTCCGCCGCGACCGCTGCCGCTGCCCGATCCGCCCGGCGACATTACCGCCCGAGCAGTCTGCTGGTAGTTGTCTCGGCTTGGAGGCGGCGGGCGCTTTGGCTGCTGCCAAGAGCCAGGTCGTCACCTATCCTGCGCCGGCAGGAGAAGCGGTAACCGGAGACTACCGGGTCGAAGTGAACGGCAAGCCGGTCGATGTCTATCTGGCGGAAACCGAGTATTTCGACAAGCACTATTACTTTGCCTCCTTCGACTTCTCGGGCGAAGTCACGGTCCGTGTCACGTCGCCTCAGTCGCTTGAACGGGCGAAGATCCTGCCCGCGCGGTTCGGGATCACGCCGAAGCTCGACGCGCCCAACGGCCTGACGTTTACGGCACGCCAGCCGTTCCGGATTGCGATTGAACGCGACGGGCGGAACAGCCCCTTGCTTCTCTTCGCAAACCCCATCGAGACCGATCCGCCCAAGCCGGATGACCCGAACGTGGTCTATTTCGGACCTGGAGTTCACAATCCCGTCAATATCCGGCTGACCGACAACCAAACCCTGTATCTGGCCGGCGGTGCAGTGGTCAAGGGAGTCGTGCGGGCGAAAGGCAAAAACATTACGGTGCGCGGTCGAGGCATCCTTGACGGAAACGGCTATCCACGTCTCAAGGGGCCAGGACGTTTTGTGCTCGACATGGAGTCGTGCCAGAACCTTGTGGTCCGCGATGTGATCGTGCGCGGTTCCTGGGGCTGGGTCCTCGTCCCGAACGGATGCGACGGCGTCCTCGTCGACAACGTCAAGATTTGTGGAGCACGCGTCCTCAACGACGATGGCATCGACGTGGTCAACTCGCGCAATGTCGTGATCCGCAACTGCTTCATTCGGACACAAGACGATTGTATTGCGATTAAGGGACTCAAAGGGTGTGAACGGAAGCCCTGCGAAAAAATCATGATCGAGGCGTGCGAGTTCTGGACGGACCTGGCGAACGTCTTCCGGATCGGCTACGAGTGCGAAACCGAGGTCATGCAAGATCTCACAGCCCGCGACATCGATGTGCTGCATTACAGCCCCCGATACCGGAAGCCGGAAGAATTCTGGTGTCATGCCGTCTTCTTCCTGCAACCGAGCGATAACATGCTGATGCAGCGCATGCGTTTCGAAGATATCCGGATAAACGCCGATGGGGGCGATATCGTCCTCGTCTTGGCTAAGCCGATGCTCTGCTCCGTGTCGGGCAAGAAGTACACCTGTGCGGGACGCCTTGCAGACTGTGTGTTCCAAAACATCCGCGTGACCGGAATCGAAGACAACTTTCGCGGGGAGATTCATGTGGTTGGCTACGACGAGAACCACACGGTGGAAGGCCTGACGTTTGACAACGTGACCCGGTTTGGAAAGGCCGTGACCGCCGAATCTCCCCATGTGACTGTCGGCAACCACACGCGCAACATCCGTTTCGAAACGCGTTGACCTCGCTTTGGTGCTCTGAACCACGCTGGCAGGTCCGCCTGTCGAATTGCCCATTCCCGCCTCACATCCGAAGACAGGGAGAATTCATGGGACCACATATCACAGGCCCAACCGTGTTTCAAGCGGCCGGTCATCGACGTTGAGGCTAGGCCGCAGGCCAGCGAACTGGCCAAAGTTCAGAAACGCCTCGGCTGTCCGCGGGCTGGTGAAGTGGCGGTTGCACACGCACTTCGAGGTCGCGCGCTACGTGCCGGCCCGGATCGAGGTGACACCCGTCCCGATCATCCGCTTCGGTTGGTCGGCCTCGCGACCGGCCGCAAACCGAGCCGGCGGACCTATGAGATGATCCGCTCCTTCCGCGGCTTGGCTAGTGAAGCCGGACTGCTGGCCTACCTCGCGAAGCTTCCACGGCACGAGGCCACCGCAAAACAAAACCCGCCTGACGCCCCCTGCTCGGACGCTGGCAGGTCAGCATCACGAGTCGCTTCACGCTGCGCGGTCCGTATCCGTTTTCTGCGTTCCCCGGCTTCCTTGCTCACCGGTCGCCCCGTCCTCCGCCCGCTTGGCCCCCCCACTCCTTACCTGACGCGCCCAACTCCGCGCCCAGAGCAGTTCTCGTGCCGAACAGGATTGGGCCAGCGCGCTTTGTCGGGACTTTGCTTCTCCGGGAGGATGGCAGGCGGGAGGGAGAGAGGTGGGGGGAGTCCCCGGCACGCTCTGGCCGAATGGGCCCAAGGTTTCCTTCAACGAATCGTAAATCGCTCTGCGGGAAGTCTTCTCCAGGGGGGCTGGCGACCACCTTCACAACCCGCCGGTGGGCCGAATGGCGAGAGGTTTTTTTGGCCAGGGGGACGCCGCAATCGGTTCTCTTTCCGGTCCAAAGACTCTGCTCGCATCCGGCCAGCGGATCTGCTAGGTTGCAGGAAGGAACAGAACCGGAGCGGCGCACTGTCTTGCCAGAGGTGTGGTCTGCCAGGAAGGAATCAAGGTGGCACGTTGACGAGGAGGGACGCTCTTGCCACTTGCTGGTTGTTTCCGATAATGACCCCATGCTTGCGCGGTGAGGCTGCGAGGCTCTCGCGTGAGACAGAACTTGGGGGATCCCTACCGAGGAGGCCAATACCGTGAGTTGGACGACGCGACGCTCATTTCTTCAGGCCGGGGCGCTGACCGCCGGGGCGATGGCCTGTAATTGGACGCTGCCGGAAGGATGGTTGACGATGGCGAGAGCTGAGGGAAACGGCTATTTTGAGTCGGGATTTGGAATTACAGACGGCGTGTGCCGCCGGCTCCTGGAGCAGGCGTTGTGCAAAGGTGGGGATTACGCGGATCTGTATTTTGAGCACAAGATCGTCAATTTCTTGATCCTCGAAGACGGTCAGGTGAATCAGGCCTACGGGAGCGTCGACCTGGGGGTGGGGATTCGGACGGTCAAGGGGGATCAGGTGGGCTATGCCTTCACCCAGGACCTGAGCGAGGCGTCGATGGCGGCAGCCGCAGCCACCGCTGCGTCGATCGCTGATGCGGGAGCCGGCAAGGTCGCGCCGCAGTTTGTCGCGGTGACGGGGGGCAATTATTACCCGGTCGATACCCTGTTTTCCGCCGTTTCCGTCTCAGACAAACTGCCGCTGGTACAGGCGGTCAACGACAAGTGTTTTGCCCGCTCGAAGCAGGTGATCAAGGTGAACTGTGGCCTGCGCGACGAACAGAAGACGATCATGATCGTCACGAGCGAGGGGCAAAAGGCCGTGGATTTGCTGCCCCGCAGCGCGCTGTATGCCAGCGTGGTGGGGGAAAAGGACGGGCGGCGCGAGCAAGCCCGCTGGGACCAGGGGGGACGCCGCTGGTTCTCGTTCTTCACCCCGGCGGTCGTCGATCGGCTGGTCGACAAGGTGATCGACAACATGTTGACGCTTTTTGAGGCGGTCCAGCCGCCCGCCGGCGAAATGCCGGTGGTTCTTGGACCAGGCGTTACGGGCGTGTTGCTCCATGAAGCGATCGGCCACGGGATGGAGGCCGATTTCAACCGCAAGAAGACGTCGACCTATGCAACCATGCTGGGCAAAAAGGTGGCCGAGTCATTTGTGACGATCGTTGACGACGGCACGAACCCGAACTTGTCTGGTTCGATCAATGTGGATGACGAAGCGACGGCGAGCCAGAAGACGGTGCTGGTCGACCAGGGCATTTTGACAAGCTACTTGCACGACCGGATTTCCGCGAAGCACTACCAAGTGTCGCCCACGGGCAACGGACGCCGCGAGAGCTATCGCCACTACCCGTTGCCTCGCATGCGGAACACGTACATGCTTGCCGGGCCGGCCGAGCCGGAGGATGTGGTGAAGAGTGTGAAGCAGGGGATCTACGTCCAGCAGGTGTCCAACGGCCAGGTGAAGATCGGCGAAGGGGATTTTGCCTTCTACGTGTCGCAAGGCCGGATGATCGAAAACGGCAAGCTGACCGCCCCGATCAAGGACGTGAACATCATGGGTAACGGGCCCAAGATGCTTCTGAATGTGGGCATGGTGGCCAACGATTTGGAAATGGCCGAGACAAGTATGGGCAACTGCGGGAAGGATGGACAATCGGTTCCGGTGTCGTTCGGGCTGCCGACCGCGCTGGTGCACTCGATGACCGTGGGCGGGACGAAACGACAAGGAGCGTAGCCATGAAGAACGACATGCTGGACCTGTGTGCCTGGACCATCGACGAAGCGAAGCGGGCGGGCGCCAAGGAGGTGAAGGCGGCGGTCAGCCGCTCGCGGTCGGTGGAACTGCGCTATCGCGAACGCAAGCCGGAGACGGTCAAAGAGGCCACGGAGCAGTCGCTGTCGCTGCACGTGTATGCCGACGGAAAGTACTCTGCCCAGGGGACGGCCGATTTGCGGAAAGAGTCGCTCCGGCAGTTCATCGCCTCGGCGGTGGCCACGACCCGCTTGTTGGCCGAAGATCCTCACCGGAGCCTGCCCGACGCGAAGTATTACGCCGGCCGGGCGACGCTCGATTTGAAGATCAACGATCCGACATATGCGCAGTGGACCCCGGAAGCCCGGCATGCCCTGGCCCGGGCTGTCGAAGAAGCCTGTCTGGAGACCGGCGGGGAAAAGGTGGTTTCGGTCACCGCGGGCGGATACGACGACTACAACGAGTCGGCCGTGATGACGAGCAATGGCTTGGAGGGGTTCACGACGTCGACCAGCTATTCGGTCGGAGCGATGATGACCGCCCGGGATGAAGGTGACCGGCGTCCGGCGGGTTACTACTATGTGTCCGCCCGAAACCGCCACGCGCTTCCCGAGCCGGCGCTGGTGGGGCGTCTGGCCGCGGAGCGAACACTTGCGCTGCTGGGGGCCAAGAAGATTCGCACCGAGACGTTGCCGGTAATTATCGAGAACCAGGGGGCTTCGCGTCTGTTGCGCGAGCTGGTCGGCGCGCTGTCGGGAGCGGCGATCCAGCAGAAGCGTTCCTTCCTGGGCGACAAGAAAGGGCAACGCATCGCCAGCGACCAACTGACGCTGGTCGACGACCCGTTGTTGGTCGCCGGGCTCGGCAGCAAGTTGTATGACGGGGACGGGTTCGCTGCGCGGCGCCGAACGCTCTGTGAGGCGGGCGTGCTCCAGGAGTTTCTGGTCGACTGGTACTATAGCCGCAAACTGGGCTGGGAGCCGACGACCGGAGGCACCAGCAACCTGTTGCTCCCCCCGGGACGCCGCTCGGTCGAAGAAATCATGAAGGATCTGGGACGCGGCATCCTGGTCACGGGATTCCTCGGTGGCAACTCGAATGGGACGACCGGTGACTTTTCGGTGGGGATTAGCGGCATGCTGTTCGACCACGGTCAACCGGTACAGGCCGTGGCCGAGATGAACCTTGCCGACAACCACCTGACGTTCTGGCCGAAGCTGACCGAGGTGGCCAACGATCCGTGGATCTACAGCTCGTGGCGTCTGCCGAGCCTGGTTTTCCGGGATGTAGTGGTTGCGGGAGTCTGAGAGGCCGATTGGTGGCACCTCTTGGACACCGGAGTGGAACCTGGTCCTACGGTCAGGTCCATTTCCGTAGCGGGAGGGCCAAAGGGGCGACGTTGCCGTGGCGTCAACGCGGACATGGCTGGTTTGGCTGTTCCCTTCGGAGGAGCAACGATGAATCGGCGCGGGGTTCTCGGAGCTTCAGTGGAGGGTTCGCTGGGCGTCTCGATCGGCGTGGCGGCGACCCGGTCGTTCGGCGCCGAGCCGGTGGCGATTGGCACCGACGTGGCCTATTCGTCGCGTCAGATGGGGGCGGAGCAGAAGAGAGTACCGAAGACGGGGCCCGCCCGCAAACGCTGGGAAAGCTTCTGGCCGGCCGATGCCATAAAGCGATCCGGCAATCCTCTGAGCATGGCCTGGACCAACCGACCGATGTCGACGGTGAGGATGGTCCAGCGGGGACGCTCGGGAGGGGATCCAGGAGGCTCGCGGGGGCAGCATGTTTCGCGTAGTGCGGGCCGGGTTGGTCCGGTAACGCTCGCCTCCCGCGTTCTGCACCTCCGGTTCAGCTTTGGGAAATCTGGCCGATCGGTTCTGAGATCGGGGGCGATGGGGCTGCGGCCAGATGCTGGCGGATGGTAGCAATCAGTTGCTGGCGGTCGATCGGTTTGCTGATGTAATCGTTGCAGCCGGTATCGAGGCAGCGTTGGCGGTCTTCTGCCATGGCATGGGCGGTCAGGGCGATGATAGGTCCGAGATAGCCCTGCTCGCGGAGTCGACGCGTGGCATTGTAGCCATCGAGGACCGGCATTTGCAGGTCCATCAGGATGAGGTCGGAGGGGTTGTGAGGCACATGGGGATCCGAGACC
>CAZLDQ010000084.1:0-16202 GCA_964558295.1 uncultured Planctomycetaceae bacterium | reverse complement strand
TCTTGAGGCTCAGGGAGATCAGGCGTTGATTGTCAGGCCCGTCTTCGGCCAAAAGAATCCGGCAGGCGAGCGGTTCGGCCTGGCGGGGCGCAGGGGAGACGTGTGGCGACGTTTCGCCCGCGGCGGGAGCGAGTGAGGTCAGCCAGACCACGTCGTCCAGCGGTCCGGCGGGAAGGGTCAGACGGAAACGAGTGCTGACGCCGGGTTGACTGTCGACGAAGACGACGTCGCCGCCGAGAGCCTGGGCGAGTCGACGACTGATCGTCAATCCCAGGCCCGTACCGCCAAAGCGGCGCGTGGTGGACGCATCGGCTTGCGAAAACGGTTGGAACAGGGAGGTGATCTGCTCGGGGGTGATTCCGATCCCTGTATCCACGACGTCCAACTGGACCATGGGTGAGGCCTGGACATCGAGGCGAGCGATGAGTTGGACGCTGCCGGTCTCGGTGAACTTGATCGCGTTGCCGAGAAGATTGAAGAGGATCTGGCGGAGTCGGGTGACGTCGGTACGGATCGTGGCCGGGATCGGGCTTTCCAGGACGCACTGGAGGCGGAGACCTTTGGCGTCGGCGCGGACCTGCATGACGGTCTCGATGTCGCGGAGCAGGTCCCCGAGGGAACAGGGAAGTGATTCGACGACGAGACGTCCGGCCTCGACCTTGGACAGATCGAGGACGTCGTTGATGACCGTTAGGAGGTGCTCGCTGTTGCGTTTGATAACCGCCAAGTGTTCCATGGCCGGTGGTTCGAGTTTTTCTTCCGCGAGGAGATCGGCGTAGCCAAGAATCGCGGTGATTGGGGTACGGATCTCGTGGCTCATATTGGCCAGGAACTCGCTCTTGGCCTGGTCGGCGGCGGCCGCCGCCTGAGCCGATTCCTCGAGGGCCCGGTTGGCAGAGGCCAAGGCATCCATGTAGCGACGGACTTCTTCTTCCGCCTGAATGCGTTGGGTGATGTCGCGGGCAAGGACAAAGAGGCTTTGGATTCCTTCGAATTCGACGAAGTTGACCGTGACTTCCACAGGGATGAGCTTGCCGGATTTCGTGCGATGTCTGGCTTCAAACCGCATCCACTTCTTGGTCACGAGTTCTTGCCAGAAGGGACGCCAGGCTTCTTGGGGGAAATCAGGATCGACGTCGGCGATCGTCATGGCAAGAAATTCTTCGCGGGTGTAGCCCAGGTAGCGGCTGGCGGCGTCGTTCGCATACAGGAAGTGCATGTCGCGGGTCACTGAATAGACGGCGTCCGACGCGTGGTCGATCGAGAAGTGGGCCAGGCGAAGCATCCGCTCGGCCTCCTTGCGTTTGGTAATGTCACAGACCGTCGCTTGGCAGATGAGCTTGCCGCCCCACTTGAAGGTCGTGAGGAAGACCTCTGCGGGAAACTCGCGTCCATCCACGCTGCGATGGACCCATTCGAAGCGGTGCGATCCCTTGCGGTAACAGATGGCGAGGTGTCTCTGGGCGGCCGTGACGGAATTCTGACCGTCGGGCTGCTGCGGTGGTGAGAAATCTTCGGGCCGCTTTCCTGCCATTTCCTCTCGGTGATGGAGGCCAAACATCTCCAAGGCACGCTGGTTGCAGTCAACAAAACTATCGTTGGCCAAGAGGATGATGGCATCGTTGGAACTCTCAAAGACACTGCGAAACTTGCTTTCGCTCTCTTGCAGGGCCTGCTGGGCCTGGACGACCTCCGTGACATCGTGGATTAGGACCAGCCGGCAGTTTCGGCCCTGATAGGTCACGTCGTGAGCCAAGACAATCGCCTGGAAAAGCGAGCCATCCTTGCGACGATGCCGGAAGGGGCCCGCCTTGCCGATTTCACCATCGGAGCACTTGATCCGTGCAAGCAACTCGGGAACATCCTCGGGAAGGCGGAGGGCTGGGACCCTGAGCGACAGGAACTCCTCCCGGGTGTAGCCGTACTGGATCTCCGCGGCGCGGTTGACCGCGAGGATCTCCAGGGTCTCCAGATCGAACACGGCGGCCGGCATCGGATTGTTGTCGAACAGATGTCGGTAGCGTGCTTCGTTGTCGCGAAGGGCATCCTCGGCCCGGCGGCGTTGGGCGTTGACAAAGGCCTGGGCGGCCTGATCGGCGATTTCTGCGGCAAAACGGGTTTCGTCGGCCAACCAGGTGCGCGGCGCACCGCAATGCTCCATGCAAACGACCCCTACGAGACGTCCTGACACGCGGATCGGGGCGTCGAGGATCGCGGCGACGTCGGGCCGCAGCATGGCGTTCTCTCGGAGTTCACCGACCCGCGAATCCTCGAACACATTCCGAACGGCCAGGGCGCGATCCTCGGTCAACGCCTCAGAATACCGGGGAAGGGTTTCCAACCGAATAGCTTGATCGCTGTGGGCATCGTGTCGGCCGGTGATCTTGTCATACACATCGATGCAGCGAATCAGCTCGTCCTCGAAGCTGACCAGCCAAAGGCTGACGCGGTCAACTTCGAGGGCGGCGGCCGCTGTCTGGGTGATCTCGGCGGCCGCCAGGAACAGGTCTCTTTCGGCCAGAGTGACCGAGGTGGCCAGGGTGACCATGGCCTGCTGTTGACGCCGGACGCGGTCCAACACGGCGGACTGTTCGCGTTCCCGATCGCGAGTCTTCTGCCACAGGACAGAAAAGACGAGGAGTAGGCCGGCAAACAGGGCCGTAATGATGATGGCCGGCAAGCGGCGCTGGGCAATGAGCTGATTCCAGCCGGCGAGGTCAAAGTCGAACGCAAAGAAAACTTTACGGTGGGCTGAAAGGTCCACGATCGGCACGTTGCCGGAGATTCGTACCCCCCAACGATCGTGCAAGGGGCCGAACACAAACGGCTGACCGGTCTGCAAATGCCAGACATAGCCCGGGTCGGCTTCGTGATACCATTGGCCGGGCGCGGAATAATCGGGGGAGGAGGGGGGCTCGGAGTCGACGAGCGTGAAGACCTGATCGCCCTGGAGCCCTACCAGGCAGGCAAATCGGCAACCTTCGGTGGCTTGGCGGAGCCGCATCATCCAGGCCTTCAACTGTTGGTAGTCTGGCGAACGCAGGTCGGTTTCGCTCCAGGTGAGTTGGGCGGCGGCTTTGGTATCGACCGTCGCCGCACCGAGAAGGGTCTGTTCGAGGATTTCGTCGCGCATCGAACGCTCTTGTGTCTGGCCGACCGTATTGGTTGTGAGCCAACCGACGAGCAGCAGCAGGACGAGGCCTGCGGCGGTCCAGCATTCATGGCGAAAATCGGCCTTCGGATCGGCAAACGGAACCGCGGACCGGGTACAATTACTGAATTGACGCCAGACAGCCCAGGAGACGATGCAGGCCAAAAGGCCGCGAATCAACTGAATGGGAATCCCGAAGAACGCGGTGAACGTTGTCGTGTTCAAGATCGATGCAGGAACGAATGGGGCAGGGGCCACGACCAAGCCGGCGGCCAAAGCATACAGTCCCATGGCCACTGCCGCGACTCGCAGCGTGCGAGCATCACGTTCCACGCGGGGGAGCTTGGTTCCGCACCAAAGCGTCCAGGCCGCCAACAGGGCACCAGGAAAACCGAGGACGTATCGAGCCGTGGCGTTGACGGCTTCGATTCCGATGCTCCAGGCCAGAACGGCCAGGAAGATCAGGGGGGCGTGGAGCCATCGCCCCGGCACCCGATAGCCTACCGCAACCAGTCCTGCCCGTCCGAACTCCAGCAAGCAGGCAAATGACGTAATGAGCATGCCGCAACGCACAATCGCATAGGCAGGCGAGTCGCCCCAACTGAGTACCAGCAGATCGGCCCACTCATTGAGTCCGTGAATCAAACCGAATAGCGAGAGCCAACCCCAAGGCAAACGCGACGGCCCATGGCGATACATGGAATAGGCGACTGCCGCCACGAGCAGGAAACTCAGCCCGTAGATAAAAAAGATGTAATCGAGCTGACGCTCAAAGGGCATACCTATCCCCTCCCATCACACCAAAAGGGCGCTCTGGTCACGCCCCGAACGACCGGCCGACCATTCTTGTCTATCTCGCCCGGCAGGCGGATTCTCGCTCAAGTCTAGCCCGGGGTAGAGAAAGAGTTGCGGCAAACCGTGAAGAAGTCCACGGTCGGGCCCCTACACCGCGTTCGATCCGCATATTCGACAGGACCGGTCAGCAGCAGGCCCCACGGGCGGATCATGCCAGGAACGCAGAACGCAAGAGCCGAAGAGGGGATGGTTGAGCGTGAACCATCATCCCATGCACGAGCCTTGCAGATTCAGGCCTCCGGGGGTCCTCGGGAAGACCACGAAGAGGCATATTGTTATTGGTAACGAGTATCGTCGATACTACGTATTGTGGTGGGGTGGCATTCCGCCAGTATTGAGAGCTGGCGATCGTGATTCCAAAGCGTTGGGGCGAACGTTATACTAGCCGCTTTGGAACCGTGGCGTCTGGCGCGGTGGGGGCAACGGCCTGTTCGGGGATGTCGCTGAGGGGCGACGCGACAATCGCAAGGAGTTGTGACGTTGGGGAGATCGGTCAACCGAACGCTTACCGTTTCCAATCCTCTCGGACTGCACGTCCGGCCATGTCTGGCGATTGTCAACACCGTGCGGCAGTTCAAGGCCGTAGTCAAGATCCGCAACGGGAAGCAGGCTGCCGATGCGACGAGCATGCTGCAACTGATGACGCTGGCGGCGACCGAGGGGACGGAACTGGTCGTTTCGGCCAAAGGGCCCGAAGCCGAGCAGGCGCTGGAAGCCCTGAACGAATTGTTCGCCACCGGCTTCAACGAGGAGATCGTGGAGTAGTGGGAACGCCGTTGAGGGACTCTCTGCAGGAAGGTGTTTGACCGTGACAGGCGAAACGATCCAGTTTGTCTACCAAGGGCGCCGGCTCGATGAGTGGTTGCCTGAATTGGTGAGCGGCGATGAACGCCGGCGCATTGCGGCGGCCCAAGCGATTCAGGAGATGCGCTTTCATCCGACAGTGGCCATCGAGACGGCGGGCGGGGCGCATGCCCATCTGGCGGCCTTTGACGTGGCGGTTCGCGAGGCGGTGCGAGCCCCCGGCTTTCCATGCGAACCCTTTTTGGTAGCCTTGATTCGCATTCTCCGAGGCCCTGCGCCCGCGCAAGCACGCGCGGCAGATGCCCAGGAGGCTTTTATGCAATCACTGGCGGCGTCGTTCGTCTTTCTGGCATTGGAGGAAGAGATCCTTTTGGTGCCGAACGAGATTCGCGCGATGCTTCGCGACGCGCGCCAGCGGTGGAACGCCATTCAAGTGATCGAGCGCCTCGGACCAAAAGCCGAGCCGTTTGCCGACGATTTGATTGGGCAACTCGATGCGAGCACTCGTCGCCGTCCCTTTGACGCACCTGACGCCCTGGCGGCGGTGATTCATCACGACGCCCGCCGGATTGGCCAGATCGTCGAGCGCCTGGCGGCCGCCGAACCGGCGGTGGCCGAGGGGGCGGCGGACACGCTCTATTCCCTCGGACCTCGCGCCGCCGAGGCTGTTCCAGGTTGCGTGGACGAGCTGTTGGCGATTACCGCTCGGCAGGATTCTCCCGTTCGCGCGGCGGCGATCACGGCCTTGGGCCGAGTGACGCGGGGAACCGACGTGGCCGTTGATTCGCTACTGGCCGCATCAGCCAGTCAAGACCTGCAAGTGCGCGGGGCGGCGCTAACCGCGTTGGGCGATATCGGCCGGCAGCCGGAGAAGGTTGTGCCACGGCTGATCGAGGCCTTCGAGGATTACCAAGAAAAAGATCCCGACTGGTTGCACTACTCGAAGCACGAACGCGTGGTGCGTGCTTTGCAGGCGTTTGGCGTGGCGGCGGCCGTTGCCGTGCCGGCTTTGACAGCCCGAGTTCGCCGTCGCGACGACGAACTCGACAAGGGGGTGATCGAGACACTCGGCAAGCTCGGCCCGGCGGCCCGCGAGGCATTGCCCGTGCTCGAAATGTTGGCGGAGGAAGAAGGCTACACCGACGAGGATTTCCAGACGCCCGAGGAACTGGACGACGACTTGGATTTCCTGGGAGTGGCCATTCTGCGAATTCGCTGCAATTGATCGCACACGAAGAAGGGGAATGTTGTGCGTGTCTTTCAGGGGCTGCGATTCAGGAGGGGGCTTCTGCCAAAGCCCTGGGAAGAAGGCGTTTCGCTTCGTGGCAAGGGGCGGCGGTGGAATTCTCGGTGCGCGAGGGCTCCGTTCTGGCCTCGGTTCACGCTAATCCTTCGACGATTCGGTGGAGCCGGCCAAATAGATTTCGCCGTCGGCAAGCGCGAGGGACTCGATATGGATCAGCTTATCGTCGTTGCCTCGCTGGGGAGGAATGGTGACTAACGCAACGGGGTCGCCGTCTTCCTGCTGCCAGTGCAAGGGCAAGTCCAGATGTGAGGCTACCTGGGAGACGGTGTCGAGCACCTTATCCAGCGGTAAAGGCAATTGTCCTGCCCTCGCCTTCTTGATCCGCAAGGCGACCACGTTCGGCTTGGCGAGGTAGAGGTCAACAGAGAGTGAGAGCACGGTCTTCACGCCGTGCCCCTCGTAGCGGCAGGCCAGCGTCAGCTCCTCGGGCTGGATCTGCACCCGGGGATCGCTCACCTCGGGCGGAAGTGAACTGGCATGGTTCTTCGGCAAATCGACGGCCAGCCAACCGTTGATCTGTTCGGCCGTGAACAGGGTGCGCCATTGTCGCTTGTTCTTCACATCGCTCGCCAGGGCCGTGGCCTGCTGGAGCATCTGGTCGCTGGCTTCCACTTGCTTGGCCGGATCGACGCGGAGCGCGGTTTCGTAGAACTCGGGGACTTGCTGCGTGGCCCAATACACGGCGACTAGCGCCAGCAGGAGCACCAGCAGGCCGCTACCGGCCAACGCAAGGAGAATCCGTTTTCGCACCGTAGGTTGTCCTTAGTTCACGGCTCCTCACTTTTCAAACCGCAACAACGCGTAGTTCTTCTTCCCCGTCCGGAGAACCATGACCGACTCGCTGGCCAGGTCCTTCGGGCCGACGCAGGCCTCGGCGTTTTCCACCCGACGATTGTTGACGTAGACGCCTCCTTGGCCGACGAGACGCCGGGCTTCGCCCTTGCTTTTGACAAGACCGGCTTCGACGAAGGCGTCGACCACCGGCAAACCAGCGCCGGAAAGCCGTTCGCGGGGAAGTTGCTTGCTCGGCACATCGGCGAAAATCTGGCCAAGCTGGACGTCGTTCAACTCGCTGATCTCGGCGCCAAAGAAGACCTCGGTGGCCCGCTGGGCCGTTTGCAAGCCTTCGTCGCCATGGACGAGCCTCGTCAAATCGGTGGCCAGGCGCCGCTGGGCAACCCGCTTGCCGGGATCTTGCGTCTGCTCAGCCAGAATTGCTTCGATCTCCTCGCGTTCCAGGTCGGTGAAGAATTTGAGGCACTTGCCCACGTCGGCGTCATCAACGTTGATCCAGTACTGGTAGAACTGGTAGGGACTGGTCTTCTCCGGCGAAAGCCACAACGCACCGGCTTCGGTCTTGCCCATTTTCGTGCCGTCGCTCTTGGTCAACAGCGGACAGGTCATGCCGTAAAGCTGGACCCCGTGGAGCCGTCGGGCCAAATCGATTCCGGCCGTGATATTCCCCCACTGGTCGCTGCCGCCGGCCTGCAACTCGCAGCCGTACTGCTGGTAGAGTTGAACGAAGTCGTAAGCCTGCAGAAGCATGTAGCTGAATTCGGTATAGCTCAGGCCGCTATCGGTACGTTCCAGGCGGCTTTTCACCGAGTCTTTCGTGAGCATCACGTTGACCGGGAAGTGCTTGCCGATGACGCGCAAGAATTCGAGGTAACCGAACTTGCCCATCCAGTCGTAGTTGTTCACCAGCAAGGCCGCCGTCTCGCCGCTGGAGAAGTCCAGGAATCGCTGCAGTTGCTTTTCCATCCCGGCCACGTTTTGGCGGAGCGTATCGATGGCCAGGAGTTTGCGTTCCTCACTCTTTCCGCTCGGATCGCCGATCATGCCAGTGGCTCCGCCGACCAAGGCGATGGGCCGGTGACCCGCCTTCTGGAATCGCCGCAGGACCATCACGGCCACGAGGTGGCCCACGTGCAGGCTGTCGGCTGTCGGATCAAAGCCCACGTAAACGGTCCGCGGCTTTTCCATCAGCCACGCGCGGATCTGGTCATCCGCCGTCGTTTGATTGATCAGCCCGCGCCAGGAAAGTTCGCTATAAATGTCGTGCATGATTAGGGAACGGGGGAGAGGGGAGAGTCTCTTGGGGTTAGGTTCCTTTTTGTTTCAACGACGACACAAGGTCGGCGCTCAGGCAGCCGACCTCAGAAGTGCGCTGGAGCAACGTTGTTGGCACATGGTTGTCGACATCGCCGAGCAGTTCGGCGTGGAGACTGCTTGGTTACCCGATAAACTAAACCATGTCAATCAGTTCAATTCCCTTCTGCGAAACCAACAGTTCAGTGAAGTCCTTGCTGCCCACTTCGTTCATCGCTAACGTGCCTGTTCTTATCCTCACCCTTTTTCCTGTCCCCTTTTCCCTTACCGCCACATGTCATCATCAGCGAAGGGGTGAATGGGGCCTTGGAGCTTGGGGCGGGGGAGGGCTTTGAGGGCCTGCTCGGCCAGCCGGAGATCCTCTTTGGTGGCGATCTTCAGGTTGACGGGCGAGCCGGGCACCACGGTGACTGGATGGCCGAGCCGTTCCACCAGTTGGGCATCGTCGGTCGGCTGGAAGTCGCCACGTTGGGCGTAGGCGTCCAGGAGCAGTTGGCGACGGAAGACTTGGGGCGTTTGGGCTTCCCAAAGCCCCGTCCGGGACACGGTCTCTTGGACTTGGTTGTTCGGTCCGACGCGTTTGAGCGTGCCGGCTACGGGAATCGCGAGGATTGCCGCGTCGCTGTGCTGAGCCGCCTCGAAGACCCGATCAACCCACTCGTTGGCCAAGCAGGGCCGCGCGGCATCGTGGACGCACACATAGTCGGCCTCCGGCTTGACGCGGGCCAGGGCGTTGGCGATCGAATCGGCCCGCTCGGCCCCCCCTTCGACCACGTCGATTCCGACGATTGTCACGTTCGCGCGGAACTTCAACAGGAAGTATTCCCGGTCAGCCGGGGCAATCACGACGATCACCTGGAGGACGTCGTCCCGATTGATGAAACGTTCGGCCGAATAGAGCCAGACAGGCCTGCCGTTAAGGGGGGCGAAGGGCTTCTTATAATGGGGGTCCTTGAACCGGCTGCTGCGACCGGCGGCCGGCAGAATGACGGCAAATTTGGCCATGGGGGACTCCTCCTTCCCGATTCCACAAGTGCTGACGCCTCATTGTCCGATTTCACCCGCAGCCGTCAAGGTTGGCTGGAGGCCTGCTCGTCGCCCGGTCAACCCGGCGGAGCCATCGAATGGGGGGGCGGCGAGGGGGGGATGTTGTTCAGCGTCTGGCGTTGCGTTCGTGCAAGGAGTCTCATCTCGTTGACGACGCCGTGACGACAACAGGCAGGGGGCGGCGTGTCGACTAAACCTCGTGTGTGCCAATATCACAGGAAGTAACCCGGGCATGGCAGAGTCGGATTGGGCGGAGGAACTGCGGCTGGAGAGGCTGCGTTCCGAAGGACTGCAGCGGCAGTTGGCGGAATCCGATCGAGTACGCATCCTCCTCGAACAACGTCTGGAGCAGGAGATCGTTCGTCGCCAAGAGGCGGAAAAGGCTAGTCAGCGTCTCCTGGAATGGCCGGAAGGCTCGCTGCGCGAGCAATACAGGGAACTGGAGGTAATCCTCAACAGCTTACCCGTGGGGTTGTGTACCGTGGATCCCGAGTTGCGTTATATGTCGGTGAACCAACGTTTGGCCAGTATTAACGGGATTCCGGCGGAAGCCCACCAGGGGCGGCGTATCCGGGATGTGATTCCCGGACTGGCGTCTCACCTCGAACCGGTTATACAACAGGTTCTCGAGACGGGCGAGCCGATACTCAACACCGAACTGACCGGGGCCGATCCCAAGGATCCCGCCAGACAACGGACGTGGCTGATCAGCCATCATCCGCTGAAACGCGACGAACGTCTGATCGGTGTCTGTGCGGTCGTCCAGGATATCACGACGCAGAAACAGGCCGAAGAAGCGCTGCGGCAGAGCCAACGCCTTCAGGTGGAGGCTGAAAAGCTCGCGGCCACCGGTCGCATGGCAGCGAGAATTGCACACGAGATCAACAATCCCTTGGCCGGAATCAAGAATTCATTTCTGCTGGTCAAGAAGGCGGTTCCCAAGGATCATCCACGCTACGGATTCGTGGGCTTGATCGAAAAAGAGATCGACCGGATTGCCGAGATTGTCCGGCAGATGTATGATCTGCACCGCCCCAACCAGGATCTGGCTCGCGAAGTGTTTGTGGCGGACACGATTCATGATGTGGTCGCCATGCTTCAGCCGCTTTGCCGGCGCCATCAGGTCACGATTGACATCGAGATGCCGGAGCCGCAACTAGTGGCGTGCTTGCCTGAAGGTTCGCTCCGCCAGGTGCTCTACAACCTCTTGGGAAACGCGATTGAAGCCTCGCCTTGCGGCGGCCTGGTAAAGATTGACGTGAAGCGAGCCGAAAACACGCTATGCGTCAGTGTCGCTGATCAAGGACGAGGTATCCCCCACGAACTGCATTCGCGGATTTTTGAGCCGTTCTTCACCACAAAGGAACGGGAGGCTTCTGGTGGACTGGGGTTGGGGTTGTCGATCTGCAAAGGTATTGTTGAAGCCCTGCAGGGATCCGTGGAGTTGCAGTCTGAAATAGGGCAAGGGAGTCTGTTCTGTGTTAAGCTGCCGTTGCATCGACGAAGTACCCACCCGGGAAGGCAATGAACTCGGACGCATTTTGTTCGCCGACGACGAGGAGACCTTTCTCCTTGCCACGGCCGAGCTGCTGCGCGACGAGGGCTATTGTTGTGACTGTGCCTGCGACGCGACCGAGGCACTCGCGCTGTTTCGCCGTAAGAAGTATGACCTGTTGATCACTGACATCCAGATGCCGGGCAATCCGAAACTGGAATTGATCAACGCGGTGCGACAAGTGACTTCGGCCTTACCGGTAATCGTGGTCACTGGCTATCCTTCACTGGATTCGGCCATCGATTCGATTGGGCTGCCCGTGGTGGCCTATCTCGTCAAGCCACTGGTGTTTGAACAATTCTTGAGCACGGTGGCCCGCTGTGTTGAGCAAGCCAAGGTCTATCAGACAATGGGATCCGTACAGCGTGAGCTGGAGACTTGGAGCCAGCAAATTGGATGCATCCGGCAACTTCTCGAACAGCCGGTCAAATGCCCCCAAACCCAACTGATCGACGCCTTCGTTGCGGGCACGCTGAAAAACGTGGCCGTATCACTGACGGAGCTCCAGCGCCTGGCCGGCGTGCTGGCCCGACACTCCCAACAGCCGGAGCCACGTTGGATCTGTGCCTTGGCCCGAACGGAGACCATGGCCGACCTTCTCCGTGAGACCGTTGACGTGCTTGAACGGACAAAAAATGCGTTTAAGTCTAAACAGCTCGGCCAGTTACGTCACAGACTTCAGGTCGTGCTCGACCAGTGGGAAAATGACGCGGAAGTGGAAAATCTTTGATTTTCTGTGCTAGAGTTACGGTGGACACCGCCTGCCTGACCGTTGCGTCAGGCGAGTCCGCCGAGCACGCTCGTAGGCGTGTAAGACGAGGCACTATCCCCAGGCATGGTTTCGGAACACATTGGGGGATAGTGCCTCGTTTTGTTTCTCGGTCTGCCGTCCAGCAGAGACGCCCGTCCCGGCGTGGGCGGTTCCTAGACTGTAGCAACCCGTGAGGACGTTGAAAGCTCCGTTTGGCACGAGCAACCGTTTCTTGTATGTCTCAAACGCCCAGGCTCCTACTTGCCGACGACGAGGAGACGTTCTTGAAAGCAACCGCCGAACTCCTTCGCGATGAAGGATTCGCGTGCGATTGCGCAACGGACGGCTTTCAGGCTCTCAAGATTCTCTCGCTCCATCGCCACGATTTGCTGATCGCTGACCTGCAAATGCCTGGCAACACTCAGTTCGAGTTGTTTGAACAGGCTGCGCAGATCGCTCCCATGATGCCAATGATCCTCGTCACCGGCTATCCATCGCTCGGTTCCGCAATTCGCGCCGTTGAATTGCCGGTGGTGGCCTATCTCGTCAAGCCGTTCGATTTCGGCGACCTTCTCGAATACGTCCGTAAGGCGAACCAACGCCGCCATTCCACGAAGTGGCGTTGAGAGGGACTGCCCTGCAGGGCGGCCGGAGCGCATCGGGGGAATTGACACCTTTTCTCTCGACAACATGCGCAATCGGTGTCGATAAGAGAAAATGGAGCAAATGCGTAAACTGTTTCGAACACGAAGTCGATAATAGCCTGTGTGCAGTCCCGCACTCAAGGTGCGGGCCGCCTTGTCGGGCGGGCGCAAGGCCCGTGAGTCGAGGCACAACGGAATCGCTGGCTGAGCGAGTCAGATGCGATTCGGTTGTGCCTCTTTTTTTTCTTGGCCTCCAGGGGCAAGACACACCATGGCAAACAGTGGACGCATGCCCGTCGAAGTGACGGCTTATGTCGGCCAGACGCGGCAACGGATAACCCAGGTTATTCAAGAATTGGACCGTCTCCGAAGGGGGCAGGATGAAGACCTGAACGGCTTGATCGTCCGGTTGTGTGAACAGGAGCAGGTTTGCCTGGCCGCTGAGTTTACGGGCATCGCTCGGCTGGTTCATGACATGAGCGATTGCCTCCGTTGGGGCGTATGCGTTCAGCGTCCCATGACGACCGGATCTGTCAACGCCCTCTTGGATGCCTGTCAGTGTATTCTCCTGCACGCCGAAGCCCTTGAAGCTGGTGTGTATTCCCTGCATCCCTCTTGCCTGCAACGAAACAGAGCTTGCGGGACTTCGCGTCAAAGCAACACGGACGATCAAACGCGATTGCCGCGAGGCCTTGAGCCTCCTCCGCCTTCGCATTGGCCACGGACAGCCGTTTGTGACAACCCCCTTTCTGCGGAAGAGTGATCCGCAGGGACAGGAACGTAGTGTCTGCGGGAGAGAGAAGGCTGTACGTGGTTCGGAACGGTTCCGAACCGAATCAACACGGTTCTGTGTTAGTGGAGATTTGTCGGATGTCGTGGTTCTACAACTTGAAGACAGTGAAGAAGCTCATCTTGGGTTTCTCCGTTGTCTGTGTGATCATGATCGGCGTGGCCTACATGGGGGTCACGAGTATGGCGAAGATCAACGAATTGCTCAATACGCTCTACGAGCGCGACCTCGTAGGGTTGTCGGCGGCGAAAGAAGCCAATCGGCAGGTCCTGATGATCGGTCGGGCGGTCCGGCAGGCATTGCTGGAAACGGAAAAGGCGAACGTTGAACAACACATTCGGAACTTCGAAAAATACTCGGCGGACCTGCGGAAGGCGCTCCAAGAGTGCAAAGAGACGTTGGTTACCGAGGAAGGCAAGGCTTCCATCGCGGAAATCGAAGAGGTGCTTCCAGGCTATCTTAGCCGCTACGAGAAGCTCTTCCACCTCAAACTTGAACAGAAAGACGATGAGGCCAAGCGATGCCTCGCAGACGCTCGAGTGGACGCCAATAAACTGAGCGACAGACTCGAAAGTCTCGTGCACGCCAAGACTGAGCTGGCCAAGAAGGCCTACGAAGAGAGTGACCTCATCTATGCCAGTTCACGAAACTTCGTGGTGGCCTTTGTTGTCGGAGCGGTGTTCCTGAGCATGGCCCTGGGCTACTTTATTGCTCGAGTCGTTGCCAATCCGCTGACGGAGACGGTCCGTGTTCTGAGTTCCGTCGCGGACGGCGACTACACCGTGCGGCTGAACGTGGACACGAAGGATGAAGTTGGGGAGATGGCCGTCTCGCTCAACAGCACCATCCAGGCCGTGGCCAAGGCGATGGACGATGTCAAGGAAGCAGCCCGCCGCGAGCAGGAAGCCCAGGCCCAGAAGGCTGCCGAGGAACGCCAACGAGCCGAGGCCCAACGCCGCGAGGCGGAAGAGGCCGACCGCAAGGTCAGGCACATCCTCGATGTGGCGACTCATGTCGGACGACGCGATTATTCCAAGGAGATCGAGGTCACCGGTAGCGATGCGCTTGGTCAACTTGGGGATGGACTCAGACAGTTCTTCCGCGACAAGAGGGAGGCGGAGGAACGCGAGGCTGAAGCTGCGGAAAAGGAACGCCAAGCGGCCGAGATCCTCCGCCGCAAGGTGGATCACCTGCTCGAAGTGGTCGGCGCAGCAGCCCAGGGCGACCTGACCAAGACGGTGCACGTCGAAGGGACCGAGCCGGTCGATGAACTGGCTGCAGGAATCAAGAAGATGCTCGAAGATCTTGCCAGCGTGATTGGCCAGGTCACGGAAAGTGCGGCCCAGTTCAGCGAGGGCTCGCGGGTGATCGCGGAAAGCTCGCAGACCTTGGCCTCCGGCGCCCAGGCGCAGAGTTCCAGTGTCGAGGAGATGACCGCCTCGATCGAGGAACTGGCCCGGTCGATTGAAACCGTCAAAGAGAATGCCATCGAAGCCGACAAGGTCGCCAAGCGGACCAGCCAGTTGGCCGACTCGGGGGGGCAAGCGGTGGCCAAGTCGATCGAAGCAATGGAACTGATCCGTAACAGCTCCCAGCAGATCGGCGAGATCATCCAGGTGATTTCGGAGATTGCCAGCCAGACCAATCTCCTGGCCTTGAATGCGGCGATTGAAGCTGCCCGGGCAGGAGAACATGGGATGGGCTTTGCAGTGGTGGCCGACGAGGTCCGCAAACTGGCCGAGCGTTCCAACCAAGCGGCGCGTGAGATCTCCACGTTGATCAAGGAATCGACCCAACGGGTCGAGGAAGGGGCCCAGTTAAGCGATGAGACGGGCAAGGCACTCAAGGAGATCATCGAGGGTGTCCAGGCCACGGTAGCGAAGATTTCGGAAATTGCTACGGCCACGGTCCAGCAGGCAGCCAACGCCGAGGAAGTCTCCAAGGCCATTCAGGGCGTGGCTCATGTCACCGAACAGACCGCCGCGGGCAGCGAGGAAATGGCCTCATCGAGTGAAGAGCTTGGCGCTCAGGCGTCAGGTTTGCGAGACCTGGTCAACCGGTTCAAAGTGAATGCGTAAGAGGCCCGAATCCCTCTCGGATCGTTCGGTGGCGGCGCGAGGCTTCTCCTGACGTCTCTCGCCCCACCGGACATCTTACGCCCCACCACTCATTTCCCTCGGAGATTATCGATGACGACTGTCGTTGAAGAGGCCCAGGAACAGGGAAACGTCCTGGCCCAGGCTACGGGAACCCTCCAACTGGTGAGTTTTCGCTTGGATAAGGAGGAATACGGAATCGAGATTACACGGGTCCGCGAGATCATCCTTCTCGGGGAAATTACGCGGATTCCTCAAACGCCCGACTACATCAAGGGGCTGATCAACCTGCGGAGCACGGTGATTCCCATCGTGGACCTGCGGCTCCGTTTCGGCTTGCCTGAGGGCGAGCCCACCGACGACACCCGGATCATGGTTGTCAACGTGGACGGACGGACGATCGGGATCATCGTCGATGCGGTGAGTGAAGTGCTGCGAGTCTCCCAGACGCAGATTGCACCACCTCCACCGACCGTTGCCACGCTGGGACAAGATTACCTGACCGGTCTGGTTCGGCTCCACGATCGGATGTTGATTCTCCTCGACATCGACCGGCTGCTCGCCTCAGAGCAACTGGCCGAGTTGGAACGGGTGACTCGCGGCAAGAACGTCTGAGTCTCGCCACACGGTCCCCAGGGCATTCCCCTGCGAGCCCCGGCCACGGAGGGTTTTCCTTCTCCCAGACCCTCCGTGTGTCCGGGGCTATTGTTGCTCAAGTGGCAGCACTCCGGTTTCGGGAGGAAGCCGTGGCCGAAGCTGTGTCAGAACCTCCGGGCTACCCGGGAAACGGAGCTTGCGGAGAATGCCCCAATTCCGGTTGTCTCGTAGTGGATTGGGAACTCTCCGGCGGTGGCGACCAGGCATTACCTCCAGGTGACGGTAGATCACTTCCGGTGTGCGGTCGGCCGTGGGAAAAAGGGGGACATCAGGCGGTGCCAGCGGCAAGCAGGTTTTCTTGGAGTTCGCGGATTGTGGGGCCGACCGTGCTGTGGTCCGCCTGACCGGCAGGATAGACAGTGGCCGCCAGGATCAAACCCGCGGCCAGATCGACGGCGTGTTCCGCCTTGTAGGCCAAATTCGATCGAAGCGGGCGA
>CAZLDQ010000083.1:0-23397 GCA_964558295.1 uncultured Planctomycetaceae bacterium | reverse complement strand
GCCTGGCAAAGAACCCGTCTCACACGCAGATCGCGGTGTTGAACAATCGTCGGGCTGTGGCCGGAAGGCCCTCTCCCCTGCCCCCCGGCACCGCCTCCGCGCGAAGCGCCTCCTGGTAACGTTGAGCAACCGCATCCCAGTCAATCACATGGTAAAACGCTTCGACATACTCCTGACGACGGTTCTGATACTTCAAGTAATAGGCGTGCTCCCAAACGTCGACGCCGAGAAGAGGGGTATGTCCGACCATCAGCGGACTATCCTGGTTAGCCGTGTCCTCGACAAGCAGTCTCTTGTCTGCATCAAGACTCAGCCAAGCCCAGCCACTCCCAAACCGACCCAGCGCAGCTTTGGTAAAAGCCTGTTTGAAACCCTCAAAACTGCCAAATTGTTGATCCAGCGCCCGAGCGAGCTCCCCTCGTGGCTCGCCACCACCGTTGTGGGTCATAACCCGCCAAAACAGGGAGTGATTTGCATGCCCACCCCCATGATTCCGGACCGCCGTGCGAATCTCTTGCGGCAATTGGTCGATCGAAGCCACCAACTCCTCCACCGACTGATTTTCCAGCCCCCGTCCTGCGATCGCTTCATTGAGCTTCGTTACGTAGGTCTGGTGGTGTTTGGTATGGTGGATCTCCATGGTACGTGCATCGATGTAAGGCTCCAGGGCGTCATACGCATAGGGTAATTCAGGCAGTAGATACGGCATGGAACGTCTCTCCACTCTTGAGAGGTACACACAACCTGGGCACCTCGCGGCTTTTCCTACTACTTTTTTGCCACGACCGCCGAGTGCCGACCCGCATAATGTCAGCGTGTCTTGACATTATTCTAGCATGAGTAAGCTAGTCGGCAAGGGAGCCGTCACACAACAAGCCGAGGGAGGGTCGCTCTTCCATGCAGAAAGCCAGCCAATCGACCGGCGAAGCGAATAGCCATTACGGCGTCAGCCCCGCAAGGTGCTGAATCATCTTGATGATGTTCAAACGCTGCTCTTGGAAGATCGTCAGGCCGGCAATCGCATTGAGCGCCAGCCCCTGATTTTTGGCCAAGAGTTCCTCTTCTTCCTCCTGGTTAAAGCCGTCGGTCTGCACGATGGCCGTGGTGAGTTCCTCCTGAAGAGCGGAAAGGAGATTGGAGGAGGAGGTGATCGTGGCACTGAAGAAGCCATCGACGGAACCTGTCACGCGCTCAAGCTTGCCAATCGCCTCGTCAACGATTCGAATTGCTCGCGAGGTATTGGCGTCCAAGCCCGCATAGTCGCCGCCTGAATAGATCTGGTCGAGCGTCCCACTAAGCCCTCCAAGTCGATTGGCTTGTAAGCCTGGAATCGCCAGAGTCGAGCGATGGTTGAGGTTCGGCCCCACGGCAAAGGTCAGGGCACTACCCGAGATGGTGAAGGAATCGAACTCGCCCTGGAATCCAGGGGCGAATTCCATCTGCAAGGTCAACCCGTTCTCATTGACCGTGACGCGGTTTCCCTGGACCCGATGATCATCATAGGTTTGGCCGTTGATCTCAACGATCGCATTGGTTCCCGTCGCCACGCCGCCCGTACCACCGGTGACATCGAAGGAGCCGGAAGTGACGGCAATCCCCACGGTAGCCTCGCTGCCGTACTCGACACTGCGAAAGGTCAACTCGTCGCCGTTGACGGAAGCGACGACCCCCGTTTTGTGGCTATTCTCGTTGACTCTTTCCGCCACGTCGTCCAAGTCCTCGCCGTTGGCGACACTGAAACTGACGGTTCCCCGTTTTCCGGTCAGGGTGAAGCTCGCGCTGGCGGTCGTCGCGCCTCCTGCACCGGTATAGACGAGGGAGGCCTGCGTGGCGCCCTGGGTGACACTGCCCGAAATCGTTCGCGAAGTTCCCGCCGTTTTGGAGGAAACGGTAACGTCGGTCACTTGGCTCGAATTGCGTCCGGAGAAGAGGTAGTTGGCCGAACCGTCCAGCGGCCGGCGGCCATCGATTGAAGTTGTGGCCAGGGCATTGATCTGGTTAATGGCCGCGTCAATCACCGCCTGGGATTCGGCACGTTCTTCCGGAGTCAGGGTGCGCTCTTCGTCTTTGACGAGTTCGGCGCGAATCGTGTCGAGTTGCGTGCGAATCGCGTCCAACGTCGTTTGCGTTTCGCCGATCAGGCTGCTGGCAGCCGTCACGTTGCTCATCGTGGCCGTCACGGTACTGAGCCGGCTCTGAAACCCGCTGAGCGTGACAAAGGCCGAGGGATTGTCTTTGGGAGCGTTAACGTTCTTCTCGGTCGCCAGGCGGAGGCTGCTCAGCGTGATCGCGGCATTCGCGTCAGCCAAGCGATTCAACAGGGTACGTTCGATCCCTGAGATGGTTACGCCAATGCGAGCCATGGGTGGAGCGTCCTCGAATCAGCGTTGAGTCAACCAAGGGGCGAGGATCGCCTTGGCGCGTCGCCACACGCCCTTCGATGACGGCGAATCCTCGACGGTAGCCATCAGATAGGACCGGAAACTAGCCAGGACTTCACGAGCCCGTTCGGCCACATCGGTTCGGCGACGGTCGCGATTTTTGCAGGGCGTGATTGCCACGTGGATCTTCGTCCGGGAGACCATCCTCGCCACCGCGCCCGAGGAGGTGACCTTTTCCAATTGTTCCTCCTCGAAGCACAACTCGACGGAAAACACCATCGGCCGATCACCGCGGCGTCGGGAGGGATGCAAGCTATCGTCGATTTCCAAAGTGACGTGGTTCCCATCAATCGATACGATCTTTGCCTCGTGATCGGCGACAAAACCGCGAAGCTTCTCGATCGCCACCTTGATTGGCACGGGGGTCATCAGGTCTTGTTCCAGGATCATGACCGGGCTCGCCGGCTTCTGCCACCAGAAGAGTCCCTTCTTGTGTCCCCCTTCACCGCCTTCCGTAGCTTCGCCGTCAAAACCGCTGCCAAGTTGGACCACCATATTGCGCCCTTTGGCCTTGGCCATCAAGAGGCCCCGGTCCGCACGGCGAAGCATCGTCTCCGGTGTATCGCCCGATTGGATCTCCGTAACGCCGAAGCTAGCGGTCACCGAACGTCCATCCATTCTCGGCTGGGCCAATTGGCTGAGCGCCTTGCGGATCTGTTCCGCCCGGCGAGCCGCCGTGGCATTGTCGCAATCGGCACAGAGCATCACGAACTCTTCGCCGCCATAGCGTGCCACAAGATCACCGGACCGACAAGAATTCTTCAACAGATTGGCCAGGCTCTTGATGGCTTCGTCCCCTGCCTGGTGACCGTAGTTGTCGTTCACCTGCTTGAACAAATCCAGATCACAGATGATCAGACTGCAAGGAATGCCCTGCTCCTTAAAACGCCGAGCGAACGCCTCGTGGACACGGTCGAACTCCGCCCGATTCGCCACTTGGGTCAGCGGGTCTTTGGTCGCTTTCTCGTGCAAGGTCTGGCAGCGTTCTTCCAGCGACCTCTCCGGAGACGCATCGTGCAACAGGAGAATAGCCCCAAGTACAGTCCCCTCGTCTGTCGTAACTGGAATCGCATGGCTGTCGACCGAGATTGCCCGACCGTTCCGCCCGACGATGCTCAACCGCCGCAACGACTGAACCCCCGACTGCAAGGCACACGCGATCGGACAGTCGTCTTCCGCCAGCACTTCCCCTTTCTCATTGCGAACGCTCAACAGGGACGGAGACCATTGACGGTCCAGGACACTGTCGGCAGGAATGCCGCTGAGACGTTCCGCTCCGCGGTTCCACTGCACGACGCGCAGTCCCGCATCAACAAACACAACCGCATCGTGCATGTAGTCGAGAAGCCGATTCTGATAGATCGATGCGTCGTTAGACTTTCCAGCTTGGCGAGGAAGATGGTTCAGTTCCCAGTAAGAATTGACCACCTCCTCGTCAAGGGTGCGGAGCCACCGCTGGGCCACCTCCAGGCGAAGTTGCGACAAGTCACAGGCGTAGAACTGCACGAACTGCTTGACCAGCTCCGGATCGAACTGGCTACCAGCGAATTCGAACAACTCGTGCAAAGCCCGCTCCTGGCTCATCGCTGGGCGAAAGACATGATCGGGCGTCATCGCGGCGAAGGCCTCAACGACGGCAATCATGCGACCCCCCAACGGGAGCGGCTCCCCCCCCAGGCGATACCCCCCCTTAAAGCCGTCAAACCAAGCCCCCACATTCTCGACGATTTCGATGATCGCCGGCTCGGCACAGGCACAATGCAGGATCTCCAACGTCATGTTCCGAGCCTGCTCGACCAACTGGGTCTCGTCCGTATCGAGGGGGCCTGGCTTGAGCAGGATCTGGTCAGGCAAGCCAATCATGCCCACGTCGTGGAGCAAGGCGGCCACTTCGATGACATCGCGCTGCTGGCCGGAAAGTTGAAGCCATAAGGCCCACGCCGAAGAGGTCAACGCCACACGCAAGCAATGCCCGGCCGCTGGTGCATGCCGGCAACGTAAGGCCGTATAGAGGCTGCTGGCGATGCCTAAACGAACCTGCACCAGTTGATTGTCAGGATGGCCGTCGATGACGGGCGGCGGAACCGCCCCCCCCGAGGCTTGCTCCAGTTCGCGCAGCAGGAGTTCCGCCATCCAGACAGGTTCTGGAGTCGCAAGGTGATCGGTTTGAATAGGAACGATCGAACTTTCCGCCATAAGGTGCTTGCTCTTCACGTCTGCCCAACCAACACGGCTTACAAAAGTCCTGCGCCAAAGCCGTTGACAGTCTCCTGAAGGCTGTCGAACAGATGGCCCACTGAAGAAAGGCTAGGTCACACTTGCACTTCGGTCAAATGGGGGAGCCCCGCACGCCCGGGAAACCCACTCGGTTGTCCGACGATCCATCAGCCCCCCAGCCCCCCCCGAAGTGCTCGGTATCGCCCCGCCAACACGAGCCAAGCTTCCGCCGTTATTTTTGGCCCCTTCCGAGTCTTGTGCCTCTGGGAATGCGAAGCGAATATGAGTTTTCGGTAAAAAGGGGGCAAACATCCGGCGCGGCCGTTGTGAGCCATCTCCTCAAAAAAACCAGTTCTGCTATGATGGGAAAAGGCAGAGGCAATTCCCCGCCAACAAGGGAGTTTTTGACTTGTTCATCGGCCCCGTCTTCACCCGTGAATTCGCGATCACCCCTCGGCGTCCCCGAATCTATATAGCCCGGACCATCTACGCGCTGGTGCTCCTGGTCCTCATGAGCACGGCCTGGCTGGTGCTCACCGGAACTCAAGTGGTGCGTGACGTGGGCGACTTGGCCCGTTTCGGCGCAATCCTGTTTCAGATTCTCGCCCCCCTGCAATTGACGTTGGCGTTGTTTTTCTCAGCCCTGCTGGCCGCCAGTGCGGTGGCTCAGGAGAAGGATCGCCATACGCTTGACCTGCTTCTGATTACCCGCTTGACCAACGGCGAATTGGTCCTGGGAAGACTCATGGCCAGCTTGTTGAATGTTGTCGTG
Source organism: uncultured Planctomycetaceae bacterium (assembly GCA_964558295.1). GTDB lineage: Bacteria > Planctomycetota > Planctomycetia > Pirellulales > Thermoguttaceae > JBDKTH01. Next base: position 17,967 of record CAZLDQ010000083.1, on the reverse strand, counting down.
CTCCTGGCAACATCACTGCCGCTGTTCTTTCTCACGATGCTGTTTGGAGGCGTCTCTGTCGGGCAGATTGCTCGCGTGTTTGCTGTAACCCTAGCGGGAGCCGTCGTCGCGGGAAGTCTGGGCTCCACGCTAGCCTTATGGCGCGAAAAGACCTTCCAAGCCGTAGCCATGACCGTGCTGGTGTTGGTGCTGTGGCTGACCGTGTGGGAGATTGTGGCAAGCGGCGCGGCGGGGACGCAGTGGGCGGGAATCGCCACCCAAACCTGGGCAATCGCCTTCAGCCCTTGGCAGGCCATTCTCGAAGCCACCCGTCCCTACCTGGAAGCCGATCCAGCCCTCGGATTCCTGCAGACGCCGGTCAACTTCTTCCTCGCGATGACCGGGGCCATCGTCCTCGTGCTCAACGGGTTGGCCGTGGCCCTGGTCCGCGTCTGGAATCCCTCACGGGAAACGCAACCGATGGTCCGCGAAGACGAGACTTGGCATCGACAAAGCATTTGGGGAGCGGAATACGACGCAGCGCAAGACCAAGGAACAGCCACGGGCAAGTCCACCGCCGTGGCTGGCAAAGAAGTCTCCAGCTCGATGCGCAACGTGCCCCGCGTACCGTCACCTACCCGCCCCGTCTGGGATAATCCGATCCTTTGGCGGGAAATCTGCACCTGGGCCTATGGGCGCAAGATTCTGGTCATCCGCCTGGTCTATCTGGCCCTCTTTGGTCTGGCCGCCGGGAGCCTGTACTGGATACTCCACTCCGGTGAAGCGATGACCCAAGCCCAGGGAGCCTGGGCCTTGGTGCCGCTGTTCCTGCTGAGCCTCGTACTAGTGAACGCCCAGGCCGTGACTTCCTTGACCAGCGAACGGGACACCCGGGCCATCGATCTCCTCTTGGTCAGCGATTTGACCCCCAAGGAGTTCATCTTCGGCAAGCTCGGGGGCGTGTTGTACAACTGCAAGGAGATGATCGTTCTGCCGATGCTTCTGTGCCTCTGGTTGTGGCACGAAGGGGCCCTGGGCCTTGAGAACCTGCTCTATTTGCTCGTCGGGCTGGCGGTGCTTTATTTCTTCGTGGCCATGCTGGGGGTGCATGCAGGCATTACGTACGCCAACTCCCGGAACGCCATCGCAACCAGCCTGGGAACCGTTTTCTTCCTCTTCCTGGGCGTTGCGACCTGCATGCGGATGATGATGGCCTTCAGCGGTTCTTTCGAAGCCCAGTTGCCCTTCCTCGGGCTGTTGATCTTCGGGGGAGCCGGCTTGTATTTGGCCTTAGGAGTCCGTAATCCGTCTCCGGCAATCGGGTTGGCGTCGTTCGCCTGTCCGTTGGCCACGTTCTATGCGATTACCAGTCTCTTCCTCCATCAGCCCCACTTGGTCTTCGTGGCGCTCGTAGCCGCCTATGGTTTCATGATCATCGCCATGTTGATTCCGGCCATCGACGAGTTTGACGTCGCCACTGGGCGAACGACGATTGGAGAACAGTGAACGCAGGAGTTCGCATCCCGTCCCCCGCCCCCCACCGTCCGGCAGGTGCTCCGTTTTGCGCGGCCGTCGTCGGCGGCCTCCTGCCCATTGCTCTTCCCTCTCTTCCGGCTCTTCCGGGAGATGCGATCGTCGCGACCTATGCCCCCTGGTTTGCCGCAATGGGACTGCTGACGCTCGTTTCCGCGTTCTTCTCCGGGAGCGAATCGGCCCTATTCTATTTGACTCCACGAGAACGCCAGCGTCTGGCACACGGCAACCGCGCCCAACAACTCGCCGTAGGCCTCCTCCAGAATCCCGATCGGCTGCTGACAGCCATCTTGTTCTGGAACCTACTGGTCAACCTCACCTATTTCGCAATCAGTTCGATCGCCAGCCTTCAAATGCAACGTGCCGGCCATACGGCCGAGGCCGGCACCTTGGCCGTGGTCTCGGTCCTGGCCTTGATCATCTTCGGCGAGATGGTTCCCAAGACCGTGGGTGTCACCTGGGCTCCGGCACTGGTCTCCCTGCTGGGCGTTCCCTTGGCCGGATTGGTGCGACTACTGGACCCGCTGATTCCCGCCTTTCGCTGGGCGAACCTTCTCTCGCAACGGGTTCTCTGGCCCAAGTACCAGCCGGAGCCTTACTTGCATATCCGCGACCTGGAACGGGCGGTCGAGTATTCCACCGCCGACGCCGCGCTGCTGGCCCACGAACATACAGTACTGCAAGGAATTATCACCCTCTCGGGAATCCGCGTGGACGAATTGATGCGTCCGCGTCCTCGCCTCCGCGTCTTCCGGCCCCCCGTGGCCTTGACCGATGTCGCCAATCAACTGCCGGACAGCGGTTACCTGTTGGTCGCCGAACCAGACAGCGACGAGGTGGCCGGCGCCGTGCGTCTGGCCGATCTGACAGCCATCCCTCACGAGCACCTGGAACGGCTGGCACAGTCAGTCGTCTACGTTCCCTGGTCCAGCACGGTGGCCGACGCGTTGGAACTCATGCAGCGACACGCCCGGCAGGTGGCCGCCGTGATCAACGAGTTTGGCGAGACCATCGGGGTGCTTACCTTCGACGACATCCTTGATACGATTTTCAGCCCGACGGCCAGCCGTAGTGAGCGACTGCTCAAACGCGTGCCGATCCGACAGGTGGCCCCCGGCCTCTGGCACGTGACCGGCATGACAAGCCTGCGGCGTCTCGTCCGGCACTTCGAGGTCGAACGCCCACCGAGCAAAAGCCTGACTGTCGGCGGAGTACTTCAGGAAACCCTAGAACGGTTTCCGCAACCAGGCGACCGTTGCCATTGGGGACCCTTCGAGCTGCACGTCCTCGAGGCACCGGATACCGGACATCTGCTGATCGAACTGACACTTCGTGACGAGTCCCAGGAGGCGCAATCATGATCTGGATCGCCCTGCTCCTGGGCCTGATCGGGATCTTCTTCAGCAGTTTCTTCTCCGGATCAGAAACCGGATTCTACCGTGCCACGCGTATCCGCCTGGTCCTGGATGCCTTGGAGGGAGACTGGATTTCTCGTGGTTTGGTGCTGCTCACCAACCAACCGACGCTGTTTATCGCCACCGCCCTGGTCGGCAACAACCTGGCCAACTACCTCGTCTCCTTGGCAACCGTCCTCGGCACCCAAGCCCTGACCGGCTCGGAAGGAGGCTTCGCCGAACTGATCGCCCCGTTGGCAATCACACCGATTCTGTTCATCTATGGGGAGTTGCTGCCCAAGAATCTCTATCTCCATTCGCCCAACCGGCTACTAAGGAGGGGAGGCCCGCTGTTCCTCCTCTGCACCGTCCTTTTCCTGCCGATCAGCATGCTCCTTTGGGGATTGAACTTCCTCCTCTCCCTGTTCGCCCGCGATATGCCCGAAAAAGTCCAATTGGCAATCGCACGTCGAGAATTGCGGCACTTGTTGGACGAAGGACACGAGGCCGGCGTATTGCATCCGTCCCAGCGTCAATTGGCCCGGGGGATTTTCGCCATGGCCAAACAACCGATCAGTCGGTTTGTCATCCCCCTCCACGAGATTCCACGTGCGCGCACCACCATGACGAAAGCAGAAGTCCTTCAACTGGCTGAACGTCTGCGTCTGCCCGCCGTGCCCATTGAAGAGCCTGGCCCGCAGCCTCAGCTGATCGGCTATGTACGCGTAATCGACCTGGCCTTGGATCCGGCAGATCGGATCGCACCAGTACGGCGTCTGTTCGAGATTCCACAGAGCGACACCTACATCGACGCCCTAATGCGGATGCATAGTGCCAAAGAGAGTCTTGCCCAAGTGGTCGATCTCTCAGGTCGGCCCGTGGGACTTCTGACCGCTCACCGGTTGAACGAACCGTTACTCCGCGGCGGCGTGTAACGGTTCCTTCTGGTAGCCCAGCGATTGAATCACACTGAGCATTTCTTCATAGGTGATGAACCGCCGACGGTGGCGCATCTTGTACTGGTCGATCGCCTGGGCCAATTCGATCGCCTGGGGCGATAGCCCTTCATAACTGTTGGTGAACTGGCGGCGTTCGCGCCCGGCAGGCGGTGGCAACGCCGTGTCATAACTGCGACGATCGACAAACGGTTCGTTCGGAGTACCCAGCCCTTGCGACATGGCGTCTTCCTTTTCTCAACAACAGCAAAAGCAATTTCTCCACCAATCTTAGCTTGTGATCTTTCACAACAGGGCCTGCCGGAGGTGGCCATCCGCTCCTCGGGCAAAGAAACAAGGCCCGTAACAAACGCCACAACTACCCTAACCGTTACCAGCGGCAAAACCGGTCTTGCGGCCGATAACGCCGGCATCGAATTCGTCGCCTCATCGTCTTGTGGGGTCTTCGGGCTCACGGGCCAGACGCATGCGATCCAGCAGGTGATGGCTGGGCTGATGCGCAGGCTCCAAGGCCAAGGCCTCCCGCGCGGCCGCCGCCGCCTCGGCAGGACGGCCCGCCAACCACTGCGCCTCGGCCAACCGGTAGAGCGTCTCAACAGTCGGGCCTCCTTGCCGGCATGCTGCCGCAAAGCTCTCCACGGCATCGTCGTACCGGCCCAAGGCCAAATACGCCTCTCCCTGGAGCCGGAGAACCTCGGCCGGTTCTTCCCCGGGAGAATAGCTGTCGGCCAGACTGTGCAAGACCGCCAAGGCCCGTTGCGGCTGATTCAATTGGCGATAGAGTTCGGCAATGGCCAGTTTGATTGGCTGATCGTCGGGAGCCAATCCCGCCGCACGGTGGTAGTCGGCCAAGGCCTGCTCAGTCTGCCCGTTCTCCAAAGCGATGCGTGCACGCACGGCCCAAGCCGTGGCTAACTTCGGATCCAGGTCAATCCCCCGCTGAACGTTCCGCCAAGCCTCATCTCTTTCGCCCATCGCCAGACGCATTTCGGCGATCAGCGCATAGAGCCCCGCGTCTTCCCCGGCCAAGCGGTTCGCCTCTTCCAACTGGGCAATCGCTTTCTGCCGCAGCCCACGTTCCCAAAGCGCGCTGGCATAATGGCGGCGAGCATCAACATCGGCCGGGCAAGCACGAACGGCTTGCGACAACAATCGTTCCGCCTCGTCCCAATCCCCCCGCTCGATCGCCGCCACCCCACGCTGCGACAATTGCCGGCTGACCGCCAAAGCCCGCGGAACAGGCCCATCCCTGCCCGTCAGACGGCAACCTGGCAAAGCAACTGCCAGAATTCCCCCGAGCATGAGCGTTGACAACAGAACGCTTCGCATCCCCACTCCCTGGTGAACGTGAAGCCAATGGCAGCAACCCCTTGCGCCTGGAACAGAACCCGTCGATCCATCCGCTCCCAAGACGAGCTACCACCACCGAAAATCGGCCATCACGAGTCCCACCCGCTGGAAATCCACGGCATTTAGGTGAGCTGGGTGACGATCGTAACAGAACCGCTTCAAAGCGACTATCCCAGTTCCTGAGATTCGATCCCCTGCTCCCAACCAAGTTGATCTAGTGGGTTCCCACCTCTCGTCGCTCTTGCTACGATGTTCCAAAGGGGACTTGGAAGGAGCAGGAGGATATGCCAGGCGAGTATAGCAAGTTGGGTGTCGCGTTCCAGTATCCGGAAAACTGGACGCTCGATGAAGACGATGCGGTCTCCGGCCACAACTCCGTAACCGTATACAGCCCTGGGGGGGCATTTTGGTCCCTCAGTATCCATCCCTTTGGAACCGATCCCCAGCGACTCGCCCAAGCAGCCGTTAAGGCCATGGAAGAAGAGTACCATGAACTGGAGTCGGAGAAGACCCAAGAGACGATCGCGGGGCAAAAATTGGCAGGTTATGACCTCAATTTCTACTATCTCGACCTGACCAATACGGCTACGGTTCGCTGCCTCAGTACCCCTCAAGCGACGTATGCGATCTTCTGTCAGGCGGAAGACCGCGAATATGAGCGGATCGAGCGGGTGTTTCAGGCGATGACGACGAGCTTCCTTCAAAACCTCAAGGGTTCCTCGAGTGTCTGAAGGCTTTTCCCAAGGTTTGTAAGCTTTACAACCCGGCGGGCGTGCGACCGCAATCTTCACCGACTTGAGCCTATTTTTGCTAACTCGTTACTGAAAAACCACTTGGGATCATTCTTAGGAATTGGTTTTCCGCAGTAACTGAGTTTGGCACAAGATCTGCTTCTTCCATAAGACGTCAGCCGAGCCCAAGACCCAGAAGGATTCAGGTGCCCGCACACCTGGGCTTGGCTGAGCCAAAAAACTGATGCAAGCAAACCGTGAATCTTAGGTACTGTATCGCCTGGTTGGCGACCTAGAACCCGTTCCGGGACACCACTTTTTCACGGTCAAAGGGTTCGATCGGCTTTTCCCGCATAGCCAATCGAACCCTTTATTTCTTTCTGTCCGACATCGTCAGCCCTCCCCTTTCAATCCTCCCACCCAACGCAGCGGTCCAATTCGTCGCCCCCTCCGGCCGGTTCATGGTACGATTTCTCAAGAGTCTGCCCTATAATTCATTGTATTGGTTTTCTTTTACTCCGGCAGAAGGGAAACGATCCCAGAGGAGGTGGTTTGTGACCATAGGCCCCAATCCACACGTAACGCACATTGGGGAGACAGCAGGGGCAGTCTGGCAGGCCTTGTCCGCTCAAGGGAAGATGAGTCTGGCCAAGCTGGTCAAGACTGTTGGTGAACCCCGCGACACGGTCATGCAAGCACTCGGCTGGCTCGCCCGCGAAGACAAGATCTGGATCGAAGATGAAGGCCGAAGCCGCATGGTTTCGCTGCGCTGACGGATGCGGCCCCCCCCAGGGCACATGATCTCAATCTCAAAAAAGGGGCAACACGGAGGCCCAACCCACCGTGTCGCCCTCGTTGCTTGAAAGTGGCCGGGACGTTTACTTTGCGGTCGCACGGCTTGTAGCTTGGGCTTCCACCGCTCCATTACCCTTGGCCGCGCGTTTACGCTTCGCCTCAGCCTTCAGCGTCTCGACCTTCGCCCGTTGCTCCTCGGTCAACACGGCGGCCACCTTCTCATTGCGTTCGGCGGTCAACGTTTCGAGTTGAGCCTTCAGCAACGAAAGCTTTGGGGCATATTCATCCTGAATCTGGTAGATCTTCGCCCGCTGCTGTTCGTCCACCACCGCCGCATAGTATGGGGGAAGCTGGTGGTTGGATCGTTTCCGTCGAGACGTCTCTTCCTTTTCGCTCGCAGCAGGCGCCACGGCAACGTTAACGGTCGCCTTGGCTCCTTTTTCCACCACGAGCGCCGTTTTCTTCTCAGAAGCCGCCGGTTCCCCCATGGCCGGAGGCCCCAAGAAGACTACTACTAGCAGTACCCCCCAACTGACTAATTGGCCAAAACGTGCAGGACTCATCGTCTGCCCTCCTTTGAAGAGTGTGAAGTGGAAAAACACTAATCCGCAAACCCCCGTGATCCTACTAGCGACCACCCGCCATTTCAAGTAACCCCAAAAGATTGTCCCCAATGCTTGCGTAGCCTTCAAAAGAGCCCACTCTGGACAATCCTGGCCGCCTCCTGTTGACCATCTGGCTCTGGCGTCCACCGTGGGGCATCCTTGCGGGGTGACCGGTTTCGACGTACTCTAGTCTTGAACTCTCGGCGGCCTCGCCGCGCGAGACCTCCCTTAGAAAACAAATCCTCTGTGCACTCATCAAGGAGTAGACGAATGCGACACGCGTTCAGCAGCATTCTGATCGCTGGGCTCGTGAGCCTGGTACTTGGGACGCAACCGCTCTCGGCCGAGCCGGTGGCGATTGATACCCTCAAAGAGGCTAACCCTCCAGCGGATCAACAGATGGAGGAAGTCGTAGAGGCCTCAAACCGGTTCCGCAGTGGCGACTTGGAAGGGGCCAAAGCGTTGCTAGAGGCGGCCTTCAAGAAGCGGCCTTCCCTCCCCCCGCCGCGGCTGATGCTGGCCCAGTGGTTGGCCCAGGCCAAACAGGCGGCCGCCGTGCGGAACCAACTCGAACTGGCCGTCACCGAGATGCCCGACGATCCGGAAGCTTACGTGATCCTTGGCGACTTGGCCGTGCAAGGATATCGTTGGACGGAAGCCGATCTGGTGTTCCAGAAGGCCCAGCAGTTGGTGGCCAAGTTCCAAGGCGACAGCCGGCGCAAGGAGATCCTCGAACGCCGCGCACTGCAGGGGTTGGCGGTCGTCGCTCAGAACCGGCAGGATTGGCCCACTTCACAGAAGTATTGGGAACAGTTGCTCCGCATCGACGCCAAGAATACCGTAGCCTTACAGCAATTGGCCTGGGTGCTTTTCCAGCAGAAGAAGCCGACCGAGGCCTTGGAGAAGCTCAAGGTCGCCCGCGAGGCGAACGAGAACTTCTTGACTCCCGAAGCCATCTTGGCCCAGTTCTACCAGCGCAACGGCGACACAAAAGGCGCCACGAAGTGGATGATTGCCGCACTGACCGCGGCCCCCAAGGATCTGCAAACCCGGCTGGTGGCCGCGGAGTGGTCGCTACAAACCGAGCAGTTCCAGCAGGCCCTGGAACAGGCCGACGCTGCGATCCAATTGGACGCCACCTCGCTGGACGCTCATTTCCTTCGTGGCGTCGTCGCCTTGTACATGAAGGACTACCCGAAGGCCTCCGAATGCTTCCAAAAGGTGCTCGACAAATCGCCCAGCAACTTCCCGGCGAGCAACAACATGGCGTTGGCCCTGGCCGAGCAGGACGATACGGCCAAGAAAAAAGCCCTCGAATACGCGGAGATGAATGCCCGTCAGTTCCCAAATCAAGCCGATGCCTTCTCCACGCTCGGTTGGGTCTATTACAAGCTGGGCCGGTTGGAGGAAGCGGAAGGCGCCCTGCGCAAAGCCATCACCGGCGGCCAGATGAGCGCCGACACCGCCTATTACATCGCCTGTGTCTCAGTCGCGCGTGACCGTAAGGACGAAGCTCGCCAATTGCTCGAACAGGCCCTGAAGTCGCCCGGCCCCTTCAGCTTGCGGCAGGACGCCAAGGATTTGCTGAAGAAACTGACCGCATCTGGTGCGAACGACAGCACGAAGAAATAGCGAGCCTGCGGAGAATCCCGCAAGCAAACGCCCTAGCCCCATCGATTGCCACGACGATCGATGGGGTTTTTCATGGCCCCACGTGGCGCAAGAAAAAAGATCATGGCAAGCCGATCCATCGTCTTGCCATGATCTCTATCCTGAAACGGGACATCGTATGTCCCGCCCTCCCGGCAGGTGAGTATTAGAACTATCGACCGAAACGAGCGGAACACTGTAAAGGAATTTTCGCTTCTTGTCAGAAAGATCTGCTAGCACACACGATTCACTTCGTAACGGTAGGAGCTGCCTCAACCGGCTTCGCTGGGGCAACCGTCGGCTGGGATGATGGGGGATTGATGCCGGACGCACTTGGCGGAACCTGCTGAAACATCTCCAAAGCGCTGCCTGCGGGAATAGATGCGGGAACCGCCGGCATGGACGACGACATCATACCAGACTGGCAGCCAGCACATGCCGGAACACTGCAAGCCGCGGGGCTGACGCAATGCCTCTTGTGGCAACCTTTGTTCTGACAATAGCCGTCCCACACATGATCACAGCAGGTGGGACGCAGTTCACAGCAGCCAGGAGCCATGGTGCCGTAGCCTGGGGCTCCACAGGCCGGAGCGCCGAACGCGGCCCAACCACCGCTCCAAGCCCCGCCGGTCTGAGCGCCGAACGCCGGCGTATTGACCAGGACCGCCCCACTGATCACCAGAACCGTGGCCAACCAACGATTTGTTCGCATCGCCAACCTCCTCCTCTCACGCGCCCGTCTTGGACATACAACTCTGCGCCGGCCGAGATGGCCAAGGGAGTGGAAACCTGATCCACCTGGCACGCGGGTTGGTTACCGCGGCGGCCGTATGGTGTACTTCTTCGGCCGGCGCTGGACTGGGAAAACATTGCCCGCAGTTGGCCCCAAAGCAAACCCAATCGTTGCTTTTTCGCCAACTTGCCTGAGCGGTCGCTGCCGACAGACGCCGCAGGTCCTTACAAAGTCACGCCTTACGGACAAATCCCCGCCACTGGAAAAGGTTGCCTTTTTGCCACACAGCGCATGGGGCAAGATTTTCGATTGTACCGGTTGTAGCGATTGTAGCGATTGTAGCGATCACTAAGACTCGCCGGGCCGCTCATCCGTCCGACAATCCCGCCGACGAGTCCAGCTTCAACGCAATGGAGTTGATGCAGTACCGCAACCCCGTTGGTTCGGGGCCGTCCTTGAAGACGTGGCCCAAGTGCGCATTGCAGGTGCGACAAAGCACTTCAATGCGATGCATGAAGAGGCTGTCATCCACCTCGGTCCGCAAGTTCTCCTCGGCAACCGGTTGCCAGAAACTCGGCCAGCCAGACCCTGAATCATATTTGGCTTCCGAACTGAACAACGGGGTCCCGCAGCCGGCGCACCGGTAGATGCCCGGCTCCTTGCAGTCCCAGTATTCCCCGGTAAACGCCGGTTCTGTCCCTTTTTGTCGCGTCACGTAGTACTGCTCGGCTGTCAGGACCTCTTTCCATTCGGCTTCGGTCTGAGGCAACGGTCTCTGTTCGGTTTTCGTCCGATCTGCCATCGTCCTCGAATCCTTCCTGAATGGGTTTTGTAATCGTTAGCCCCTCTCACGGAGAATTTTACGGAGCATCCTGCGAAAAGGGAGTGGAATCAACACAAAACCTGAACAAATGCCCCGCACAAGCCTCGCGGATATCGGCAAGACAATTGGCAAAGCAGAGAGTCTACGGTTCCGCTGCTCCACGAACCGGGGGGGCGAGCGATTGCGGCCATTTGATGCCGGCCGGAATCCCTTCGCGGATCATCGAGTCGTAGTGACCGCCCGAATCGACCGCCTTGAAGGTCATCTGCTTGCCCAACGCCTGAAGCCGCGAGCAAAACGCCGCGGTCTCATCAAAGGGCATATTCGGGTCGTCGCGTGCATGGAACAGGAACACCGGACAATGGATCTGCGTCTCGTGGGTTCGCGGCGACCACTCCGCAACGAATTCGAAGCTGCCGGGCACCCAAAGCCTCAACTGGGGGGACGTCGGCTTCGTACGTTCCACCAGATCCGTGACCGGCGCATAGGCGACACCGCCATGGATCCGCAGTTCAACCTCGGCCAACACGATCGCCATCGTTCCAGCCGAGCTATGGCCGGCCGCATAGATCCGCTGAGGATCAACTTCAGACATCTTCTGGAGTACATACTCCAGTGTGTTTCTCGCATTGACCAAGCCCACCAACGCAGCCGGATACTGCTCGAAGGCCGATCGTTCCGAGGTCCCCGGGGCATCCAGCGGCCCGTCAAGCTCGTAAGCCACCACAGCAAACGCCGCCTTGACGCAAGGCGTATGCTCCATTTGATCCTCTGCGCGCAGTTGCATGCCGGTCAACCGTGTCGAACCGGCCGGAGCGATCAACACACAAGGGAGCAATCGCGGCGCATGGTCGCCGGAAGGGAGATAGAGATAGAACCGGCCTTGGCGTCCTGGCTGGCCGGGCGGGACAGCCAACCGCACTTCGCCAAACTCAACGCCCGGCGCAATGGTCCGCATCGGCCCCCGTTCAGGAAACGTGGGAAGTGGAATGGCCGGGAGATCCTTCGCCGTCTTTTTGGCCACGGCCGGGTGCTGAAACCATCAGCTCTGGTCCAGAGTGAGTCAAAAGAGTCCCAGATCGACTGGGGGCTTCGCGCAAGGTGTCCGGGGAGTTATGGTAGGGGCACGGCCTCCCAAGAAAAAACCCTCCGGAGCCCCACCATGATCTGCCCTCGACGGTTCATTCGTCTCATCGCTCTTTCCGGGATTTGCCTTACGGCGTTGGCAACGAGTCGTGCCGAAAAAAGACCGTCCGTCACAGCCCAACCGCTTCCAATCCGTGGGATTCTCTATAACGAGGACGACAGTAATCGATTCACGTTCGACCCGGCGGGAACCATGAAGCCGGAACGGCTCGACCAATTGGTCGACGAGTTGGCCGACTCCCAGGTCACCGTCATGCTCCTCTGCGCGAATGCGAAGAAGACGGGCTTCCCCAGCCAAGCCTGGGAGCCGCATTGCGAAGGGTTCGATCCGACACAGGACAACCAACAGCCGTTCCTCCGGGGCCTGCCGCCCGAGCTTCGCGAGGGTTATCGTCGCTGGCCCCACAATCTGCAAGTCCTGCTCAACGCTGGAATCGATCCGATGCAGCGTATGATCGACCGTTGCCGCAAGCGGCAGATCAGCCCCTGGGTCAGCCTGCGCATGAACGACGTCCACGACGCCCATCTGCTCGACTCGCCGCTACACAGCCGTTTTTGGCGCAATCATCCCGAATACTGGCGCTATCCAGATCGCTTCAAGGCGTGGAACGACCGCTGTTTGAACTACGCTCTCCAGCCAGTGCGCGACCACATGCTGGCCCTGATCCGCGAGGTCTGCCAGCGCTACGACATGGATGGCTTGGAACTGGACTGGAACCGGTTCCCCCTACACTTCCGCGAAGGCGAGGAGGCCGCAGGGGCGAAGCTCTTGACGGCTTGGATGGGCGAGGTCCGGCAGGTGGTCCACGAGGCGGAACAGAAGTGGAACCACCGGATTCTGCTGGTCGCCCGAGTGCCGGCCCGACCCGAGGTGGCCCTCGGCACAGGCTTGGACGCCGTCGCCTGGGCGAAAGCCGGCCTGATCGACCATCTCGTCGTGGCTCCCTTCTGGGCAACGACCGACTTTGACATTCCCGTGGAACAATGGATCGAGCGGCTCCAGGGCACCGGCGTGGGGGTGACGGCTGGGCTGGAGATTCGTGTCGAGCCGTATCCCGGCGCCCCGACGATCCCCAACACGCCCGAGCGACGCCGCGGAGCAGCGATGGCTGCTTTGGCCCGAGGCTCGCAAGGGATCTACCTGTTCAACTACTTCGACGTCGGACGCCAGATGCCCGAGTTGCTCAGAGAAATGCACTCGGTCGACACCCTGGCCACGAAGGATCGCAGCTATGTCGTGACGTTTGTCGACATCCACGTCCCCGGTAAGCCGATCCCCGCGGCCCTGCCCAAGACGCTCGCCCCGGGCCAGTCGGCCGAGTTCCGCCTGTTTGTCGGGCCCCAACCGCTGCCGGAGGCCCGAGGCGAGGCCCACTTGTCGCTCAAGCCGGAGACGAGCAAGCCCCAAGTGACGCTCAACGACCACGCCGCGGCCAACGACACTCAACTCACGTTCAGCCCAGCGGCGTTTGTCGACGGCTATAACACGATCCGGGTAACGAACACTTCACCGGCGTCGCTAACCGTAACAAGTGTGGAGCTTTCAGTACGCTTTCCCAAATCGGCTCCGTAAACCAACGAGGCTCACGTCATACAGACCGAGGTTTTTTGGAGAACCCACACCATGCTCCCTCGTCGTGAATTCCTGCGCACCAGTGCCGCCGCGGCGGCGGCAGCCGTTTTCGGTGATCGAGCGTTGGCCCAGGATAGGCCCTCACCGTTGATCCGTACAATCCAACGGTCGGTCATCTGGAACGACCGGGGAAAGAACCCTGCCTGGTTCCATCCCCGAGCATGCATGATTCCCGGCGATCCGTTACCCGTGGCATTGATGACGCTCCAGCGGATTTCCGGGAGCGACTACTTCCATCCGGTCCACTGGTCGGAGTCAAAGGACCTCGGCCGCACCTGGAGCGAGCCAGCACCTGTGCCGGTCCTCGGCCGCACACCGCTTCCCGACGGATTGGAAAACGGAGTCTGCGACGTGGTGCCGACCTACCACGCGCCGACCCGCACCGTGTTGGCGATGGGGCATAATGTCTACTACAAGAATGGCCGCTTGACGAATCCCTCCACGGCCCGCTTTCCAGTCTATACGGTGCGCGACGCTCAAGGCCAATGGTCGGAACTTCGCAAACTCCAGTGGGACGATCCACGGGCAACAGCCATCTACTCCTGCGGTTGTAGTCAGCGGGTAACGCTGGACAATGGCGACTTGCTCGTCCCGCTCACCTTCGGCCCTATCGGCCGAACAGATCGGGCAGTCGGGTCGGTGCTTTGCACGTTTGACGGCGAGCGGCTTCAGGTCCGCAAGGCCACATGCCACGAGCTACGGTTGCCCGTGGCCCGCGGGTTGTTGGAGCCCAGTCTCACGCAATTTGATGGTCGGATCTATATGACCATTCGTGCCGAGGACGGCTGTGGGTATGTGAGTGTTTCGGACGATGGCCTGGAGTGGTCCAAGCCCACACCGTGGGCGTGGGAGGATGGCAGCCGGTTATCGATGAGCACAACGCAGCAGCACTGGGTGCGCCATAGCGACGGTCTCTTGTTGGTCTACACGCGCAAGAGCGAGACGAATGTCAACGTCTTCCGCTGGCGTTCGCCGCTCTACGTGGCCCAGGTCGACCTCAAGCGGCTTCGCCTTCTGCGCGAGACCGAACAGATCGCCCTCCCCTTGCGAGGCGATGGGATCAAGGATCCCGACCACGTCGCCCGAATGGGCAACTTTCACATCACCGACGCCACCCCCGACGAGTCGTGGGTCACCGTCGGCGAGTGCCTTCCCAAAGATGGTTGGACCGGCGACACGCTCTTGGCCCGACTTGTCTGGTCGCGTCCCAATCGCCTGGCAGAGAGTGGCGCGCCGGTGGCGTAGCCAACTCACTCCTTCCCGGATGTAGCACGGGGTGCATCGGCTATCATTGCGGATAGAACCGGCCGCGCGTGCTCCGCGACCCAACGGTGCCCCAATGCGTTCAGATGGCCGTCAACCGGAAAATAGAGTGGCGTCTTCAGCCGGCGAAAGTCCTCCCGCAAGGCATCGGTCAGGAGAAGATGCTCAATGCCGTGTTGACGGAGGAATTCGCCGATCTCGCGTGTCGGACGCAACAGGTCATATACCGACCCGCTCTGATCGTCCAAGGTAAACGCCTCGGGCAATGGCTCTTCCACGGCAGAACGCGGGGGAATCACAACGACAACGAAGCGGGCCCCATCGGCTGTGATCTCGTCGCGAAGCTGGAGGAGCAGGTCTTGGGCCGTGCGGTAGTGCGTCTTCGCCGTCTCATCGAGCGAGGCAGTACAAAGCGACAGGTACTCGCGGCTGGGCATGTCAACGCCATGGTCCTCAACACGATCCACAAAGACATGGTACAGGCGGCGCACAAGCACAGATCGCTTTAGAAGACAGACCAGCTTCGGCGTATGGCGATTGACCAAAGGCGACGTGCCGTCGCGGCGGCGCAGCGAACCGTCAGCCTGGGACTCCCAGAGGCCGTTGTTCGTCAGGTCGTTGCCCAAATAGAGGGCGAAAACGACCAGATCCGCCTGGAACTGCCGGCCTTTCGTGCGATAGTAGTGCAACTGGTGAATGCTCTCAAACCCGCCCCCCCCCGCAGTGACCAGATCCACGCCGAGTTGCTCACGCAACCGATCGGCAAAAATCTCGCCGCGTTCAACCCCGTAGCCACAGGTATAGGAATCCCCCAGGAGCAAAATACGTGGGCCCCGCTTCGGGCCAATCTCGTCGTTGCGCAAGCCCTGCTGGTTGGTCTCAAAGGCCACGTCATATTCGGCCGACATGTGGCGATAACGAAGATTGGGAGCGAAGCAAAACGCCGTCTCCGGACAGGTTGTCCAGACAGGGTCTTCAGCCGGCCAGTCGACCACGCGCAGAATGCCCTCCAACAGGCCGAGGGTCACCACGGTCGACACGGCAGCCAGGGCCAGTTTCGCCAAGGTCGCAGGTCGCAAACATTTTCCCCAGTTCATCAGGCGATCCATCATGGTTAAGAACTGCCCCGTCCAACCATGCTACCGGATTTTGCCCAGATGTGCCAAGACGACGCCACCGGCCAGCAAAGCAAGCAATGCACCCCATTTGGCCCGCGAACTTACTCGCCGCGTCCCCCGACCAGCGAAAACGAAAGTCACCAGAACATCCGACTACCGGACGGTAGGCCGACGGCGGGTTTCCACGGCACGATGGGCCGTCTGCTGAAGAAAACGGGCGTAATCGACATCGAGCCCTTTGGGAATGAAGGAGTTGCCGACAACGCTTTGCTCATAGAGCACTTCGAAAAACACACAAGCGCCCAGATACTCGCCAGCCATGTTGGCATGGTGACCGTCCATCTCCAGCTTGCCCTTCTTCCAATGCCAGCCAACGTGGAGCGAATGGGTTTGGTCGGGTAGTGAGGGCGATTGGACGGCTTGAAAGTCAAACGTCTTGTCGGGTTTGTAGCCCCAGACGGGATCGGTATCGGCCCGATACATCGCGTCGCCACAGGGGATCAAACGCAGGCCCAATTCGCCGGCGATCGTCTCGTAAGCGGTCGTCAGGCTTCGATACATCGCCTCCTGGCTTTCCGGCTGTCCCGGCTTGCCTTTCCCCTGGAACCAGGGATCATCGCAGCGGTAGGCCCAGGTCTGGTGCATGAGGATCTCGGCCTGCGGGGCGTGCTTCTTGATCACCTTGCAAAGCTCTTTCGCATACGGCCGATACGTGGTCAGATCAAAGCTGTGAAAGCTCGCTTGCTGAATAGTGACGAAATCCCATCGCTCGGCTTCAAGCTTTTCGGCCAGACTGCGTTTGTCAGCGTAAAGCCCTTTCGCGTCGGTGGGATCCTGGGCATGTCGCTGGTATTTTTCATAATGCTGGGCCAACGTCGCCCCGCCCATCGAGGCGTGCTGGTGAACGAGCCGATGTCCGGCCGCTTGCACAAGGTCGTTCAGATAATGGGTCGCATTGTACGAAAAACTGTTCCCCACATTGAGCAAACGCACCGTCTTGGGCTGTGCCCCCTTGACCGCCGGCTCGGCGTGTGACAAACCACACCAAGCCAGTCCAACCGCAAGAACCATCCCTATGACCAATCCTCGAACAAGGCGACTGTTCCCAAACATCGGCATGATTACTCCTGAAACCGTTTTGGTGGGCGAATACTACCGATTCTCGTTACGTGCGTGGCCGTTGTCAATTGTGTTCCCGATGTCCCCGGAAAGCAGCCCCCAAGGAACTGGCGTCCATTTCGCCGGCGGGCTGGCCCTCCGCGTTTCCCAACCGCTTTCCCAACCAGAACACGGCACGCAAGCTCGCTGGCCGTCTGGGGGAACGGGAAATGGCAAATACCCGTTGAATTACTCCTGCCCCCGCGTTAAGCTGGGGCAGTACACCCTCCACAACCCCAACCTACCTATCTATCTGCCTGCCACTTCTTTTACACCCACAACCTGAGGAAAGCGACATGACACGACCCAGCGATGCTCCCCACGTCACGCGACGACAGTTTCTTCAGCAAAGCAGTGCAGTCGCCGCCGGCGCCACAGTGCTGGCCGGCTCGATCCCCACGGTCCACGCCGCAGAGAACAACACAATCCGTCTGGCCCTGATCGGCTGCGGCAGCCGTGGCCGGGGCGCCGTGGCCAACGCCTTGAGAATCGACGACCAGGGGCCGATCCAACTCTACGCGGCGGCGGATCTCGACGCCAATCAGATCGACGTCTCGCTCAAGGCGCTGGAAAAGGACTTTGCCAAGAAAATCGACGTGCCGGCCGACCGCAAGTTCATCGGCTTTGAAGCCTACAAGCAGGCGATTGACGCCCTGCGCCCCGGCGACGTCGCGATGTGCACCACCCGGGCGTATATCCGGCCGGTACATGTCGAGTATGCCGTAAAGAAGGGGATCAACGTCTTCATGGAAAAACCGTTCGCTCCCGATCCGATGGGCCTCCACCGGATGCTCCGTGCCGCCGAAGAGGCGGACAAGAAGGGAGTGAAGATCGCCGCCGGGTTGCAGTGCCGCCATTCCCCCGCCCGCGCCGCACTGATCGACAAGATTCATAGCGGCGAGATGGGCGAGCTTTCCTATATCCGCGCCAACCGGCTGGGCGGACGCGGCCGGCTCGGCAATGTCGGCCCACGGGCGAATCAGCTCATGGATCAACTTCAGTTTGGAAAAATCCACCTCCTTTGGGTCGGCTCCGGCCATATGGTCGACAACCTGATCCACCAGATCGACGAGTGCTGCTGGCTGATGGACTCCTGGCCC